>JADZFK010000265.1 GCA_020849945.1 Pirellulales bacterium | reverse complement strand
GCCGTGCCTCTCATCAACCGAGCGGCGAAAGTGATCCAGGAAAGCGGTAGCGGATTCGCAATTCCCGTCGGCGATGACCAAGGTTTCGTCCAAGCAGTCGAGAAGTTGTTGAACGATGATGCACTGCGGAACGAGATGGGCCGCAAAGCTCGCGTGTACGCCGAGACCGAGTTCGATATCGACAAGATCGCCGAACGATTCGAGCAGATCCTGGCCGCGGCTTGTCACTGAGGAGGTTTAATGAGAGCCTATCTACGAACATTGAGCTATGACAAAGCACTAGAGCGATTTCCGACCGCTCAAGGCGAGCAGATTCTGGAGACGAGTTGTTCCAGTTGTTGTTTGCCTTCGCGTTGGAATCGTTCGGCCTGGGCGATGGCAGCGCGCGAAGCGGCGGCATATTTCTCCGGCGAATCCATCCATTCCTCAACCTGTCGAACGGCCAAGTCGACGTACTCATTGGGGTTGTAAACAACCAGTCCTGCCTCGGTGTCCACACAGGTTCGGATGCAGCCGCGGTTGGTGGCGACTATGGGCAGGCCCTCGGCCTGGGCTTCGTTGAGGACGATTGGCCAAGCTTCGGTCCGAGAGGGAAACAAGAAGCAATCGATCGATTTGAAGTATTCGTGCTTCTGTTCGTTGTAAACGGCACCGACATAGCGGACAGCGCCGTCATATTTCCGGAGTGCTTCGTTGACTAGGCGTTCGGCATCGTCGCTTGCGATCATGCCGGCCAAGACCAACTGCACGTTTCGCCCGCGTTCGTGCAGTTTTTCGAAAGTATCCAGTACGAGATCGATTCCTTTGGCAAGCGTAAGGTTGGCCAAGAATCCGAGTCGAAGCGGCAGTGGCGGATTTTGCCGGGCGTTGCCGAGCGCAAAGGCCGCAATGGCCGGATACATGAACGTGAACTGGGCCTTGGAGGTGTATCGATTCCGATAATCGTCAATCATTTGTTGGGCGTGCATCAGATGCACATCGTTGGGGCTCAAGTAACGTTCAGTCCACTTCATCCGCCAGTCGTATTCATCTATGTACATATAACCATGGTGGTGCAAGAACACTTTGTAACCTAACAAGTGTGCGAGCTTGATCGTGAGGGCGGTCATGAGGAGTCCGCCCTGGGAATTGCAGGCCAGGTAGAGTCGGCCATTTCGTTTTCGGCCGTGGAGGAGCAACTTGGCCAGGCACGCAGTCGCACGAAAGGTACGAATGATGCGTGTGCGGAAGCTAGGTCGCGAATCGCCTGCAGAGAAATTACCGATCAGGAGCGAGGTTCTTTCTTTCAGGCTGTCTACGACTTTTTCTGTTAATACAGATAGGCCCGTGACTGGGGGTGGCAAGGGGCCAAACGCACAGACTTCTGGAGACGAACTGCGTGAGAGAGCTTCGACTGCATTGGAGTTGCCGGTTGGCATAAGCACCTATCGGATGGCATAATCAAAAGTATGGAGGGGGAGAATAATCGTGAGACGAATCTTTGACTTAGAGAAACGACCTGTTGAACCTTGACTGGCAAACTAAACGCTAGCAGTTCGGGCTTTGCCCTTCATACTTGCGCGAGGTGCAGCCACTTGTGTTAAGTTTGTAAATCAAGGCTCAATAGTAATGAGAGCGTCGAGTCGGTTGAGATGCGAACCCCGCAACATCTCCGCTTGGAGGACCATTTGCAGCAACAACTGAAGCAGATCGCTGGATTCCAAAAACTTGCCGATACACGAATCCCAACAGATACGCAAAGAGAACACACTGTGCGGCTTGGATGACCATGCCTCCCATATCGCCCCGGGGAATTGCCACAACGTGGGGCAGGGCAGCCGCATGCATGTAGATTAAGAATGGATTTCCTGGTTGAAGTCGCATCGGTTCATCCATGATACGAGCACCAAAAGCAAGTAGAACCGCGTAGAGGATAAGTGCAGGTATTCCACCTTCGAACGCCCCTTGTCCAGCCACGCCTAGTCCCCAGTTCGTGCCTGGCGCTCCCGCGGCATCGCGCGTAACTCGAACCCCAAGTACCTCCGGCTTTCCCTTCCACACATTTCGAGGGATAGGATAAGTGAATATGAACCTTAAAGAATTGAGGGGAATTGGAGTCAGCACTCCATCGGAGACGAAACGCTGGGTTAACAAGGCAAACTGTCCGGTGCCTTGCCCGAAGTATTGGAGAGGCTGACTCAAGAAGAACTTGAACCAACTGCCAGATTCTCTTACGCCTTGTATCTGAGTAACGATGTTGCCAGCCGTCCGTTCTTTTCCCTGCAGATTGTAACGAAAGTTGGCGTACACAGCACTCACAATGAAGACAAAGACAACCGCCAAACCTACTGCAAAGATCGTGGTTGAGCGTTTCCAGTAGCGTGCATCCGACCAATACACATAGAGTACCGGACCAAGAATGACCGACAGGAGGAGTCGTCGACCGCCGCTAACGACCATGGCATATAGGGCTGCACCAATCAGGATCGTCACGAAGAGCGTGAGCCAACCGAAATTCGTACGATTGTGGTACCACATCCTGAAGCTGAACACACAGGCGGCCGGTGCAGCTGCTAGAGCGAGGTTAAACGTCAGTGGCCCCAGAAACGTAATTTTGCTGAGAGCAATTGAGCTCAGCATGACGAGTCCGCAGCAGATGAGAATGAAGAACGTGCCAGAGGCAGTGACTTCCGGCCATTTGCGAAAACGGTTTTGAGCGAATCGGTTGGCAAGTGTATTGAGGTAATAGGCGCCAATCAGAACGGCGATGAAGCAGGCTGTGGCTGTCATGTACCACGAGATTTCCTCTGCTGTGGGTTGAAACCACCCGAGATGTTTCCACGGAGCTAGCGCATAGACATACTTGGTTTCGATCGAAGTTACGCCAGCGAACAGAACGATGCCGAGCAGGAGAGAATTCCAAGCCGTCAGCAGGTCGCGTTTGCCGCGAAGGAACGGGACCGCCACGAACAATCCGACGATCAGGATCACGGCTATTCCGAAGCCAACAAGTGGATCGCAATTCGACATGGAGACTACCGTACGGCGGGGAAATCGAGAGGTTACTGAGCAGTGGCGGTGAGTACGCTGGCATCCGTCAGTGCGCGACGTATTTCAGCGACGGGGTTCGCAGTGGTTCTCCAGGTGGCTAGCGCCGCCCTCGAGTGTTGTTTGAATTGTGCCAGCGAGTTGTCAGCGGTTACATCTAAAATGGCATTCTTTAAGGCGAGCAATTGTCCGCTGGGAAAAACTCGCCCGCTTTTGCCGTCTTGAATCAATTCGTAGGCTGCCCCAACGACGTCGCTAGAGACGACCACCAAGCCCGCCGCCATGGCCTCTTGGACTACCAGGGCCCATGGTTCTAGTTCGCTGGGCAGCACTAGAACGTCACAGGAATGATACGCCGCTACAAGTTCGCTGGCTTCCAAAAAACCGGCCCAGATTACTCGAGATTTTAGGTGCTCTGGGACTCGGCGGGCCAGATCCGCATGGAGGCTGCCATTTCCAGCGATGAGGAGGTTCCACAGCGGCCGCTCGGTTGCTATGGCGGCAAAAGCATCGATGAGAAGGTCGACGCGTTTTTCGGGTGCGAGGCGGCCGCTGAAAAGGAAGTAATGACGACCTTCCTCTAACCCAAACTTTCGGCGGAATCGCGCCAACGCCTCCGGCTCGACGTTGGCAAAAGCGTCATAATCGGGCCAACAGGGCACTCGATACAATCGGTCGGCGTTGGCACCGTATTTCAGAAAGAACTGGTCGCCCAGAGCTCCCATAGGCATCACGCCTTGTACGCGTGTCATCCACCAAGAATAAACGGCTCGCTTGATGACCCGCTTTAAGAACGAGAGGGGGCGTTCGCTCCGGATGTTGCTATCGCTTCGCAGAAAAAACGGGATTGCATGGCTCCGGCAGTACATTGCCAGTTTCTGGTAGGAAATGTAGTTGTACCCGTTGAAGATTACCGAACGCACGTTGTTTTGGCGGACGAACTCGATTAGCCGAGACCCCTTTTGCAACTCACCCCAGGGGCGATGCAAATAGCCGTGCCTGGGATTGTCGCCTGGCATGCTAAAATTGGCAACGTGAATTTCAGGTGGCGCGTTCACGTGCCAGTCGAATTCGTCGACTCCGTGCGTGATGAGAGAGTGCAATTGCAGTTCAGGTATGCCTGCGGCGATCAAGCGATGAAGATTCACCCGGTAAGGGGTGATGCTATTGGAGACAATGGCCAACCCTGGGCGCACACCGGTTGTATCGGCGCCCCTGCCATTGGTGTTTAGCTTCGCTGGTTCAGCCAACGTCCCCATTTACTGCTCCTACCATCATGTGCTGCCGGAGCCAGCGGCGGAAAAAAGAAAATCTGCCTGCACGGCTTTTCCTCGCGAGTCGTAGCTTACGTTGTAGACACCGCACAGGTTAAACCCGTGATCTCGTAAGTAGTTGATTACTTCGTCGGCGAGCGCTTGGCCTTCGTATAATTCCACAAACGAACATTCGACATAGATATTGGAGAACTTCTGCAGCAATGCAGCCGAGCCCTGCAGGACCGAGAGTTCAAAGCCTTGTACATCGATCTTCAACAGAGAAGGTGATTTCAGTTCCCGCTCGTCTATTTGGCTATCCAGCTTGACCACAGCGATTGGTTCCGTGGCGACTTCGTGAGTCCCAGGAGAAAGCGTTTGTTGTAATTCTGTGATCGGCAGCAGTGAGGAGGAATCATCCGCTGCGGAAATGTGAATCGTAGCGGTGCCGTCGATGGCCCCAATGGCCACGCGGTGCAACGTGACGAGCGGGTCTGCGTTAATCGCCGTTTCGAACTTCTTGGCGGGGCTCGCCAAGGGCTCGAAGGCAAGAATGCGAGCCTGAGGGAAGCATTGCCTGGAAACAAGCGAGAACTGCCCGCGATTCGCACCGACATCGACTACCGTGGCAAAGTTGAAATGCCGAAGCAGCGCTTCGTGCTCGGTAGCAGCCGCCACACCCGCGCGGCGGAAGGCAGAGCGATAAGTAGAGTTCCCAAGAACCTTGAGCAGCTTTCTAAATTGATTAAATCGCTTAAGGAGCATGAAAAGTAGACCGGTGGTACATGGGGTTCAGTTTCCGTCTTCAAACGATGAGGATCAAGAGGACGGCATCATGGAATCCTACTTCCGAAGGATGGAGAGCAGAAGGAGAACACCTGCCGTTGCGTTTAATAAGCGCCTCGAGCGAAGACCACGATCCGAATCGTCTTGATCAGTAGAAACACATCACCCCATGGCGACCAGTTCCGCACGTAGTAGGCGTCGAGTTGTACGCGTTCCTCGTAGGTCGTGTTGTTGCGGCCCGACACTTGCCACAGGCCGGTGATGCCTGGTTTGACCATCGTGTACAGGCCGTAGTGGGGGCCGTACTTCACAATTTCATCGGTGACGATTGGCCTCGGCCCCACGAGGCTCATGTCGCCCCTAATGACGTTCCACAACTGGGGTAATTCGTCGAGGCTCGTTTTTCTCATGAATCGCCCGATTCGCGTCACGCGGGGGTCGAAGCGGAGCTTGTGATCACGCTGCCATTCCTCCTTCAATTCCGGGTTGTCTTCCAGATACTTTTCCAAGACGACGTTCGAGTTCTCGAACATCGTGCGGAATTTCCAGGCCTTGAACGGGACGCCGTAACGACCGATGCGTTTGTGGCCGTAGAATGCCGGCCCGCGCGATGATAGTTTCACGATCAAGGCCAGGCAGAAAAACAGGGGCAAAAGGAAGATACCGCCGATCAGCGTGACGACTAGGTCGAGACAACGCTTCGTAAGTCGCGGCCCGGGAAGCATCAAGTTCTGCTGCAGGTGGATGCCTGCCAATCCATCGAGCCGCTGCGGGTTCCAGGGGTCGGGTAGGCCGGTCAATTCCGAAAGCACATGCACTTGCGGAATCGTGTACAAGTAATCGGCAACGAGCGAAGAGACCGAAGCCGATCGGTCTTCCGGCGGTACGACAACCGCCCAAAACACGCGGCGTTCATCCGCGATGGAAACCATTTCTTCCCAAGAGCCCAAGTACCAAAAATCTTCGTCCGTCGACAACAACCGCTCGGGGTCTCCAACGACCCCGACCGGCCGCAGGCCCAAATGGCGATTGTCGGCCAACCATTGATAGACCCGAACCGCGGCGGCATCATCGCCGCACACGATCGTCGGAATTCCCCAACTTGTGTACCGCCCCAACATGTGCCGAACCCAACTTCGGGAGATCGGGAGCACCAGCACGCACGAAAGATATACGACGGAAAGGTACCACCGCTGGATCCCGATGGTACCTTGGAGCAGCGCTTCGACCACGGCCCACATAAGAAATACGAAAGTCACCGAGACGACCAGTCGGCGGAGCTCTTCGACGGGGCTCAGCCGCACGCCAAGATAAAGGCCGAGTTCCATGTTCAGCAACACAAACCCCATCACGATGGGCATCAGACAAGCGGAAAGATTAATTCCCGCCAAGAGCTCCACGTTCAGGTACAGGAACGCATAGCGAAAGCCCACGATCGTGGCGGTCAGGGCAATCACGTCTGTCGCCAGCAGGGGCAGGCTGCCACGCAGCACTTGCATGCTGTACCGCAAGCCCACCTTGCGTGAGAAGGCATTCAAACCAACGCCGGCGGCCGGTTGGTTCCCGCTCTCGTCGGCATCGCCTTCGAGTTGAGGGAAGCAGAGACGCGATTGAAACACGCCCTGCCCAACCCACGACTTAGTCAAGATCGCTGTACTCGATCCACTTTTCGGGGCCACGGATTCGTCCTTCACAGTTGCCAACCTTTCTTGAGCCGCCGCCTTCATCGACAATCACCAGCAATGATAAGTAGGTTCACCACGCCGTCCACGTACGTTCCATGCCAACCGAACCGCTCGAAAGGCGAGCTCGATGATTAGTCCATCGAGGCCTTCTTGTGAGTTGTTGAGCCTTCACTTGTAATACTTGATGGCCTGAAAACCGTCGGAAGCGAAGTGAGTTTCCACAGGGAGCTTGTCATTGCAAATCGCGAAGAATTCGATACCGGCAACAGGAGCCACGAAAGCGGCCACCCTATCATGGTGATCTACGAAGCCAACCACGAAAGGGATTGAAAAGCCAGGTGAATTTCCACGAAAATTCGCGTTGAAAGTGAACCCCGGATGAGTAGCTAGCCGAAGCCAGGGGAGTTCGAGGATCGGCCCCCACGACAACGAAACTGCTAGTTCAATGGTAACGGTTGCGGTCCCCGGGTGTCAACAAAGCGTTGCTATCATGCAACTTAGGGCCTGATTCCAGGGAGAAAGGTGACGCCTGGATCGATTATGCGACCTGGGGTCCCTTCGACCGATGAAGGGCCTAACTTCGACACATTGCAAAATCATATCCCGGCATAACGGATCATTCAAACGTAACCCGAGGTTGCGGCAGAATCGTTAGTTCGTTGCCCGCCCAGGGATTACGTAAAGCGGCTCGTTCTCTATCAGCCCGTTGAAAAACGCCACGATCGCAATCCTGTTCGGCACAAGATTTGCGCAGTGTAGATTACAAGGAATATAGAATCTAGGTGGACTTGCGCGATTCATTCGGTGTGTGCATACTGTGGTGCATGGCTGGACACAAGCGTGCTAAGGTG
>JADZFK010000264.1 GCA_020849945.1 Pirellulales bacterium | reverse complement strand
GTGCCAACGAAAAATCGGCTGCAGCGAATGGCATGCGGCTTATCCTCACTATTAAGTGGCCTGAAGTCGAAGACATCGAGACCGATGAAGAACGACGCAAATGGTTCTGGTTCGAAAAGCCGATCGCATCCGAAAACTCTCGTAATAGCCTCAAACTTGTCCTGCACGATGTTCACACAAGGGATGTTGAAGCGGGTGTCAATGCCATCCTAGACTCTCTTTCGATTGAACCGTGGATTGCCAATGCGTTGCGATTGGCGGCCAAGTGGCATGATCTGGGGAAATGCCGCGAGCGCTGGCAGAGCGGCATCGGTCGGCCGGAACACTTGAAGCATCTATTGTTCGCCAAGTCTGGCCGCAAGTGGATTGCTCGCCGCGAAGGCAAGTATCGCCACGAATTCGGCTCGTTGCTCGACGTCAGTCAACTCGATGAATTCAAAAAACTCGACGAGCGGTCGAAAGACCTCGTATTGCACCTGATTGCCGTCCATCACGGCATGGGTCGGCCACACTTCGAGGAAAGCCAAACGATTGATCCGGAACATTCGGGCGCGTCGCGGAGCGCGATGTCGATCGAAGTCGTCCGCCGATTCGCCCGCCTGCAACGCACGTTCGGCCACTGGGGCCTGGCATACGTCGAATCGATCCTTCGCGCCGCCGACTGGCAGGCCAGCGCCCAACCGTCCGAATGCTTCGAGGAAGCGAGACCATGACCGGCATCATTCCTACCATCCGCGTTCCCGTCGACCTGACCAACCCCGGCCAGTTCTTCGCCTGCTGCGGGTTGCTGGAACTGGCCGACCGGCTATGGCCAGGGGCGGAAGGCTGGTTTGATGGAGACGCATTCTGCGTTACAGCCACTGACGGCTCGCTTGCGTCAGCGGTTCAGGAAATTGCGAACTGCGTTGTCGAGAACACAATGACACCAAATGAGCGACATCGTCTTGACGAGTTGTCGGCCCTGACGAAAGAAGAGCGAATCGATGCGTCGGAAAAAGAGAAAAAACTACTGGAATCGCTTCGGCGCGAATTGCCGATTGTGCTTTCTGGCAAGCTCAGATTCCTGGTCGATTGGTTCTGCGACGAGTTCTCGGGCGGTTCACGATTCAAGACGTGGGCGGGGCAACAGTCGGTCCTCGATATCGCGGCGGCGATGCACGCAGGACTTACCGCAACTCGTTCTGAAGGCGAAATATCACTCTGGAATCTCGCCCGCGGAATAGGCCTGCCTTTCAACTTTGATTCCGATCTTGGCGGGCAAGGTTCTGCGCTTGATATCGGCTTCAGTTTTGATCCTCTCGCCGGTAGCAAAGCGACGCGCATCGAAACCTCCTGCAAACCAATCTTGGAATTTCTGTGCTTCGTCGGCCTTCAGCGATTCCGCCCCCGCGAAGAAAAGGGGGAAAATCGCTTTGTTTACACTGCTTGGAACACGCCATTAGCGCCAAGTGTGGCCGCTGCGGTTGCCTGTCAGGCGATTCAACTGTCAGGGGCAAACAGCTACGAGTTCCGACTTCTGTACCGAACCAAGTACCTGAAGAGTTTTCTACCCGCACAACTATTTCAAGGAGACCGTGATGAGTGAGTTGGACAAATATGACAGCTGGCTGAAAACGGATACCACTGCCGCGATCGTAATTCGTGAGCCACTTGTGCCCGTCGAAGGTGTGGATGGTGTGGTATTTCCCGCAACCTACGCTGCCGCCGAGGATAGAAAGGTCTTTCCTGGTGGATACAATATCGATCCCCCAGAGGGCGAGAAGAACGTCTGTCTGATTGATAGCGTTGGCTCGCAGGCAAATCGCATCGAACCACTATTTGCTAAGCCAGAATACTCCGATCTCGTGCCGCAAATCGTCATCGGTGCCGGCGAGAAATCGGTCAACCTCCTCGAAGCTGGACACCGCGCTGGCGATGCGATCGTTCGTTGCACACAGCTGCAGAAAAAACTACAGGATGCGTTTAAGGCTATTCTTAAGGGCAACGCACTCGATATGGCAAAGGTCGCGCCCACCTCGCTCGTCTTTGGCGTGTGGGATTCGCGTGATACTCAGGCCAAACTTCCTCGGCTTGTCACCGCAACCATCCGAGCGTTTGATGTGCAGAAACTCACACGATCCGCTCAGTTTAACCCATCCACCGACTACATCGGACTTGGTCTCCTTCAAGATACGACAGACAAGAAGGTCAAGAACGCTTACGCCGAACGCGGTTTCATACACGTGCCCGCTAGCGGATCACATGGCGGCGTAATCGCCAAGGGGGGCATTAGACGCGATGTTACGTTCAGCCTAGCAGCGCTTCGTTTGCTTTCGGCCGGAGATGATGCCACTCAAACGCTTGCATTACGGCGATATGTTCTAGGACTGTCGCTCGTCGCCTTGACAGCACCAGCGCCGACGTACCTTCGCCAAGGCTGCAATCTTGTCCCCAACATTGATTTTCCGCGAACGGTTACGTTGGTTTATATCGACGGGAAACGGGAGGAGTTGCAGGTCAGCCATGACCACGCCATCGCGTTCGCCCGAATAGCGGCGAAAGCGTTTGTCGTCGGCAATTCAGAATCTGTGCAGTTTGACCCCGATCGCGCCAAGAAGGACATCGCCGGCGAAGGTGACGTCAAGCAGACTCGCAAGCGTTCCGCAAAAGCCGCCGCCGAGCCGAAGACGGAGGACGACTAATGAGCTCGATCCTCTGCATCACGTTCCGATTCATCCAGCCCTTTCCCCTATTTCATGGTCGTGGCGACGCCGATAGGCCCGAGTGGCCGCCATCGCCCATGCGAGCGTTTCAGGCGCTGGTCAATGCTGCAAGCCTGCGCGCCCGTGGTCGTGCACTCACGACAGAAGTTCGGCAAGCGTTGCAGACGCTAGAAGCGTTGCGGCCCAACATCGTCGCACCTCGCGCCACCGTAAGTACCGTCGGCTACCGTGCGTATGTCCCTCACAACCAAACCGACCTCGTTACCGCCGCCTGGCATCGTGGAAATCTTGATGCCAGCATCGCCGAATACCGCATGGAGAAAGACTTTCGGCCCATGCGCATTGAAATGATTGGCGACGAACTGCCGACGCTGCGCTACCTCTATCCTCTCGAAATGATGACACTTGATTCTGATGTTCTGCTCCGTGCCATTCGCCCGTCAGTTCGCGCGATCACGCATCTGGGCTGGGGCATCGACCAGGTCATCGCCGATGCCATACTGATCGACCAATCTTCGCCGCTACTGACGGGCGAACGATGGATGCCCTCCGCACGTGCAGGGCGGCATTTGCGTGTCCATCGCAACGGCTCACTCGACGCGCTGACGAAACGCCACGATCAATTTCTGACCCGCCTGCAAGATGGCTGGACACCGGTTTCGCCGCTGTCGGCCTTCGATCGAGTGCGTTACCACTGCGACACAGATCCACTGCCCCGTCCCCACGCCATCTTCAAACTACTCGACGACAACGAAGACACGGCCCGCTATCCCCACGCTAGACTCGCTCACATTGCGGGAATGGTGCGTCATGTGGCGATTGAACGGATGAAGGGCGATCCGCCGCCGTGGGTTGAAAACCCGGCCGATTGGGTCAATCGCGTTGTGCGCGGAAAACGAGACGAATCGGTTGGCAACGACCACCGGCAGTTTTCTTACGTTCCGCTTCCGTCGATTGGCCACGCACACTCCGACGCGATCATTCGCAACGTCATGATCATCGCGCCGATTGGCATGGAGCGCGAGCTTAAGTTCCTCGCGGATCGAATCGACAGAGAACTTCTCAAACGCGAAGGTGAATTCGAAGACTGCAAAACCGACTCCACGCCTGTAAGCGGCTTCAAGGCCGAGCTGCGCCGATTCACGCCTCCGAGCGGAAAGTTCATCGATAAGCACTACCTGGGTACGTCGAGTATCTGGCAAACCGTCACGCCGATGATTCTCCCCGGCCACAACGACAAGAAGGCCGCCAAATCGGTGAAGCTGATTCAAACCGCGCTCCAGCAATCTGGCATTGTGACCCCCTGCGACTTCAGTTGGCAGTCGGTCCCGTTTCTGAAAAACTGCCTGAGCGCCCACAAATATGACCGGAATGGAAGGCATGCAGGTTATCACCGGCCTACGCGCCTGAAAGATCTCACTGCCGTTCATGTACAACTTACCTTTGATCGTCCTATTCCTGGCCCTCTAACCCTCGGTGCCGGACGGCATTGTGGCTTCGGGCTTATGGCGGCGGTGAGCGATTGATCGCCACGTTTGACGGATTACTATAGTATTCCGCCGACGGTCGTTCCGAACTGACACGCTTCTCGCAGCGACGCCACTTCCTCTCCCACGGGGCCGGCCATGCGAAATACCTATCTTGTCTGTTACGACATCCGCGAAGATAAACGCCTTCGCAAGGTCTGCAAGACTATGCGGGATTTTGGCGATCACTTGCAGTATTCGATCTTCGAGTGCCAGTTCACGCCGATTGACTTGGCCCGCTGCCGGCACACGCTCTCGGAGATCATTAAGCACAACGAGGATCAGGTGCTGTTCGTCGATCTTGGGCCGACCGTCGGGCGGGGCGAACGCGTGATCACCACGCTGGGGCAACCCTATTCGCCGATCGGTGCCCCGTGCATTGTCGTTTAGAATCATCGAGAGAGTTCTACCGCATCCTGACCAGCTCGTGCAGGGACGCCTTCGCAACCAACCACGAGGTGCCCCTTGACCAACGAAGCCGACACACCCGACTATTTACCCGCGCGGATGCTCAACGAGTTCGTCTACTGCCCACGGCTGTTCTACTACGAGTGGGTGGAAGGGGTCTTCGCCCACAATCGCGAGACGGTCGAAGGCGCGTTGCGGCACGCCAAGCTGGACGACCAGCAAGACGAGCTGGTGCCGGCCGCGGAACTGACGCCGGAAGACAAGCTCCATTCGCGGTCTGTGACGCTCTCCAGCGATACGCACGGCCTCATAGCCAAGCTCGACCTGATCGAAGCCGCGGAGGGGACCGTCACGCCGGTCGACTATAAGCGCGGCGCGCCGCGAAAACATAACAGCACCGGGCAACTCGAGGCGTGGGACACCGACCGCGCCCAATTGGCCGTCCAGGCGATCATCCTCCGCGAAAACGGCTACACCTGCAACGAAAGCATCATCTATTACGTGTCTACCAAGCAGCGTGTCCGCGTTCCGATCGACGACGTGCTCGAAGCCGAAACGCTGAAGACGCTCGACGACGCCCGGACAGTAGCCGCATCAAAGCAGATCCCGCCACCGCTGGTCGACAGCCCGAAGTGCCCACGCTGCTCGCTGGTCGGCATTTGCCTGCCGGACGAAACTTGGAATTGCCTGGCAGGCGGCACCACGAACGGCCAATTACAGCAACGAACGCTGTTTGATACCGGGCTCTCCATCAGCTCCGTCCGGCAGAACGGGCAAGAGCCCCGCCGGTTGGTCGCTGCCCGCGACGACTTGCGGCCGCTGTATCTCAATACCCAGGGACTCTATGTCGGCAAGTCGGGCAACGTCCTCAAGATCAACGAAAAGGACAAGGTCGTTCAAGAAGTACGCATCGGCGAAACGTGCCAGGTTAGCCTGTTCGGCAACATCCAAATCACGACGCAAGCAGTTCAATCGCTGTGTGAAAACGACGTACCAGTCGCGTACTTCTCGATGGGCGGCTGGTTCTACGGAGTCACCCACGGATTGGGCGTGCAGAACGTGTACTTGCGTCGCGAGCAGTTCCGGCTGGCCGAGGTGCC
>JADZFK010000263.1 GCA_020849945.1 Pirellulales bacterium | reverse complement strand
CGTCCCATTTAGCCCCCGGTCAACGACCGGGGGCCTGGCGAAGCACCCAACCAACGGCGATCATCCACCCCACAGTTAAATGTTCGCATCCATGAGCAAAATCATCGATTATTGCAACACCCCCACCACGGAAAACGCTGCAATTCCCGGCAGAAACGCCCGACCCCCGTCGCAAATAGCGCCGATTATTGCATCCAAAACCACGTTTCCGCCCCCGTTGCAATACGCGCAATATTCCCGCCCCGCCTTCGTGCGACCACAGAACCGTCGGGGGGCCGGACCAGCTTCCAGAATCTTCCGAGTAACACTCGCCTGCCTCGCGCTCCGAGGTTGTGATGAAATGTTAATTCGAGTTAGCGGCGGTTGCCCGGCTGCCGTTTGAACCAAGTATCTTCGCCACTTGTGCCGATACCGGTTGCCCGCTTTCCAAAAAATCACACCGCCTCTCCGAGGACTGTTCTGGGATAGGCTCTAACCAATAATCTCGGAGATGGGTTGCACCGATTGGGTGCCTACGAGCTTTTGGTCGAGGTCTCGAACTACGTAAGACAGCGCGTTCGGTTGGAGTCCCATTTGGTGCAGTATCGTGGCATGCAATTCGTTAACGTGGAAAGGATTATCGACGGCCCGCGAACCGAGTTCGTCGGTCGAGCCTACGCTCACGCCACCCTTGATCCCGCCGCCGGCCAACCATACGGTGAAGCCAAATGCGTTGTGATCGCGCCCAGTGCCGACAGGATACTCCGCGATGGGTTGTCGCCCAAACTCGCTGCCCCATACCACGAGCGTCTCCTGTAACAGGCCGCGCTGCTGCAGATCCTGCAACAGGGCCGCAATGGGCTGGTCGGTCGCCAGCGCATGTTGGGTATGGTTCTCGACCAAGTCTTCGTGCGCATCCCAGTTGCTGTCCGAATGAGAACCACCATAATTCAATTGGATGAATCGCACACCACGCTCGACAAGACGCCTCGCCACAAGGCAGCGAGTTCCGAAATCACGAGTACTTTTGTGGTCGATCCCATACAACGCATGAATGGCCCGTGTTTCCGTGCTGAGAGTGAGGACCGCTGGATCGGTCTCCATCATTTCACGGCGATTCTCTCGCAAAATGCGTTTACCAAATTTCGCGGTTCGATCGCGAGTGCCTTGTACGTGGAGCACCGCCCCGCCAAACTTCGCGGGCAGGTAACCGTTCGACCCATGCTTCGCACCGCCGAACGACCGGCCGCGAGGATCGGGTATCACCACGAACCCCGGCAGGTTTTCGTTGATCGTCCCTAAGCCATAATGGATCCACGAGCCTAACGCTGGATCGCCGCTTTGCAGTCGGCCAGAGTTCATCAGCAGCATGGCCGTGCCGTGAATGGCCGACTCGGATGTCATGCTATGCAGGAAAGCGATGTCGTCAACTCGGCGCGCCAAGTGCGGAAACAACTCACTGATCCACTTGCCACACTGCCCATGCTGTCGAAATCTCCACCGCGGCTCGACGATGCGGCCCTCGTTTCTCCGTCCCCCGCGGCCGAGCGTCTCCACGTTAACTGTCTTACCCTCCAGCCCAATCATCGCGGGTTTGTAATCGAACGTGTCAATAGAACTCGGGCCACCGCACATATAAAGGAAGATGACGCTCTTGGCACGCGGCGCAACCAGGCGGGTGGCGGTCGAGAACTGGTTGACGGCGCCGGAAGCCGACATCGCCGCCGCCGCTCCTGCACGCAACACGCTGCCAGAGAGCAGCGAACCCAAGGCAGCCGCTCCGAAGTCACAACCGGTTTCCCTAAGGAACTCCCGCCGCGACGGGCAAACACGGCTTCGCGAAGTATGAGAAGGAGGCATCGCCGCCGTCATCCTAGGAAGTAGGTCGCAGAATCGACGCGTTCATCGGACCGACCGCTTGAGTGTTCGTTGGAACTCAGTCCCGGCCGATCCATCGCGCTATTATAGTTGAGCACCACTTGCCGAGTTATTCGCGAGGCCCTCCGGAAGGATGACCTGAATCGCCGCGGGGATTGGCATACGGCGCATAAAGTGTTTTTTTCTTGACATACCTTTTGGGCATGCCCCTGAACCCGAGGCGGGCCGCACACCATCGGAAGCGGTTGTTGCGGCAGGTACGTATAGCCGATTTCGATGAAAGCGGCTACCCAACCAGCACTGTTTGTGCATACACCCCAGCCTTCGGAAAGTCCCCATGCTGTTGAAATTGCCTGTTTGGTAGTTAGAATGACTCTCTGACGCCCCCCCGCCATTTATTCCAGCCGAGCGGATGGGCACCACGTCGGGCACATTATTTTTCGTTGCTTTCGGGCGGACCACTGACTCGGAACTCGCTGGCTGGCAGGGCTGCCGCACCCTCTCGCAGGGGTTGCACTTCCGTGACTCGGATAAAGGAAGTGAGCCGGCCCCCTCCTTGTGGAGGTTCCCTGCGGTTGAGTCTCCCACCCCAGCACGGGTTCGAACCGAGTATTGGCCATGTCAATTTCAAGCGATGTTCGAGTGGCCGATTCATCGGCGCGACGGACCGTGTCTTTGGCACCGGCTGAGGCGAATTCAAATGGTCTTCTGTTCCGCCGGCACGTGAAGCCGCCGGTTTCGCATGCCGAGTTGGAACACAGTAGGTTTTTGGAAGGTGAGTTCTGGCGTGGCATCCCCGCATATTCGGAAATCGATCGAGAGACGTTTCTCGATTACTCTTGGCAGGCGCGTCATTCGTTGACCACCACGAGTCGCTTGCGGCATGCCGTTGGCGAGCGGGTTTCTCCGGCCTTTCTAGACGACGTCGAGCTTGGCTTCCATCAGGCACCGATGGCGATGAGGCTGTCCCCGTACATCGTCTCGTTGATCGACTGGGATGATCCGTACAATTGCCCGTTGCGCATTCAGTTCTTGCCGGTGGCGCGTCGGCTGATGACGGATCACCCGAGGACGCACTTGGATTCGCTTAACGAACAAGAAGATGCCCCGGTGCCGGGGCTTATCCACCGTTATTTTGATAAAGCGCTCTTTCTCCCCATCAGTACCTGTCCGGTCTACTGCCGGTTCTGTACACGAAGTTACGCGGTTGGATCGGATACCGACGAAGTCAAGAAGCTATCGTTTCGGGTGAACCCGGATCGTTGGCAGCAGGCCTTTGCCTACATCGAAAGTCGGCCGGAGCTGGAAGATATCGTGATAAGCGGCGGCGACGCCTATAACTTGCGGGCGGATCAACTCGAAGAGATTGGCCTTACGTTGTTGGCGATTCCGAACGTCCGACGGATACGTATCGCGACGAAGGGGCTGGCGATCATGCCTCAGAAGATTCTTTCGGATCAGGCCTGGTTGGATGCCGTTACGACGGTCGATCAATATGCGCGGAAGCACCAAAAAGACATGGTGATTCACACGCACTTCAATCATCCGCGGGAGATCACCTGGATTACCCAACAAGCGTTGGCGATATTGCACCAGCGGGGAATCACGGTCCGCAACCAGGCGGTACTGCAGCGTGGCGTCAACGACACGGCGGAGACCATGACGCAGTTGGTTCGGCGGCTCTCCTACATCAATGTTCATCCCTACTACGTTTATGTTTGCGATATGGTGCGTGGGATCGAGGATCTTCGGACCAGCCTGGCGACGGCGATCGCTATCGAGAAACATGTGAGAGGATACACAGCCGGCTTCAACACGCCGACCTTTGTGTGTGACTTGCCCGGCGGAGGTGGCAAACGTTGCGTTCATTCTTACGAGTATTACAACCGCGAGACGGGTATCGCGGTTTACGTTGCCCCTTCGGTTAAGCCGGGGCCGTTCTTGTACTTTGATCCGCTGCACAGCTTGAGTGAAACAACCCGAACACGTTGGGCAGACGAGCAAGAGCAGCGGCTGATGATTGACGAGGCGGTGCAGATGGCGTCTGCCGGGCATCGTTCGTAAGATGGTCAGCATGCATGTGGGTATCGCAAGGGCAGCGAAAGAAGCGATGTACGGGCGATGCCTTCACGAACTGTTTGAAACGCAGGCCGATCGGTGTCCCGACGGGCTGGCGTTACTCTGCGACGACCACCAGTGGTCGTATCGTGAGCTCGAGCAGCGTTCGAATCAGTTGGCGCGATTGCTTCGCGCGCGGGGGCTTGGCCCTGGGAAGCTGGTGGGCCTGCTGCTCCGAAGATCGGAGAGGTCGGTCGTCGCCATCCTGGCCACGCTCAAAGCGGGGGCGGCCTACGTGCCGCTCGATCCGAGCTTTCCAGATCAGCGGCTCAAGCACATCATTCAAGAAGCCGAGGTAGCGCTGATCGTCACCGAGCAAGCGTCGGCGAGCCGAGTGGCCGAGTGCTTTGCGGGTGAATCGCTGGTTTATGAATTGGAACAAGCTGCCCTTGCGACGCAGTCGACCGAACGATTGACTCGGTCGGAAACGGGAGTGGCCCCCGACGATTTGTGTTACGTGCTCTACACGTCGGGGACGACGGGTCGGCCCAAGGGGGTGATGACGGAGCACCGCAATGTGGTTGAATTCACCGATGCCTTCAATGAGGTTTGCCAGATCTCTTCGACCGACCGGGTCTATCACGGGTTCGCGTTAGGGTTTGACGGTTCCGTGGAGGAAATGGGCATGGCGTTTTCGAACGGAGCCTGCCTTGTGGTGGGGACAACGGAAATCGCCCAATTGGGAAATGAAGCAACGCAGTTGTTTGTGGAGAAAGGGGTGACGGTTTTCTCGACCGTCCCCACGTGTTTAGGCATGTTGCACGATGCTCCGCCCGCGTTGCGACTGGTGATTGTGAGCGGCGAGCCATGCCCGCCCGCACTGGTCGAGAAGTGGGCCAAGCCGGGCAGGCGGATGCTGAACGTCTACGGACCGACGGAGACGACGGTGAATGCGACCGTTGCCGAATGTGTGGCAGGCCAGCCCGTAACCATTGGTCGGCCATTGCGCGGTTACGAAACGTTCGTGCTAGATCCCGAGATGCAACCAGTTTCCGACGGGGAGGCGGGCGAACTATATATCGGTGGCAAGGGATTGGCCAGGGGATATCTGGGTCAATTGGAGATGACGCAACGGCACTTCGTAGAGGTGCCGGTAAGAACCCCGGGCGAACCGGAGCGACTCTACCGGACGGGCGACCTTGTCCGCTGGAGCGAACAGGGCGAACTTGTGTTCCTCGGACGGATCGACCGGCAAGTCAAGATTCGTGGCTACCGAATCGAATTGGCTGAGATCGAGTCGGTACTGCGCGAGCATGCGGAGATCGACCAGGCGGTCGTGAATGTATTGGAACGAGACGGACGAAAAGAACTTGCCGCGTACATTGTTCCTCGGAATGGAAGGATTGACCATCAGGACGTTGCGCGTTGGATGCGAGAACGAACGCCGAGCTACATGCTGCCGAGTTATTTGGATGAGCTCGACCGATTGCCGCTGTTGCCAAGCGGCAAAGTGGATCGCAATCGGTTGCCGGCCCCGAGCAAGCCGCTGGTATCGACGACGGGAGCGCAGGTGCGCCCGAGTAATCCGCTGGAAGAGCTTCTGGCCGAATTGTGGACTCGTTTGTTGAACATTGAGTCGGTTTCGGTGGAAGACGATTTTTTTGTCGATCTTGGTGGTTACTCTCTTCTGGCCGCGGAGTTGGCGTCGGCGGTGAGGAAAGAGCATGGGTTGGACTTATCGATACGGGAGGTTTACAGCTATCCCACGATACGAAAGTTGGCGAAGCACCTGGCGGAGTCGCGGGAGAAGCAGCGAGAAACGGCCGGGGTGAAGGATCAAGCCGCCAAGCGACCGCTTAGCCGAGAGGTGTTTGCCCGCGTACCGCGACTCGCGCGGTGGGCGTGCGTAGGAGCGCAGGGCCTAGCGCTGCCGATCATCTACACGCTTTATTTGTTGCCGCTGTTGGTTTCCATATTGTTGGCGGTGGCGGTGGCTAAGGCGGCGATTGCCCCACTCACTTTGGTGTGGCTGTTGATGGGGGTGGTTTTCGTGGCCCCGCCGCTTGGGATGCTTCTGACGATTGCGGTGAAGTGGGTTGTCATTGGCCGTTATCGGGCGGGGGAGTATCCGCTTTGGGGAATCTACTATTTCCGTTGGTGGCTTGTATCGCGGATGCAGATACTGGCCTGGACGGAGCTTTATCATGGTACGCCACTCATCAATCTTTACTTCCGCCTGATGGGTGCCAAGGTGGGGCGTAATTCGATTCTCGACGCCACGAATTGCGTGGCTTACGACTTGTTGACAGTGGGAGAAGATACTTGCATCGGCGCGGAAACGCAGTTTCTTGGTTACCGCGTCGAAGAGGGGATGTTGAAGTTTGGAACCATCAAGATTGGTAGTCGCTGTTTCGTTGGGACCCAGTCGGCGCTAGGGCTCAACACCGAAATGGGAGACGATGCCCGGCTGGACGATCTTTCGTTGCTGGCGGATGGGCAGGCGATACCTGCAGGGGAAGGCTGGCGTGGATCACCGGCTGCCCGCGCGGAAGTGTGTGTGCCCCTATTCGACGAAGCGAGTAGCGGCCCTCGGCACCCCTTTTTGTTTGGAATGCTTCATTTTATCGCTTGTGAAGTCATTGGCGAGATGTTCTTGATCGCGGCAACACTTCCCCTGTTGCTGATAGTGGGTCACGTGAGCGTCCGCTATGGATTGGTGATGGGGTTGTTGTCGATGGCAGCGGCCCTTCCGTTTTGCTTGACGTTGCTTTGTGTGTTTGTGGCTGGGCTAAAAACAATGATCATGCCGCGGACGAAGTGCGGCGTGTATCCGATGGAGAGTTGGCGCTACTTACGGCAGTGGTCGGTGGACCTGCTGCTCCGGATCAGCGGCGATTATCTGTGCTCGCTCTACACGACGATTTACTTTCCTATGTGGTTACGGATGCTGGGTGCGCGAGTTGGCGCGCGTGCTGAAATATCCACGGTCGTACAAATTACGCCGGATTTGGTCGAAATTGGCGAGGAAAGTTTCTTTGCGGACGGTTCGATCATCGGCGGTCGACGGCTGTTTCGGGGTCATTTCGAATTGGGCCCGAACCGAATTGGCCGCCGCAGTTTCGTGGGAAACAGCGCCGTGCTTCCGATCGGGTACACGATGGGAGATAACGCGCTGTTAGGGGTGCTTTCGACCCCGACGAGCGATCGACGCCTGGCGGCGGATGACGGGAGCGAATGGATTGGTTCGCCGCCCTTCCGGTTGCCGAATCGTCCGAAGATCGACAGCTTTGACGCTTCGACCACGTTTCGGCCGACATTCGGACTGTACGCGCTCCGTTGCATGATTGACGGAGTGCGTGTGTTGCTGCCATTTTATACCGCGCTCGTGCTCCTGGGTTTGTATGCGTTTGCGGTCGTGAGGGCACTCTTCGGTTTACCGCCGTGGGCATTTTTCGCACTGTTACCGGCCATGTCGATTGGCGTGGTGGTACTTGCTTGCCTCAACGTCATTGCGGTCAAACAATTTCTGATGGGCGTCTTCAAGCCGGTGGTGAAGCCCTTGTGGTGCTCCTATGTGTGGTCGAACGAGTTGGTGAACGGTTATTATGAAGCGGTGTGCAAGACGTTTGCGATGCCGCTGCTTGGAACGCCGTTTATTGGTTGGTTCTTACGGGGCATGGGATGCCAGATCGGGCGGCGAGCATTCATCGAAACGGATTTGTTTTCCGAGTTTGATCTGGTTCGCGTGGGTGATTATGCCGCGCTGGGTAGCGGCGTGATTATCCAGAACCACTTGTTCGAAGATCGCGTGATGAAGTCCTCGTTCGTCACGATTGCCGATGATTGCTCGGTGGGGGAAATGTCGGTTGTGCTTTACGATACGGAGGTGCAACAGGGGGCATCGATTCGTCCGCTCTCCTTGGTCATGAAAGGCGAGACGTTGCCGGAACACACACGCTGGATTGGAATTCCGATCCAACAACAAACCTAGGCTCGCGATGACGCACACGAACTATTTCGAGATTCAAGCGCAAACGACGTTCGAATTAGGCCGCCGCAAGGGGGAACTATTCGGAGACTTTCTGCGCGCGAGCTTGGACGAGGAAAAAGGAGACCGCTATTGGGCGGACCGAGTTCGGCGTTCGATGAAGTATTTGGAACCGACGACGAAACTCTTTCCGCAGTTGGTTGACGAGTACCGCGGCTATGCCCAGGGGGCTGGTGTGAAGTTCGAGGATGTGTGGACCCTGGACCTCGACGAGGAGCTTGACGAGGAACTCGATGAGGAACAGCCGGATAAGTGTACCACGGTCGTTTCCCACAACGGTTTCTTGATTAGCCACAATGAAGACTGGAGTGCCGATTCCGAGGACGTGATGTGCCTGTTGCGGAGGACCGTCGGCGAGCTCACCGTATTTGAGTTGTTCTACAAGAACGGGCTGGGCGGCAATTCGGCCTCGGTCAACTCGCATGGGATATCCCAAACGATCAACAGCGTCGTTCACACGGATCATCAGGTGGGTGTTCCCAAAAAGGTATTTGCTCGATTGATTTCGGACACCGATTCACCAGACACGACCTACAAGACTCTGGCGGGCACTCGGCGGGCCTCGGGCTATCATCATACCGTGGTGGATAGCACGGGAAAGATTTGGAGCATCGAGTGCTCGGCGGCGCGGCAAAGCTTGACCAATCCCCAGGCTCCGTTTGTGCATACGAACCACTATTTGACCAAGCCGCTGATGGCCGTGGAGGCCAACGACAATCGTTGGGGAACGCATCATCGGCATGCTTTTGCAACCGCGCACGCGGAGGAGCTAAACACGCTCGACGCGGCCCGCAACTTCTTGCGTGATACGTCGCAAGGGCCAGAGCAAAGCATTTGTAACAAACGCACGCTCGCGAGCATGGTGTTGGATATCGACCACATGGAAGCCCATGTTTGGCTGCGGTGCGAGCGAGACAAAGGTTGGATATCGTACCGATTGAAATTTTAATTGTGTGCCCAAGGCTATGAACACCCACTGATGAGGAACGAACCTATGAAACGAACTTTTTGGACTGCCGTGTTGCTTGCGATTACGCTAACTGGCGGATGGACTCTGTACGTTGGCGCTCAGGAATTGCAGAAGGAAATCGGCTTCGGCTCGGTATCCGAGGCGAAGTTGCCACGATTTCAGTTCGTCGAGCATTTCTTTCTGAATGAAGGCGAGCCTTACGAGATATTCCTGAGGCTCGACCGCCAGAGTGGTCTGACATGGAGATACCATGCGACGCAATCGGGATGGGCCGCCATTAAGGAATCTTCGAAAGATACGCTCGCCGGCGAACAACCAGATCGCTACGAATTGCTCTCCCATGTTTATCGAAATGAACAGGGGATCCAGTTGGAACGCATGATGAGAGTGGATTACCAGTCGGGTCGATCGTGGGCGTACGATCCGGCCGCTAGCCAGTGGGCCGAAATCGAGGTCGAGGGGGCGCCTTCGGCCAACCAACAGGCATCAACCCCAACGGCGCAACCGCAGACACCGGCAAGCGCTGAGAGACCTGCCGAGAACGCGCAAGCCTCGGCAAAGTAGCCTGGCTGCGAGAGCCCGAGGATGATTCCGATCGGAGGGCCATCGCGCTCTGTGGTTAAGTACTGGACTTTTGCAAAACGCCGAATCAAGACCAATTCGACAAGTTTTTCTGACCATCAAATAAGGACTTGCGCGTGCTAGCACCAACCCGAAATGGGGATTGAAACATCATTTTGCAAAAGTCCAGTAAGTATTACAATTCATTCACCACGGAGACACCGAGACACGGAGTATGCCGAGAAGCGGATTTGTCATTGCAAATTGGCCATTGGCCATTTCAGAAATGAGCAAAGTTCAAATGGCCAACGACCAATGGCAAATCGACTCTTTTTCCGTGACTCTGCGTTTCTGTGTCTCTCTGTGGTGAGGCTTCGTGGTGAGGTTTGAGAGAAACGGCGGCTAGTACGTGAGGATGCAGTCAACGCCGAAGACCCACTGATTGTAGTTTTCGCCATTAGACGCTCGGAACTGATCCTCGCCTGGGGTCCAGTCGTACCTGATTTCGGGGCGAATGACGACGTTGGTGGCGGGACGGATATTCAAGCCGGTTGTCAGTTCGTAATACGATTGGCCATCGGGCGTGAGTCGATCGCTATTCCACCATTCGAGTCGGGTTCCCGCACCGACATACTCGTTGATGCGGTAGAGGAGATATTGAGCGAAGCCGTATTCTTCAATATCCATGCCAGGCGTACCGAGGCTGTTTTCGGTGGTGCGGTAGTCGCTTTGAGCGACGTATTTCAAGGCATCGGTCAACCGCACTTGGGTGACAATGCCGTGGCTGTAACCCTTGTCGCCTTCGTATCCGAAGTCTCCGGCCGAGGTGTAGTAGCTGAAGAGGATATCGTCGGTGATTTCGTAGGAGAAGCCGCCCAGGAATGCGTTACCGTCGAGATTCTGCTGGAATGCGGTGTCCCAGCCTAGGGTCCAGCCCCCGTACACCGTTGCGTGCTCGAAGCCGTTGTAGTTGGCAAGCACGCCGGTATGGGTGAACGGTTCGCTGTTGAACATCGTCAGCGAGTGGCTGTAGAAGAAGTTTTCTGGGGCCAGCGACGAGTCGTAACCGATGAGCGTGAGAAAGCGGCCGCCGATGACGGACCAATCGCCCAGGGCCAGTTCGCCGTACGCTTGTGGCATGGCCCAGCCGTAACTGCCGTGATCGAGGGAGGCATCCCAAGAGCCGTAGCCGGGGGTGTCGGCGCCGCGGTTGCCGGTGGCCTGCAGACTTTGCGCGTCGGTCCCATAGACGGTGTCGGCTCGGAAGCCCCAGTCTAGCCCATTGGAGCCATCCGCTTCCTTCGCCAGGAACAGCCATTGCTGGTGCAAGTTCAGTTGGTCTGGCAAGTCGTTATATGCCTTTAGATCGTTCGGCTTGAACGACAGGCGGGTATTTTTGCTGTGGTAGCCGATGGAGGTCCAGCCGCCAAATAATAGTGGCGAACATGGATCAATCGCATCTCGCAGAGCCCACCGTGTGTTGGGATCGTAGTAGAAACCATACCCTTCGGCGAAGGGGTTGATATCGTCTGGGCCGAGTGAATAGCCGACGCCATAGAAATAGTCGCAGCAGTTTGTTCCGCTGCAATCGCACGATCCGCCCAACGTATCCGAGTCGTCGGCCTCGTCTTCCGCCGCATCGTCATTCTTCGGGGCGTCGGCCGGAAATTGGCTGGACCACAAATCTTTGCCACGCTTGGGCTGAGCGGTAGCCGGCTGCGCCGATTCGTTGACGGACGCAGGTTGATCGAGGGGTTGTTGGCCCTGTTCAGCCAATGCTTGGGCAGAAACCGGCAATAATAGCCCAAGGATGCCCAAACCAAGGAATCGTAGTATT
>JADZFK010000262.1 GCA_020849945.1 Pirellulales bacterium | reverse complement strand
GTTGTAGTCATGTTTCGGGTTGCAGCGAATTGCTACAGGTTCATGCCACAAACCATCAGTTTGGATGCAAACACACACATCGTAGGCACTTAACCACGCTAGCTTGCTTCAAAGTGGCGCTGTCCAGTTAGTCTTTGTTACGTAAGGACTGAAGTCCGTACTACGTGTTGGGGACGCGGGCCACGAAAGGATTGCGCGGAGAGGGCAGGGCGGTGTGCCATCATTCAATTGGCTGGTGACGAGTGGGCAGGCTCGCTGTGTTCGCCAATACGGGCACTCGATGCTAGATGGAGCGGAATATCGTGAAAGATGCCTTGGCGTTCGACGAGCAAGTCTACTTGCTGAGGGGCATTTTCAACAATCGCGTGGAGTTGCTTTTGGAAATCGGAACTGGAGTGGAATCGTTGATCATTCACTTCGTAAATACGATCGGCAACCAGAAGCCCCGCCGCGGCGGCTGGTGATCCTTCGACGACACGAGTTAGAAAGACGGTACCCGGTTCCGCATTATCTTCGCGCCAGGTGAAGCCGAGTCGAGGCGGAGAGGAATGATTAGGCCAACCGGCAACAGAAACGGGCGGTAGCGATTGCTCAAAATCTTTCCGCAGGCCATCGTTTTCGCAATGAACGGCCTCACGAAACTTTGGTAATGTATTTTCGTTTGCCGCGCGAATGAGTGCCGAAAGAATGTATCGTGCGATTTGTTGCATTCCATCTTGATTGATTCGGTCGGCATCGTCGGTGGGGCGATGGTAGTCGGCATGGAGGCCGGTGTGGAAGAGTGCGGCAGGAATGCCTTGTTGCATAAAAGGCCAGTGGTCGCTATTGGCTTTGACGTCCCATGAGAAATCGAGCTTCATGGAATCGACTCCCGTATCGGAAAGCAAGCGTCGCGATCCAAAACCACTTCGCGTACCGATGACGATCAATCGTTCGTCGCGAAGTCGCCCGACCATATCCACGGTAAAGTTAAAACGAACGCAATCGAGTGGCATGGTCGGATGCGCGACCCAATGCTTTGAGCCGAGCAGGCCTTTCTCTTCGGAGTCCCACAAGGCGAAAAGGATCGAGCGGCGCGTGCGAAGCCGCGATTGGGAGAAAGCTTCGATCAACTCGAGGATCACCGATGTGCCGCTGGCGTTGTCGTCGGCACCGTTGTGAATCGCGCCGAGCGCTCCTTGCTTAGGTTTCTTGCGGCCGTGGCCGACGTGGTCGTAGTGGGCGCCAATCACCACGAGTTCCTTATCAAGAGCGGGGTCATCGCCCGGTAGCAGGGCCAACAGGTTGCAGCACTGATCGTTGAACTTCTGGCGAAAGGTACCCTCTTCACCAGCAGGTTGAAGTCCGTTGTGTTCGAGGTGTTCAACTAGGTAACGGGCAGCCGCCTGGCCGCCCCGACTCCCCGCCTCTCGGCCTTCGTACACGTCGTCTGCCAGAACTTCGATATGTCGGTGTATTTCCTCGCAGGAGATTGTATGGAGTGCCGCTTCCACCGCGGCATGGTTGGCTGCAATGGCGCACGACCAACCCTGGAGTGCAAGAAGGAGAGAACCGATGCCGGGCAAGATAGCTGAGCAACGAGATGTTATGCGGGTGGAATCAATCATCTTGTAGTCCTTCACAATACCGAAGCTATTTACTGGGACTGAGAGCGTTCTTGGCACGACGATTGGGGCTAATGGTTTCTGGGGACTAAGGATTCTGAAGGCCAAGGAGGGGCGGGCAACCGGGATCAGTACTGCGCGGCCGAAGCTCGCTCGATCCTGGCGTGAAGGGTTTCTCGCCAAGATTCTGAAAGGGCAGGGCAGGCCGCCAGAGCGGCCTCTTGCTTCCGGTCCTGCACGCGCTTGTGCATGATGTCGTTGGCCAGCGCGAGCGTGAACTCGGGGTGCGGGCGATCGAGCACCTCCATCTCCATGCCCGCTTCGAGCGAGCCGAGGGTAAGGACACGCAAGTACCAACCGGTACGACCCGTTTTCTGGACCAACCCAGAAAGCTCCGGGATGCTCCACCGGCGAGAGAGCTTCCAACACGGTTGCCGAGGTTGCGAAACCTGGAGTCGGCAGCCACCAATCGCAACAACATCGCCGACACAAAGGTTCGCTTCATCCAGATGGGTTACCGTAAGATTTTCTCCAAAAGCCCCATAGGCAAATGGGGCCGAAGGCAAATCGTTCTTCCAAACCTCATAGTGGGAAGCCCCGTAGGCCAGAACCGCTTTGTCCAGACCACCGTGATGGATCAGGTCCGCTTGTTCGTCACCGGTTAAGCCCAAGGTCGTCAATTCAATGGGACCACGGATCGTATCCTTAGCGATGGCCGACGCCCAAGGCTTCATCTCCGTGCCGCCTTCGTCACACGCGCCATGGTATTGGCGCGTTCGGCCGACTTGAATCGAGAGGATACGACCTTTGGGAAGCATGCTACGTAATCTCTGGATCACCATTCTGGGGGAAGGTCGAACATACCACGCGCGAAGCGTCTTGCTTGCCACTGCCGGTTGAGTTAACTGGTGCCGTCCTCGAATCCACTTGACATACCCAGATGGCGATCGACACTTACCGCGGCGGTCAGCCTTGCGTTCGTCTTCACCGCATTTCGCTGGCAAAGCCGGCGTGCCGCAATGTGGTTCCTTTCTGTTGGCCTGGTTGCCAGGAGCGAGCCGCCCGTTGGCACTGGAAATCATGGTAACGATCATCGACTAGGGAAACAATCGGTCACTTAGGGTGATCGATGGTGACATCCTGGCGATGGCTTGTGGTGTGAGTCGAGAGGCGATCGTTTCTCGAATCACCGCCGAGAAGACTCGAACGTTGGCGTTCGTGCTTTCCCCACCATGCGTCGGCATCTTCAAGCGACCACTGGCCCGCCTCGGTACAACGAGAGATTAGCATGGCCAGGTCTCGAGCCGTTTGAGGTCGCTTGGCACGAGACTTTTCGAGGCAGGCCAGCAAGGCCGCTTCAAGAGCCGAAGGAACGGGTGTACGCGTTCTTTCCGAAAGCGGCGAAGGAGGGGTGGCAACATGTTTCTGGCACAAGTCCACCACGTTGTCCGCCTCGAAAACGGGTACGCCCGTGAGCAAAAAATATCCGACGGCACCAACGGCATACAGGTCGCTGCGGGCATCTACCGAGTTCGGCAATTGAATCGCTTCGGGCGACATGTACAGCGGTGTTCCCGTCAGCGAGGCGTGCTGAGTAAGCCCCGCTTGTTTCTGCTCGTCCAGTGCCTTGACCAATCCAAAATCGAGAACCTTGACGACATCGGGCTGCCCTCCCCGTCGGTTCAGCATGATGTTTGCAGGCTTGATGTCGCGATGCACCAGCCCGAGTGAATGGGCTTCGTATAAGGAGCCGCACACTTGCTGAAGAATGTGAATCACGCGAGGTACCGGTTGGGGGCCATACCGTTCAACGAGCGACTGCAAGTCAATGCCGTCGAGGTATTCCATCGCGTAGTAGAAAACCCCTTCCGGCGTGCGCCCATAATCATAAATTGCGACGGTACTCGGGTTATTAAGTTGGCTCGTGATCTGGACTTCTCGTTCAAACCGCTCGAGTGCGGAGGGGGTCACCTTATCCACATCCAGCATCTTCACGGCCGTGGGCCGCCGGAGCATCGCATGGTGGGCTTTGTAAACGACCCCCATGCCTCCCGAGCCGAGCTTCTGCTCCAACTTGTATTGACCGACCTGCTGGGCCTCGATCACGGCCCTCTGCGCTTCTCGACGCGATCGCGCCAGAAGAATTGTAAACACAAAAATCGCGGCCGCGCTTGCGGCGAGCAAAGCAAACAACCCCCAATACACACGTCGCAAGATCGTGAGCGGTCGAAAGGCCTCGGCATAGTCGACTTCGGTAATAACTCCAACGTCATTGCCTTCAAGCCATTTCCACGCGCCAACGACTTGAACCCCTCGATAATCTCGATAGCCGTCCACATTGACACCCGAACGACCGGCAATCACCTCGGTGGCCGCAAGCGTCAGTGGCAACTCACGCCTATGCTGCCCAGGACGGTGCCCCCGCATCATATCCCCGCCCGGGTCGGCAATTCGGAGATTCAATATCGACTGCGCAGTGTCTTCATCAAGGATCAAACCTAGTAGCGCCAAGCCCTCGTCGAAACGGCTCTCAGACGCGAGTTGCCCAGTACGATCGACTGCGTATGTCTCCCCAGAATCGCCAAAGCGGCCAAGCTGCATGATTCGCGTGAATTCCTCGGTTGGGTCGATCCGCAAGGCTAACACGCCAACGACTTGAAAACTGTCGTCGCGAATCGGCGCCACCACGGCCATCGAAGGGATTCCGGTTCGCGCGCGGCCAGATTCGTCTTTCATGGCCACGATACTCGCATAAGGCTGAGAAACGAAAGATGCCCCCTCCAGGGCACGGGTCAAGAATGAATCGTACTCGGGTATTCCTTGTTGGCCGATCAGCTCCACTCGATTGGATGCCACAATGCGTTTCGATTTGTCCGCCACAAGGTATCCCGAATAACGATGAGCCGTTAGTGCCGGCCCAAGAGACTTCTCCAATTTCGCGTGAAGCACTTTCTTTGCTTCCTCCTGGGGCGATTCCGTGCCTCCAGAAATAGCTTCGAGCAGAGGGTAAACAGACTGACGAATGTCTAGGCTATTTGCCAACGATTGCGCGTTCGAGCTTTGTACCCTCGACCAAGAATCGAGCATCGAGGATTCTAGCTCAACAATCGTTTCCAATTGCGAACGAAGTCCTGCACGGATGGTGCTCTCAATCGAATGGCGGACATAAAGGCCAATGACCGACAGCAGCAATACGGCTAGGATCGGCCAAAGCCAAATCTGCCGCTTCAGGAACACGCCGGTGCGTGAGATCGTGTGGCCAACACTTGTCCGGGCCCACGTCATGTGCGCACCCCGACCGCCCCGCTTGGTATTACTCAGCGAATTCCGCAGCCAATCGTACAATTTCATAAGGGAGATAGCCCTATAAGAAGCCGTCACAAGAGGTTTTTTCGTAATAGTTCAGTATAGTCACTACTTTTTTTCAGTAGCGAATAGACGAACCGATCAACCTCCTTAAGGAGCGTGAATCGCTGGAAACTCGGCGACTTAACGGCACTTTCGGCCGCTTCCGTGTCTATATATTTCCCCAGCCTTCGAGTAGCACTGCAGCCTCAACAAGGGCTGTTAATAGGCCCCGCAGGCCTATCTTTTAAGGTTCGCTAAGATTCAAGACTTCGATGGCGAGCCAACCGCTGGGCAAG
Organism: Pirellulales bacterium; assembly: GCA_020849945.1. Lineage (GTDB taxonomy): Bacteria > Planctomycetota > Planctomycetia > Pirellulales > Lacipirellulaceae > JABDGM01. The sequence goes on along the minus strand of JADZFK010000262.1, from coordinate 2,402 downwards.
TTAAGTTGGCCAAAAACTTGGCGGTTGGGGACACCTTGAATCGGACGTAAGCATTGTCATGGTAAGGGTTTATGGAAAGTTATGGACGGCGATGAATGAAGCGTCGGGCGAGGGATTTTTCTTATTCACCCAGATGGCCGGTCGTTTCCCGGTGCCTTTTCCCCCTATAATCCATGCCCGGGGAAGAGGGCCCCAGATTTGGCAAACTGTGCCGACTTTTACGTTGCCGCCAAGGACGCATCGAGCTTTTGCCGATGACGAACTAAGGCGCATGATTGCGGCGAAAGACTCTCGGCACGACTTCCCCATCCTTACGTTCCGAATACTCCTGCCCCTGGGAGGCTCTCACCTTGCTGGTTGTACGTGAATTCTCGCTTCGCTTTGAAGTGCTTGCGATCTTGGCTTGCTTGCTCTGTCCTATTTCTAGCTGGGCTGCCCCGGCCAGTGAAACCTTGCTCCCGAATACAACGAAGGGCTTTGTTTCCGTGGCCAGCGCCAAGGAATTCCATGCCCGTTGGAACAAGACACAGCTTGGCCTCCTGCTTAGCGACGAGGTCATGCAGCCGTTTGTCGATGACTTCCGCAAACAACTTCGAGAAGAAGTTGGCTCGACCGAGCGCAAGTTGGGAATTACGTGGGACGACATTCAGGGCGTAACCTCGAACGAGCTAAGCTTCTCGATTCTCGAGCGCAAGGAAAAGGACGCCGCACTCGCGATTACGTTTGACGTAACGGGCCGCGATCAGGAAGCCGCGGCATTGCTCGCGGCTGTCGAGAAGAGTTTCACTGCGCGAGGCGGCAAGAAATCGGAGGCTCGTGTTGGAGATACGCCCCTGCTTGTATTTTCGGCACCGTCCACCGAAAGTTCGGGAGCCATAGAAACCGTCTACTTCACAAAGCAAGGCATCCTGTGCGGTATCGATGATCGAGCCGAGGCCGAGGCCATGGTTTCTCGATTCGCCGGCAATGCGACCGACAACCTGGCAAGCATGCCTGCTTTCATCGAAACGATGAAGCGCTGCAAGAAGGAAGCAGGAAGTTTAGCGCCCGAATGCCGTTGGTTTATCGAACCATTTGGATTTATTTATGCGGAACGCACCATGCGAGGTCCGCGGAAAAGGGGCCAAGACCTAATCCAGATATTTCAGGCGAACGGCTACGATGCGATTCAGGGCATAGGCGGGTACGTCAATTTGCTTGTGGAAGGGCGCGTCGAATACCTCGTTCGGACGTCGATTTACGCCCCGCCCGCGAAAGGGAAGGAGAACGATCCGTTGAGGTGGAATCTCTCCATGCGAATGATGCAGCTTCCCAACAGCTCGGAAGTCGATTCCCAATCGTGGGTGCCGCGCATGTTGGCCAGTTATTCGACGATCAACATCAGCCTCGCCGACGCCTTCGATAACGTTGGCCCGATTTTCGATGCCATCCAGGAACATGAGGACGCTTGGAAGAACACGCTCGAAGGTTGGACCACCGATCAGTACGGTCCCAAGGTGGATGTTCGCAAGGAATTCATCGGAAACATGAGCAATCGCCTCACCATCATTAAGGGGTACGACATACCGATCACCCCCGAAAGCGAAAGGTCTCTCTTTGCAATCGAAGCAACGAACGAAGCGGCCCTTGCTAAGACACTTGAAAAGTGGATGAAAAACGAACGCGATATCAAACGCCGCGAGGTCGGAGAGTTCGTGATTTGGGAACGCACTTCGCCCGATGCCGAAATCCCCGAGGTCGAAGTTCCCGGCTTCACCACGGTGAAGCCCAACTCCGGCGGCAAGAAACGCGAACGCGAACGTGTGCTCCCCAGTGCCGCCGCTACCGTGGCACTCGGCCACTTGATGCTGGCCTCCGATGTCGAGTACCTCACCGAAGTCCTGCAAGGCTTCGGCCAACGTGAGCGGCTGGCAAGCAGCGCCGATTATCAACAAGTCCGCGATACGCTTAACCAACTGGCACTGGGCGAACGCAGCGCGTGGGCATTCGGGCGGGGCGATGAAGAAATTCGACCGATGTTCGATCTCATCCGTCAGAATCGGATGCCGGAATCAAAGTCGATGATGGGCAAGCTTCTCAACAACCTTCTTACCACCGAGGCCGACCGCAAGACGGGCAAGACACGCAAGCAGCGAGTCGATGGTTCCACCCTTCCCGAGTTCGAAGCCGTGCGACGCTACCTCGGCCCACATGGCCGCATCGTTCGAAGCGATCGCGACGGTTGGTTCGTTACAGGAGCCGTTCTCAATAAAGAAGCTCCTTGATGCCTAGCAGTCCGTTGAAAAAGTCAACGGGCTGCGCCATGGCATGGATGCCATGCCAAAACAGCGACCCAAGTCGCTGTTTTGCGAGCCGCGAGGAGCCGACCACGCTGCGCGCGGTGCCCGTCCGAGCTTGGCGAG
>JADZFK010000261.1 GCA_020849945.1 Pirellulales bacterium | reverse complement strand
CGCTTGCGCACAAGATCAAGCTGGGCGACATTCTCTCGACGCTCGGAGAGTTGGCCCCGAAGGTGGCCGCCCCGCTTGTGACGATGGTCAGCTACGCAATCGTCTACCGGCACGGCCTCGAAAAGTACGTGGATGAAGTCGCCGCTCGCGGCCTGGCGGGCCTCATCGTGCCCGACTTGCCGGTGGAAGAATCGGCCGCCCTGGCCAAAATTTGTGGGGCCCGCGACGTGAGCCTCATCCAACTTGTTACGCCCACCACGCCGCGCGATCGGGCCGTGCGAATCGCCAACACCTCGACCGGCTTCCTCTACTACGTCAGCGTTGCCGGCATCACGGGCGAACGCACCCAGTTGCCGCCCGAGTTGGTCGATAATGTCGGCTGGTTGCGAACGCAAACGGCACTGCCGATCTGCATCGGCTTCGGCATCAGCACGCCCGAGCATGTGAAGCTGCTCGCGCCGGTGGCCGATGGGCTGATCGTCGGCTCGGCGATCGTCCGCCGCATCGCCGCGGCCGCCGAACAACCGCGTGAGAACGTCCTGAAAGATGTCGGCGATTACGTGGCCGAATTGCTTCGCGCCATATAGCCGACCCGTCTCGGGTCGGCGAGTTGATTACCGCCCCGTCACGGTTCTGCAGCGATACTTCCCAGCCGGAACGGCCGGGCTATGTTTCGCTGGGTGGCACCGGTTCGCTATCGAAGTCGATCCACTTCATCGCCCGGCGGAACGGCTCGATGCGGAGCATGACTTCGCCATTTTGGAAAAGCCGCACGGTGCCCGTAGATTCGCTGACGGTGATTGCCACGGCAGTCGTAGCTCGGCTGATTTCGGCCGCCGCCCAGTGTCGGGCACCGAATCCTTTGGGGAGCGAAAGGTCGGTCGAGCGCGGCGCGTTGAGCTGCTGTGCGCCAGCCACCACGTGCCCATCGCTTGAAACAACGAATGCGCCGTCGAGCTGCGCGATTTCCTTGATCCCTTCGCGGACCTTGGCATCTCCCAAGTGGCGCTCGGCCCGGCTGTAACCGCGCAGCGGGTCGAAGCCCATCGGCCTACAGAAGCTTAACACCTTGCGATGATCGCCGACGACGAACAGCGTACCCACTGGCTTCCCTTCGCGCCCTTCACGACCGATATCCACCGCCAAATCCACCACGGTCTTCAAGGTATCGAGCGGGATGCGTGTTTTGAGTTGCCGAAGATCGCGCACCGTAAGCTGGCCAAGGTGCTCACCAAGCCGAATGATGCTCAGGGTATCGATCACATTCGGCTCGAAACCGCTATACACGGCCACCACCGAAGCACCCGCTGGCAACAGTTCCTCGGCCACTGCTTCCAACAGGGCTTGTGTCAGCCGAGCGTACACGGGGGATTCCGAGGGCATGTTCAGCAGAATGGTTTCAAACTCTTCTTCACTGGCCCCTTCCAACGTGCCCTCGGTGTCGCCCGCCAGTAAAATCGTGTGCTTGCCGGCGGCTTGGCGAAGCCGTGCCCAATCGGTAGGCCGTTCCATTAGGAACAAAATCGCCTCGGCCTCGTGCGTCGTGGCGAGGCGGTCTGCCATTTCGCAGAACGCTTGCAATTGATCGGTAAATTTGCGAACGACAGCCATGAACGTGTAAATCCAATAAGCACAACACCGTTTAGCCGCGACGCGAAGGTTCGGCGTAGCAGAGCGATGTCTGCAAGGCCAATGAACCCTTACGGGTGGTTTAACCCGGAGCCAACGGCGATGGAATCCAAGGTTCTCTCTCGCCGCTGGCTCGGGGTTATACGCCGACGGGTCTCTAGCTGCGCAGTTATCGATAGAATAGGTCACTCCACGCGATTCTGCCACCGAGGAATCCATTTCTCAATGGACGCAATGTAAACGGTTGTGCCCGGAAAAACAATGCAGGCCCACCCGCAACCGCCGCCACGATGTACTCATCTCGCTCCGCGAGAAGAATTTCCTTTCGCGGAGAAGGTGCGATATTTTTGGATGTGGGAAGTATACTGCGGAACAAGTGGCGAAGTTAACCGGTTAAGACAGCGGCCTGGCGGCCGCCGCTAACTCGAATTGACATTTCATCACAAGCTCGGAGCGAGATGAGTACAATCCGGGCACGCGCATACCATCGCGTACTGATAGAGGACCGTGGCATTTTGGGCACGGTAACGGCTTTGGCCCGACCTCTTCTTGCCAACCGACGAAAACAGCCGCATCGCAAGCGCCGCTTCTTACCGGCGGCCCGAACGCTGGTTGCCCGTGCCCGATTTCGTCATCCGCGGCGAATCGAGGAACGGTGGCCGGGCCCCCTCCTCGTCGAACGGCCTGAAGACACGCTTGTCGTATAAGAGCAACGCGTGAATGGCATGGCTGCGCGGGCCAACTTCCCACTCGTGGTCGTAGTTGTAGTACATCAGATTCGCCAGATACGTGACGGCCTGAATCGTCCGCTTGTCGCGTAACTCTTCGTCACTGAGCGAATAACACAGCCATTCCAGAATATGCCCCGTCGTTTTGATCCGACGGTCCTTGTCGTCGTCGTCGCCCGACCCGCGGAACCACGAAGTGCTTAGGCTGCCATCGCGGTTTTGCAGCCGGAAGGCGTACTGCTGGTACTTCTTCACAAACTCATCGGCTCGGGCGTACTCGCCATCTAGTGGTTCGCCCCGGCGGAGCCGAGTCTTCACCGTCAGGCTCAGCCCCGAAAGCCGATGCGTGCCGCCGCAGGCCGCTCCGCGGATCGGTTGGGCCAACTCCTCGCGCACCAACTTCGGAAAATCCCACTCCACGCCCTGGTCGTTCACCCATTTATCGTTCAGGTCGATGTAGTGTTGCAACGCGATCAGCTTGAAGGTTAGCTCCGATTTCGGATAGCACGTCTTCTTCTCGGCTTCGATCAGGTCGTGGATCGTAAACTCATTCTTGCCGACACGAATCGGGTAGTCGGCCGAAACGCGGCATTGGGCCAGCATCGCTAGTAATTGCCCCAAGTGGCCCTGCAGACCCACGCCATACTTCGCCCGCACTTCGCCCGCCGGGTTCACATACAGCAGCGTTTGCCCTTTGCACGGCTTGTTGTAACACAACCAACCGACGGACGTAATCGGCGCGCCATTCGCGTTTCCCTGCCGAATCTGGCTGTGCAGCTCGTAGGCCAGCATCCCGTGCATCGCTTCCCACGGATCGTTATCCTGGCTATTGAGCGGCTTGCGATAGTAACCCTTCAGCACTCCACGAACACGCGAACGCAAAGCCACCAACTGTTTCGTCAGCGGTGGCGGTGGAGCGGGCACAGTCGGCTGAAGGACGGCGGTCGGCGCCGTTGCACTACCGGTCGTAGCCGCACCGTTTGTTGTTTCAGGAGTCGCCGAAGCGGAAGACGATGAACCCAAAGAGGATAATACGGAAGAAGCGGGCAACGTTCCCGCCTTGGCCGGCACGGTTGGCGGCACGGGTGCCCCGTTCACCGCGCTCGCGCCTTCCGAACTCGTTGCGGAACTGCGGGCTTCGTCGCCTCCGTTCGATTCCGGCACAATCTCGCTATACGCATCGGCCAAAGGCTGGTCTGCTTTCAACGGCACCGCGCCTTGGTCGCTCTGCGTCTGATCCTG
>JADZFK010000260.1 GCA_020849945.1 Pirellulales bacterium | reverse complement strand
TTAAGGAGGGGTAATGAAATGTCATTCCAAATCAGCGGCGGCCGCCAGGCCGCCTGTTTTCACCGGTTACCTCCACCAATTCTACCGCCCCCCACACCCACCTTCTAAAAAAACCACCTCCTCTACGTCGCGGCCGGCAACTCGACCGCCATCCCCGCGCCCCTGAGTCCTGCATCCTCACTCCTCCACACATTCGACCCGTCGAATCGACAGATCGAGGTGAAGGACCGTTCCAATAACACCATCAAGCAAAACGAGTTTGACGGCCTCGACCGCCGAATCCGCCTCGCCACCGGTGAAGCAGGCCAAGGCCCGCCAAGCTCAGCAGCACGATTGTCGCTGGCTCTGGGACGACCACGAGTGTGAAATGGCCAAGCAGATCATTGCCGCCACCGGAAGTATTGTTGTAAGCAATTACCCGGTTGCGGGTGCCAAGTGACTGGCCAGGGCTGGCCCAAATGTAGTCAGTCAACGAGATGGTTAGATCGTCGACCGTGAAGTTGAGCGTCCCTGCGCCTGGCACAATTCCGCCGTCGAGGCGTCGTGTACTGACGCTGGAATCGGCCGCGAAAGCACTGCTGTTGTGCGGGGCAAACACAGAAATAGCCGGGGCGATCGCGCTGTTGATAAACAGATTGAGCCCAGCATGCGTAGAGGCGGAACCCGGCTCACCATAAATTGTAAACGGATAGGTGCCTACCGTCAGTGGAACGTTGATCGAAGCAGCGGCACCGTTCCCCGAGTTGATAAATGGGGCGTCAATATTGTAGGAGGCGATCGTGTAGAGGTTGTAAATCCCGTCGCCACCAAGTGTATTCCAGTACTGCGAACCTGTGCTTCCATCGGGATTAGCACTGAACTGAATCAGACCTGTGAGAATAGCTCCTGCAATGGCTGACTTACCTGCTACGAGCAACAGCGCAAACACCGCAAGACTCGAGATTGCCATGTGCCTCATGAGACCCTCCCAGTGAATGGTTAGGTGGTCCCTTGGAAAACATCACGCCGATATGCTACCAGCGTTGGCACGAATAGGGGGGCCACTGCCCGTATCCTAGGTATCCCGGATCCAACAATCAAGCTAATTCTTTGGAGAATTCACATTTCAAGTGCGACAACGGAAAAAGCGTGAATTTTCGGCGATTCTTAAGCAACTCTCGTGGCAGCCCGAGAATTCCAGGACCAAACTGCTAACCGCATTTCTCACAATCAAAACCACGGAGCCACGGAGACAACCAGTAGCAAGTACCCCTCCCACAACGAACGGTGGAAGCACCCTCTCTCGTAGCGACGGGCGGTTAACCTTGCTGCAAACGATCTCCTGGCTTGTTCTCTGTGACCTCGGTGTGCTCCGTGGTGAGAAATCCGGGCTAACCGCCTCGAAAATCATCGAGTGCCACCCGCCGAGACACGGAGAATTCAGTTTGGTCATGGTAGTGTGGCCATCGGTCATGGGCCATTTCAGAAACGACCCAATTTCAATTGACCAAAGACCATTGGCAATTCACCTCTTTCTCCGTGCCCGCAATTCGTCGCACGGACTTCAGTCCGTGCAGCCTGCCCCGCGCGAACCACCTCACGGACTAAAGTCCGTGCCACAACCCTCTCGCCCGCACCTCGCTCCGCTCCGCGTCGCGGCTAAACACCCAACCCACCACAGCATCCCTTCTGACCCTCGACCCACCAAGTGGCCAAGAATTTTAGTGGAATCATATACCGCAACCTGCTAAGATGCCCCCGATTGATCCACTATTCCCTTCGTGGTCTTAGTGGTTTGCCTTAGCGCTGTAGTACTAGGCTCACCAAAGCCAATACTTGGCTCGACGCCACGCCAGCCTTACCAAAAATAAAGGTACAGGGCGGCGAGGATTCCGAGCACGACCGTCGCGCCGAGAGTGAATGTGAGCGGGGCGCGTCGCGCGTCATTCGCCGAAAACGTCGTATCCGACGTGGCTTCCGATTCGTTTGAAAAGTGACTAATTGCGATTGCCATGAACGCGAGAACGACAAATGTCAGGGTCATGCGATTGAGAAACGCCAGCGACGGGCAGGCGATCTTGAACAACGCGGAAACCGGAATGGTCGACAGCACGACCGTCAGCGCGGCGTTGCTCGTAGTTTTCCGCCAATAAAGCCCCAAGAGAAAGATCACAACGACTCCGGGAAAGATGAAGCCAGAGTATTCCTGAATGAAGGCGAAGAGTCGGCCGAAACTCGCCACGGTGGGGGCCAGGGAAACGGCCAACACAATGGCGACGGCGGAGGCAATGCGTCCGATCGACACCAGTTCGCGTTGGGAAGCAGAGGGGCGTATCACCGTTCGATAGATGTCCATCGTGAAGATGGTGGCCGCACTGTTTGTCATCGAATTGAGCGAGGAAACGATGGCGGCCACGAGCGCCGCGAGAATGAGCCCCGCCGCCCCCGAAGGAGCAAGGTTTCGAACCAGCATGGGGAAGGCCTGGTCTCGCTCGGCGATTTGGTTTTCGTAAAGCGCATGGGCAATGACTCCCGGCAGAACAATCAGTACGGAGACCACCAGCGATAGAAAGGACGCGAAGAGCAATCCCTTTTGTGCTTCGGCAAGATTCTTCGAGGCAAGAGCACGCTGAATGATGTACTGGTTGCATCCCCAGTACGCAATGGCTGCGATCCATAGCCCACCAAAGAAAACGCCCGTCCACGGCAGTTCCTGATGGTCGCTGGCAAGGACGGTATGGAACTTCTCCGGCTCCTTTTCGATGAGCGCGAAGAAGCCTCTGGTAGCTCCTTCACCGCCGCCAACCGCGTCTAGGCCGAGCCAAGTAATGAGCAGCCCACCCGCAACAAGAACAGCCACCTGGATAAAGTCGGTCCAGGCAACCGACGACAAACCGCCGTAGATTGTGTACAGGCCCGAAAGTGCGGCCAGCAGGATCACTCCCTTCCCTATCGATAGGCCCCAGACCGACTGTAAGGTGATCGCGCCGAGCGACAACACGGAGGTCAGATTGACAAACACATAAACCATCAACCAGAAGACGCCCATGGCCATGCTAACGCGGGCGTCGTAACGACGGCGAAGGAACTCGGGCATGCTGTAGATGCCCATTCGAAGAAATGTGGGTAAGAGAAACTTCGCCACGATGAGAATAGATAACGCGGCACCGATCCACGAATAAGAAACGACGGCGATCCCGCTCTCAAACGCGGTCCCGTTCATTGCGATGATTTGCTCGGTGGAAATGTTGGCCGCAATGAGCGATGCCCCGACAACCCACCAAGGCAACGCCCGACCGGCAAGAAAAAAATCCTCGGCGCTGCGGTCATGGCTCTTTGGTTTGCGAGCGGCCCAGAGCGCGACGCCGGTGACAACGACGAAATAACCGAGGAAAACAACCATGTCCGCGGCAGCGATGGAGGGCATTCAATGAATCCTCGGGGCGGTGGCAATTCGTTCTTGTTTCGCGTACTGCGATGTGTGATCTGAGAAAGTGTCAACCGATCGCCCGAACGTCGTCGAGCGTTCTTTCCAGGCTTTGCCTACCGTCAAAGAACCGTTGCAACGCGGTGCCGATTTCGAGTTCGAACGATTGAAAACCGGCGTAGCGAGGCCTAATGTAGGCATTGGCCATGCTCGGCGCGAGGTCGCGGTAGAAGTAGCCCGTCTGCTCGTTAACCTGCTGGTCTTGCCACGAGGCAACGCAGGCAGGCTGGCCGTCGTGTGCTGGAAATAAGGTGCGTTGCACATCGTCACTCGTGAGGAATTGGGCGTACTGGTAGGCTTCCGCGGGATATCGGCAAGTGTGCGCCACTCCTAGCCCAACACCACCAAGAATGGGGCTGGCTGGGCCGTATCCGCGAAAGGCGGGGCACGGTCGAAGTCGGAGCGATCGCGGCCGCGCAGTGTCTCCAAAATAATTCACGTACGCGAAGATTGAAGGACAGTACAAGACGTCGTCGCTCTGCACCAAATGAGAATAGATATCCCAAGGCCCCCAGTGCGTTGACCCTGGCGGCACATACTCCAATAGTTCCTGAATGGTTTGGAGAACCGTGCGTGCCGCTACACGACTACACCGTGCCTGGGTTTCGTAGGGCCGCTCGCCGAGGCTTGCCATCATCGAAAGGAATAAGCAACTTCCCAGTACGCCGTTGAGGCTCAGTACGAGTGCGTACCGGTGCGGCGGGGCGTGATGACTCGCCGCCCACGCCCCAACGTCTTCCCAGGTAGTGGGTACGCTCGACGGATCGATCAGGTCGGCGCGAACGACGGCTGTGTGGCAGGCGGCATCAACCGGCAACGCCCACAGGATGCCGTCCAACTCGTAGCTCTCCAAGCTTGGTGCAACAACCCGCCGACGCAGGTCCTCAATTTCCGCAGCCGAGAGATACTCATTGCAGGGGAGAAGCCACCCTCGACTGGAGAACAGGCCACTCCAGGGATGGTCCAGCATGATGAGGTCGAAACGCCCGTCGGCCGACTCGAGAGAAGAGATCACCGCCCGCTCAAACTCCATCCAAGGCAGTTGTTGCCAAGTCACGTCCACACCAGCATGCATGGTGTGCCAAGCCTTGGCCGAAGCGGCCAACGGATTGTATCCTCGCGGGTGTTTCCAGGTAATGCCAGAAAGCGTCTTCTTCATGAGGTCACACACATGTTCTCAACCAGTCTTGGCCTCTCCCCTCAAAGCCACGAAACTCACGCCGACGCCGTTCGCTAATACGCCGGCGACAAGGCACTGCCATTTCACGGCACGGTATTGCTTCAAAGTGCCCGTCATCATTGCAGCGGGCTCAACGACGTGGGCGTGAGGAACGTGGATACCTGTTCGACATAACACGCGCGGCAACGAGCTAAGTATTCAGCAAACCCTTCGTGCTTCATCAGTGCAGCGCGAGCTTCTTGCCGGTGATTCATGTCTCGAAATGCCCATAGCGTGTAAATCTGGTTTGAATTGCCCGACTCGCCAATCCATTGCCCGACCATTTGCATGTAGGGTTCGATCATCTCGCGGCCTTCTCTTTCCCACATCTGGAGAACGTCTTGTACTCGTCCGGGTAGGCATGTGTAAACACGAAGCTCGTAAATCATCGGTTATCCTCCTACCTTGGGAATTGCGGCCCCGAGATCCACGCCGATCACTTGGCCGTTCACGTCGTCCGCCAAAGGTGAACACAGCCATAGCAGCACGTCCGCAATCGCCTCCGGGCGAACCAGTCGCCCCAGTGGAATGACCTTATCCACCATGCGGCGATATTCCGGGTCGGTCTCGTACACGTTCAGCGAAGATCCCGCTGCCACATGCCCCGGAGCGATAACATTGAACCGAATTCCGTGCTCCGCATACTCCAGCGCAAGGCAGCGGGCAAGCATCTGCAATGCCGCTTTGGCCGGGCAGTACGCCGAAAGGTTGATCCACGGCAATGAGCCAACCAACGACGAGGTAAAAATCCCGTGCCCGGCCACACGCGATGCCGTCCAGCACCGCAACAGGGCACGTGCGATGTTCACTTGACCGAAATAATTCAGTTGAAAGATACGGTCGTACTCCGTCGGATCGGTCTTCGCAAACGGGTGCATCGCGCAGCCACCTGCATGGCCAAGAAACGTCTCGATGCCCCCAGTCTCCGACGATAGTTGATCCACGACGCTTTCCACCTGAGTGTGGTTGGTTACATCCATCGTGCGGTAGAGAATACGCGAGGCCAACTTCCAGCCCGAAAAAATGTCTTCCGCCTTCGCCCGATCAAGAACGTCGGTGAGCAGCAGCGTAGCACCCGCACTGCTCAATCGCTGAACAATATATTGCGCAATGGCGCCACAAGCGCCGGTGATGAGAATGTTTCTGCCGGTTAGGTCGATCGTGGTCATAATATCAGAACAACAGTTGGGACGGGCTTTCTCCACGTCGTAGATTCAAGCCAAGGCGTCGTAAGGTCGAACAGAGACCGTATCGCTCTTCTTTCTCCTCTATTCTCTCTTGCTTCATTGTCTCTGACGTACACACACGATCACTCCTATGCTCCGCACCCATGTCACGCTTTTTCCAGCCGGTAACGAGCGATCGCTGCCTCATCCCACTCATAACCGGTCCCGCAGGGTGCGAAACGATCGGGGCGCAAAAAACCGTCGGTTGCCAACGGATTGCTTCGCCATAATTCGTGGACCGGTTCGAGCCCGAAACTTATCGGAAACTGCTCCACGCAGCGCACATTTGTCGCCACACAAGCCAGTTGCAGATGCAGGTGGCTGAAGATGTGACAAGATACCTCGAGCCCGCGCTCCGCGGCGGCTCGGGCAATGTCCAAAAAGGCTCGCACACCCCCGCAAACCGTCGCATCGAGCCGCACGACAGAGATGCCCGCCTCGCGCATCAGGCGATCGAATTGGCGACGCCCGCTCTGCTCGTCACCAATCGCGATGGGCAGGCGAGTGGACGCCGCCAGCTTCGCGGCTTCCTCGTAATAGTCGAAGGGAACGGGGTCTTCCAACCAGCCGATGCCAAGGTCTCGCCAGTTCTTTGCTTCTTCGATGAGCGGTTCGACGGGGTCGGCGCTCCAGTACAAGTCGAGCATCAACGGGATGTCGCCGGCATTTTCCCGCGCAGTTCTCAGTCGCTCGGTGTCGCGCCGGTAATCCGTCGTGCTGGCGATCTTGATGCCGGCCGGTGATTCGGCCGCCATCGCGCGTATCTGTTCCGCAAAGTCTGCGGGAGAATCGTTCACGTAAGAATAGCCGCCGACCAACATACAGGGGACTTGGTGCAATGTGCCCCCCAAAAAAACCGCCAGACTTGTGTTCGCACGTCTTGCGAGAAGATCGTGCAAAGCGCAGTCGCACAAGCTCAGTGCGCGCCAGAAGATCCCGTTCGTTCCCAGGCAAACGTTACTGCCAACCGCCAGTTCATAAATCGCTTCGTAATCGTCAAGACGCTGCCCATGCCAGATCGGCTTGATCGTCTGCTCAATGGTCTCGGCAATGGGCGCGTTACGTCCGGTTCCGTAACTCCAGCCGACTCGGCCATCCTCATCCAATATCTTGACCACAACATAATCGCGCTGGGTGATCACCATTTTTCCCACGCGAACCGCGCGGGGCAATGGAACTCGTACTCGGAAAGCCTCGATCTCTTCAATCCTGCCGCTCATGCGCTAGCCTCGCTCGGCGCTCCGAATACCGAATAACCACCGTCCACGACAAGGTGCTGCCCCGTCACATAACTCGAAAGATCCGACGCAAAAAATACGACGGCATCGCCCACGTCACTCGGCAAGCCGATACGCCCGAACGGAATCCGTCGCCGTATTCGCTCCGGATCGAGCACACCCCGTCGAACGTACTCCTCCAACATGGGCGTTTGATGGTAGCCCGGGCACACCGCGTTCACCCGTATGCCATACTTCCCCCAATCAACCGCCAAATTACGTGTCAGTCCGAGCAACGCAGTTTTCGAAGTCGTGTACGCCACGCGGCCAGGCATGCCGAATAGTGCATTCAAACTCGCTATATTGATGATCGAACCGCTCTTCTGTGGAATCATGTATCGCGCAGCGCTCTGGCTAAGAAACATGACCGCGTCCAGATTGACGGCCATGAGCTGACGCCAACGATCCGGTTCAATCGCTTCGGCACTCGCATGGTACTGAATCCCCGCGTTGTTCACCAGAATATCCAGGCGCCCCGCAATGTGAACCACTTGCTCCAAAGCGGTACGGCGATCTTCCTCCTGCGTAACATCGCACCGAATGCCGTGATGCTCCACGGCAGAACCGACCGTCTGAGCGGCCTCCCTCGCTTGGTCCGCATCCAGATCGAGCAGAAACACACTCGCGCCGTGCGAGGCTAAGCAACGAGCGGTCGAAAGACCCAGGCCGCTCGCCCCGCCGGTTACGGCGGCAACTCGACCGGCCAACATATTACTCGGCATTGCACGACTCATACCGCAATCGTCCCGTCCTCGGTAATCCGCACTTCCCCACACGATTCTAGAAACCGTAGGTATCCTGCTAAAGCGTAACTGTAATGAGCATCCTCGTCCACTTCCCAACTGGAGAATTTCTCGTTGAGCCGCGCGAGCATCTCGGCAAAGGTCCAGCGGCTGCGTAACTGTATCGCTTCGCGAACCACCGCCAGATCGCGTCCAACATGCTCGCGGCTTTGTTCGAGCAGTTTGCCAAACTCACCCGCGCCAAGCGGAGGCCAATGTCCCAGCAACGCCAACCGAACATCCAGCCGGCCCAGCTCATCGATCGTGTTCAAATAAGCAGGAATGTCTTCGTGAGTTCCCGGCATCGAGGGCTTTCCTCCAACACCGGGCGGACCCAGCCCCAGCACGGCGTCACCACCCAACAAAATCCCCTCCTGTTCGCTCCAAAGCCCCAGGTGCCCCGCACTATGCCCCGGCAAATAAAGTACCTGCCACCGAAGACCACCGCCGGTCAAACAATCGCCCGCTTCCCATGTGTCGTCCACCTCGAAGTCGTCGCCACACGCATCGCGCAACGCAGTCAGCACACTTTCGGGGTATCCGAATCCAAAACGCTTTCTCGCGTGGTCATACCGCTCCCCGACGAGCAGATCGTGGTTCTCGCACCGTTTTCTTTCCAACCTGTGGCACGCAACACGCAGATTCGCATACCGGTTCTTCAAATTGGCCACGTCGCCTAGGTGATCGGCGTCCGCGTGGGAAACGATCAATCGGCCAATCGGCCCAGAGAGCTGGCCGATTTCCAGCCGACGACTGACCGAACCAGGAAGGCCCGCGTCGAACAGAATCGCACCTTTTGCATCCTCGATCAGGTAACAGTTCAGCAACCGTTTCCCCATTGGCTCCGACAAACGGAGGATGCGAGGTGCGACTTCCTCAACAACGGCTGCAAATTGCTCTTCAACGGGTTCCGCGAACCGATCGCTCCGTCCGGTGGCTTGGCAACCCGTGCGATTCTCGTTGCGAATTTCATCCATCAGTGTCAACGGTTTTCAGAAGGGGGGAGTTCACTTTTCAAATGCGACGACGGAAAGAGCGTGAATTTTCGGCGATTCTTAAGCAACTCTCGTAGAAGCCCGAGAATTCCACCAAACTGCTAACCGCCTCGAAAATCATCGAGTGCCACCCGCCGAGACACGGAGAATTTAGTTTGGTCATGGTATTGTGGCCATCGGTCATGGGCCATTTCAGAAACGACCCAATTTCAATTGACCAAAAACCATTGGCAATTCACCTCTTTCTCCGTGCCCGCAATTCGTCGCACGGACTTCACTCCGTGCAGCCTGTCCCGCACGAACCACCTC
>JADZFK010000259.1 GCA_020849945.1 Pirellulales bacterium | reverse complement strand
CTACCTGGACAGCGCCAGGTTCGATGGATTGATCTTAGCATGGCGGCGTTTTCGGCGGTACCGATTTGATTTGTTCGGCATCGATTCTTTGTTCGGTATCGATTCCCAGTTCGGCGAGTTGTTTGTTGCGTGTTTTGCGATGGGCGTTGGAAGCCTGCGCGTTTCGGCGGGCATGGTAGGTCTGGCGGTCGGCTTCCGCCTGGTAGAGTTGTTCGCGACAGCGAGGACTCACAAACCCGAAGCGTCCGCGAGGGAATATGTGCTTTTTCCCTCGCGGACGCTTCGGGCTGATTTCCAATACACTCGCCCAATTTGAATAAATGCTCGGCCCTGTCGAATCCAGGCACGGAATAGGCCAAGGTCACGCGGTTGACGCAATTCTCGATCTTTCCCCGATTGCCGTTGTGCTGTCGTTGGACTCCGGCCGTTCCGGTCTCGTCGATGCAACCAATCGCTTCCGGACGGGCGTGTTCGGTGGCGAGAAGCTGCTGGCAACGGTCTCGTAACTTCTGTTCGTCCCAAACGATGGATTCGAGAAATCGCTGCAAGGTTCGGGGGGCGACAAACTGATCCAGCGCGATCGCCTCGGCGTTCTTGCGCCGCACGCCCGAGAGCAGACCCCGAACATAAACAGCCGAGAGTGTTCGCCCGCCAGGCCGAGCGAAACAGCAAGCAAAAATTGCCAAAAACTGGGCGAGCATTTTGCCCAGCTTTGCGATATCCTGAACCGACATGGAACGACCCTCCGTGGTTTCCGCGTAAAACTTTCAACACGCGGAGGGTCGTTTCTTTTTCGTCAGTACGTCAAGTCCATAAAACTCGACATCGTACCGAGTTAAGAACGCTAGCTGCCATAAACCTGGCGCTGTCCAGCTAATCCTCTTATGCGAAAGTTGAGTGTGCATCGTGATGAAACAACTTGCACTTCATGGCCTGCCGATCGTGATGGCGTTCATCCTGATGGCGTTTACGCAATCCTCTGCCGGCGAGGACCAACCCAAGCTGAAAGCTTTGATTGTGGATGGCCAGAATAACCACGATTGGAAAAAGACTACGCCGCTGTTGAAGAAGGTCTTGGAATCAAGTGGGCGCTTCACCGTTGATGTCGCCACATCGCCATCGGCCGGGAAGGACATGAGCGGCTTTCGTCCAAAGTTCTCTGCCTACAACGTGGTTGTAAGCAACTACAACGGCGAGCGTTGGTCGAAAGAATCGGAGCACGATTTCGAAATGTATCTATCGGGTGGCGGCGGTTTCGTGTCGGTCCATGCGGCGAATAACTCATTTCCCGATTGGCCTGCCTTCAATCGGATGATCGGCCTCGGCGGCTGGGGCGGTCGCAGCGAAAAGAGTGGTCCTCGGGTTTTTCTGAACGAGCAAGGCGCCATCGAACGCGACGATTCGCCGGGGCCCGCGGGCCACCACGGGCCGCAGCACGAATTCCAACTCCGCACCCGCGATGCCGAGCACCCCATCATGCGAGGCCTGCCACCTCTTTGGAAGCATACCAAGGACGAACTTTACGATAGTCTGCGCGGCCCGGCCGAAGGGCTTCATGTCTTGGCGACGGCTTACGCCGACCCCGCCCACGGCGGCTCCGGCCGACACGAACCCATGCTCATGACACTCGAATACGGACGTGGTCGCATTTTCCATACCGTGCTGGGGCACGCTGATTATTCCATCCATTGCGTCGGCTTTGTCACCACATTCCAACGAGGCGCCGAATGGGCAGCCACCGGCAAGGTGAAGATCCCCATTCCCAAGGATTTTCCCTCTGCCGAACACGCAAGCCCTTCCAACTGAAACCGAATCGGTTCCCATGAAATCGTACCGCCAAGAATTGTGGTTGAACGTGCCGACGCGAATGGACTTCGTGAACATTACGCCCCGGGTCGAGGAGTGTGTGCGTGAAAGTGGCATTCAAGAAGGACTTTGCCTCGTGAATGCGATGCACATCACCGCCAGTGTGTTCATCAACGATGATGAATCGGGCCTGCATCACGATTACAAGAAATGGTTAGAAACGCTTGCACCCTTCGACCCCTCGCCGGAGCGGTACCACCACAACCGCACGGGCGAAGACAATGCGGATGCCCATCACAAACGGCAAATCATGGGCCGCGAAGTCGTCGTCGCCATCACCGAAGGCGGCCTCGATTTCGGCCCGTGGGAACAGATCTTCTACGGCGAGTTCGATGGCCGCCGCAAGAAACTCGTACTGGTGAAGATCATCGGCGAGTAAACGAAGGAGCCTCGCAGTTTATGTAGCCCGACCATCTTGGCCGGTAAACAAAGAGAGACCGGCCATCTTGGTCGGGCGTTATTATGAATCGTTCGTGCAGGGAGTTCGCCCACCTTCGACCCGAGGCGAGCCAACCATTGTGGAGATGCCGTGATGCGGAACTGTGACCTTTGTTGGCTGTTTGCAGGAGTCCCACATGTCACGCGATCGCGGCTTCCTGTCTTAGCGCACTTGCTCGCACTCTTCACATCGTTTTTGCTAACAACGCGATGCCGCGCCGAACTCGAGCCGGTCCGGATCGCGCCCGGCGGCCGCTCGTTTGAGTTGAGCAATTCGGGGGCCGCCTTTGTACCGTGGGGATTCAACTACGCACCGGGCGAGAAACTTCTTGAGGATGTCTGGGAATCCGACTGGCCTACCATTCTCGAAGACTTCCGCGAGATGAAGGACCTCGGTGCGAACGTCGTCCGCATCCATTTGCAAGTCGCGGCCTTCATGGATGGCCCTGAAGAAACGAATCGAAAATCGCTGGAACGGCTGGGGAAACTCATCCGCCTCGCGGAAGAACTGGGCCTTTATCTCGATATCACCGGCTTGGCCTGTTACCGACCAACCGATACTCCCAAGTGGTACGACCAACTTCCCCAGCACGAACGCTGGCGGGCACAACAGCAATTCTGGTCGTCGATTGCGACGTTAGGCGCCGAGAGCCACGCTATCTTTTGTTACGACCTGATCAACGAACCGGTCGTGGCCGCGCAAGAACGTAATTCGGGCGAATGGCGATCCGGTAACCTCTTCGGCAACTACGACTTCGTGCAGTACATCTCGATTAACAAACCAGCCCGGGAACGTCACGAAATTGCAATCGAGTGGATCAAGACCCAGAACGAAGCCATACGGCAACACGATCAACGCCACCTGATTACCGTGGGACTACTCCCCTCCACGAAAGCCTGGGGACACTTCTCTGGCTTCGTGCCCGAGAGAATCGCACCGGAACTCGATTTCATGGCCGTCCACATCTATCCTGAAGCCGGGGAGTTGGAAGAAGCCGACGAGGTCGTAAAGCAGTTTGCGGTGGGCAAACCGCTCGTCGTTGAAGAAACCTTCAACCTTCGCTGTTCGCCCGATGACTTACGCAAGTTTCTACTTGGCTCGCGGACCTCGGCTTGCGGTTGGATTGGCCACTACGATGGCCAGTCGATCGCGGATCTAGAAAAATCGACAGCCAAGGGAGAAAATGCAATCCGGCGGGCAATCTGGCTCGAATGGCTTCGCCTGTTTCGGTCGTTGCGGCCGGAAATGAACATCGATCGGCGGCCGACCAGCAAGTAGCTCTTCCTCTACCGTTGGCGTATCCGCTCCGAAAAATCCTCCCGACCAGCGTAGCGCTGCGCCAAGAGGTTCACGTAGGCCGCTTGCTTAGTCTCCTCGAACGTGCCGTGGCGTTCGATCAATCCTTCATCGTAGGCCAACTGATCTGAAAAACCAGGAAGGAGTACGCGGTAGTCGGGCAGGAGTCGATTCGGCTTGATGCGGTTAATGTGTCGCACAATGTTTGTCGTGCAATTATTCGTAATCGTATCATAGAACTCGGGCCTTTGTGCGACTTCATTTGCCCGGTTCAGCACGTCTACCAGCAGTTCTCGAGCGGCCCCGGGCGATGCGGTGGTGCGATACAAGTACACATCTTCGCCGTTGTAAACGGTTCGATATTGGATCACATCGCGTTCGTCCGCCACCACGTACATCAGCTCGTACTGGTTTGCGGCACCTTTGAGCGGATTGTATCTTTCACCGCGCTCCTTGCGAGTTTCGACACTCACGGCAAGCCGTTCCGGCTCGCCGCCTGGCCTCTCAAACTCGAAGCTCAGCATCACATGCGCCATCGCGGACACACCCGGAAACGGCACGACAATGTAATCCACCCCCTTCACTCGGTTCAAATCGAAAGCCTTGTCGTAATAGTCCACCAAGTACACATCGTTCGCAAAGTACTTGCAGTTGCGAATGTTGCGGACCGTGGCAAGTTGTCCTTGGAACTCCACCATCGGCAAAATCGCCTGCTCGGGCGTCCAATCGCGAAAGTGCGAAGGTGCCATCCGCTTCTCCACCGAGGCGCAGCCAAGCGAAGTAACGCAGGCAATCGCCGCGCACAAAGTCTGCACCCTCAGTAAGAATCGCTCAGAACGCATCACTGCTCGCTAAGCTGGCTCGGTCGAAAAGAGTCGGTAGAAAAGCGGCAAAGATTAGCAGCCCACCGCACGGACGACAAGTTCGACGTTCACCATGCTAGCTTGCACCAGCTTGCAGCAAGGGTAGGACAAAGCCCTTTACCGTGCGAGTCATCCGCGCTGCATGGTTCCATTGCGAACCGAACCACCCAACGGCAAGTTGCGTGTTACAACCGGCAATTCGTGATCATCGTCTCGAGGATCGCGGTGGCTCCCAGTGCGTCTAGCCGTTCCATGATCTCGATGACTTCGCTCCGCTTTACCATTGCGCGGACGGCATACCAGCCCGGCTCTTCCAACTTGCCCACCGTCGGCGATTCAAACCCCGGCGTGATTTTCTCCGCCTCGGCCAGTTTGGCCCGCGGCACGTTGTACTCCAGCAGCGAGTAACTCCGCGCAATTACGACCCCTTCTAGCCGACGAACAACGCGATCGGCCAGTTGTGTGTGCTCGGTCAGTTGGTTCTGTACGAGCACCGCTTCGTAGCACCCAAGCTCATCGAGCATGCCAAGCCGATTCGCTGCCAGGGTGCTGCCCGTCTCCACCAGGTCGACAATTGCGTCGGCTACTCCCAGCGTGATCATCACTTCAACCGAGCCGGTCAGTTGAACAATGTGTGCCGAAATGCCCAACCGGTCCAAATACTTCTGGGTCACGTGTGGAAAACTCGTGGCGATCCGGCAGCCCGCCAGGTTGGCCGGTTCCCGGATATTGCTTTCTTCCGGCACGCAGATCGCCAGCCGCCAGTTGCCCATCCCCAGCGAAAGCCGCGTGGAAAGGTCGACTCCCGATTCTTCGATCAGGTCGCCCCCCGTGATTCCCATGTCGATCGCTCCTTCCGCACACAGCACGGGAATGTCATCCGTGCGGAGGAACGTGACCTCGATCGGCATGTCACGAACTCGAGCGAACAGGCTCCGCTCCTGCCGACGAAACTTCAGCCCCGCCTCGACCAGCAACTGGGAAGCCATCTCGGCCAGTCGGCCTTTACTCGGAATGCCAATGCGAAGGTTTTCAGACATGGGAAAGGATTGAGGATGCAGGGGGCAGGGAAGCAGAAATGAAAACCGCTACCCCACGTGCAAAGTACGATTCAAGAGAACTAACGACCAACGCCTAACGACTACTCGCATTTCCTCGCCGCCTTCTCTTCTAAACCCGAGACACCAAACCGGCGGGAAAGTTCGGCCTCCAGGTCGGCCAACGTACAATGCTGGTGCTGCATTAGCACGAGCAGATGATAGGTCAGGTCGCCCACCTCGCGGATGAAGTGCTCGCGGCCGGCCTCACCGGGTTCGCCCGCCGCTTCCACCACCTCGCCCGCCTCTTCCAGCACCTTGGCCCCAATGGCTGCCACGCCGCCATCGAGCAATCGGGTCGTGTACGACTTCTCGCTCGGGTTGGCCGCCCGATCGGCAATCGTATTCGCAAGCTCATCGAGTGGGCGTAAGGAGGTCACAGATCGAATGGCTTTTCAACCGGAGAGAAGCAAGCGACAATCAATACATAGCCGATCCGTCTCGGGTCGGAGAACATAGGGTGAAGGGCCGCTTCAAACAGAATGATTCCGCGGCCCAAAGGGCCGGGCTTTCTAATCGAAGCGGACTTTCAGTGTAGTTTTCGCAGCGCGAACCCGCAAGCGGCGGTTTGGTTGATGACCCTTACGTTTCACGATTGCTGGTTTCTCACAGGTGCTACCGCCGTGGGGAAAACGAATATCGGCGTTGCCCTGGCGCAGCGGTTAGGTGCCGAGATCGTTGCCCTGGATTCGATGACGCTCTACCGCGGCATGGATATCGGCACGGCCAAGCCCTCGCGCGAGTTGCGGGCCATCGTGCCGCATCATCTCATCGATATCGTTGACCCTGCCGACGAATATAGCGTGGCCCAGTATGTGGAAGCAGCGGCCGCAGTGGTCGACGACATCCGCACTCGCGGCAATAAGCCGCTCTTCGTCGGCGGCACGCCGCTGTACCTCAAGAGCTTGCTCCGCGGCCTGTTCGATGGCCCACCCGCCGACTGGAAAATGCGCGACGAAATCGAGCACGAATTGGAAACGGTCGGTGCACAGGCGCTCTACGACCGCCTCACGCAAATCGATCCGGTCGCCGCGTCCAACATCCATCCCCACGACACCCGCCGTCTGATCCGCGCGCTCGAGGTCTTCCGCGCCACCGGCGAACCGATCAGCCATCAGCAACTGCAATTCGAGGATGGCCGACCCGCTCAAGAGTGCCGCGTGTTTGTGCTGCGACGCCGACGCGAGGAACTGCACGAGCGCATCGCCGCCCGCGTCCGCTCGATGGTCGACGCCGGCCTAGTCGACGAAGTACGCAGCCTGACAGGTCTTCCCCCTCTCCCAAAGGAAGAGGGTTTACTCAGTCGCACCGCCCGCCAAGCCGTCGGCTACCGCGAAGCACTCGCCTTTCTCGCCGGCGAATACGACCACAATGAAATGATCGCCCGCATCACCTACCGCACGCGCCGTTTCGCCAAACGCCAAGGCACATGGTTCCGCAGCCTCAGCGAGTGCCGGTTCATCGATCTGGAAGGCGAGGCCGATGCGAATGACGTGGCGCAACAAATCGGTCAACTTGGCCACTTGGCCCCCGGTCATTGACCGGGGGCTAAATCGCAGGGGGCTATATGCTTCGTTGCCACTTGCCGCTACGGCCGCCCGATTTTTCTTCGAGTTGAATCGGGCCGATCACCATGCCGCGGTCAACGCTCTTGCACATGTCGTACACCGTAAGAGCCGCCACGCTCGCGGCGGTGAGCGCTTCCATCTCGACACCCGTCTTAGCCTCGACCTCGACCGTTGCCTCGATTCCCAGCGTTTCATTTCCCTCGAAGGCAAAGTCGATCTTCACCGATTCCAACGCGATCGGATGACAAAGCGGAATGAGAGCCGAAGTTTGCTTTGCCGCCATGATGCCGGCCAACCGTGCCACTTCCAGCACATCCCCCTTGGCCGCCTCCTTGTTGCGAATCAGCCCGAGCGTTGCCGGTTCCATCCGCACTGAGGCACGGGCACGGGCCACGCGCCGCGTTACCGCCTTCGCCCCTACGTCCACCATGCGGCTCGCGCCAGTCGAGTCGAAATGCGAAAAGTCACTCATCGTCCGAGTCTGAAAAAGGTGATGTCGAGGGAGCTTCGCCGTCGGTGGGCCTTGCCGGGTCAAGCTTTCCGCGTAGTTCGTCGGCCACCAAGAAGACTCCACCGACCAAGGTGCCCATAAGATACCCCACAAAGCTGCCGCAGCCGAGGCCGAAAAAAAAGGTCGTAAAGGGAATGGCCACGTAAGATCTGAGTATGACGTGACCAGCCCACACGAACAACGTACTTACCACCATGCCAGCAACAATGGAGACACCACGTGGATTGAGCGTGTTCTGAAAATATGCTTGAGCACCAGTAACTACGGCCGCCAAAACGCTGAAGCCCACCATCACCACGGGAATGGCATCAAGCATCGCCAGCCCGCCAAGCAGTAGCGAATACGCGGCCGTTACCACGAAGATTGTCGCCAAATCGAACCGCTTCGGGGCTGAATATAGCTCCGATGTGTTGGCCGGGTCGAACAGCTTCTTCCACAACTCGTTTTCCCGCAGTCCCTTTGGTCTCCTGGGTAGAATCGGCAGGCTGGCAAACGGGTCTCGCGGCGAAACAAACTCTTGCATCTCATCCTCGCGCAACAACGAGGAAAGCGCCCGCTGATGCTCGGCCGGCAGCGACTTCCACAACCGTGTCACAAGCCGCAACCGGTCATCTGGGCTGAGAGCTTTCGCCTCGGCAAGCAATTGGTCAATCGAACTGGATGAGTCTTCTTCCACGGTGGGTTTCGCTATTCGGTGTTCATTTACTTCCTAGAGCATGATCTCGCGCCGGAAGGAGAATTGCAACGAACAGGCTCTGGTGACCCACAACGAATCGGGTAGGAGGGAGCCTCGCGGCTCCCGTCCTCCCACACCACCGGACGTACTCATCGTATCCGGCGGTTTCTTTTACTGTTGTAACTCAAGGTATCTGTCGGTGAGGCCGATCAGACCTTGAT
>JADZFK010000258.1 GCA_020849945.1 Pirellulales bacterium | reverse complement strand
TCCTGTCCTCTCCGTTTGGCTGGACTTAGGCACATGATCTGAACCACGAATAACGTTTCACATCCTGACCGCGAGAGGTATAACGCGGCATGCGGAAGAAGCAGGTGATCGGTGAGCCATTGGAGCCGAAATCGCTGACGAGTCGGAAGCTGGCGGCTCCGCTCTTGACGCTTGCCAGCAGGAGTTTGGATCGAAACCTTACTCCTCTCGCAGAAATTCGGTGATAGCTGTTGAAGCCCAACGGTCGCGTTGACATTTGTTAACGGCGTGGTAGGATTAACTGCATGGCGCGAAGCCGTCATCCCGATAAGCATATCGAAAAAGCCGTAAGTTACGCGGAAGACCTCGGCTGGGTGGCGGAACTGTCGAACGGACATATCTGGGGCAAGCTGTACTGCCCGGAGCGGAGCCGCGATGGCTGCATTGTGTTCGTTTACTCTACGCCGCGCAGCCGCGAAACCCATGCGCGGCAACTGCGAAGGGAAATCGACCTTTGCCCACATTGCCGCGCGGACGAACCAACCGGCACCTAAAGGCCAGCACGATGGACAAAACAAACTGCCAAGCGGAATATGAGTTTTCCTTGGTGTTGACTGGAGTTGATTCAGTCACAGACGAGGCGGTCAACAAGCTTTACGAAAACGGCTGCGACGATGCAACGATAAGCGTTCGCTCTGGGCGTGTCTATACAACGTTTGCGCGTCGAGCGTCTTCAATCAAGGATGCGATTCTCAGCGCCATCAAGGATGTGCGAGAGGCGGGTATTGGCGCCGACGTTTTGCGAGTTGACGAATGCAATCTTGTGACGCAAGCAGAAATCGCAAGGAGAACAGGGCGAAGTCGGCAGCAAATCAATCAGTTTATTGCCGGCACTCGCGGACCTGGGGGCTTCCCGGGCCCTGCATGTCATATCTGCGACGACCATCCGCTTTGGTATTGGTGCGAGGTTTCCTATTGGCTGTGGGAAAACGACATGATACCGGAAGCAAAGCTTCGCGAAGCCGAGACGATCGAGATAATTAACAATATCCTTGAGTTTCGGCATCAGCAGCAATTGCGGCCCGAATTAGCCGAGGAAATTATCTCATTGATCTCCGCAAGCTAGTGCGGCCGATCGCTTCGGCTTGGTTGCGGTCTCAGGTAAGGTGGGCTTTTGGCTTTGAAGGCCGCCGTGAAAAGCTAAGAACGTGTTTTGAAACCCTTCCTTTCCCCGTGGTGGAACTTGGTTCTCGTGGCAACCTTGCCCCGTAAGTGTAAGAGTCGAACGTATTACCACAAGCACTACTCTGAGCTTATCCGAGCCCCCTCTCCCACCCCCTCCGAAAAAAGCGAGTGGAGTTCTAAGGCAAAGCCTTGTACTCGCCGTCATAGCCGGTCATGCAGCGTATGGCCGGCGAAATCGTCGCAGCCCAGCACGAGACGGAGATAACGCCCCATGAACGCGAAGCGGGCTTTCTGCAATTTGGTATTTGCCGTTTTCATTTTGCAGTGTGCAATTTCCTTCTTGGCCATTGTGCCTTCAGGTCATTGTGCGGAAGCGCAGCCCACCACGTTTCCTGCTGAGCTTGTGCATTGGAAGCCGCTGGCCGGGAATCCGGTATTCTTGGCGGCAGGATCTGGGCATTGGGACACCAAAATCCGCGAACGCGGTTGGATCCTTCGCTCTGACAACTCGTACCGCATGTGGTACACCGGTTACGACGGCACACGCGAAGGCACCAAGTTTCTGGGGTACGCAACCTCGCTAGATGGCCTTCACTGGACCCGTTCGGTGCGGAATCCGCTGTTTCGCAACGAGTGGGTCGAAGACATGATGGTCGTCGAGCATGGGGGGGCCTTCTACATGTTTGCGGAAGGTTGCCACGATAATCACAGCGTGTTGCTCACCTCGCGCGACGGCCTCGAATGGAAATGGGAAGGCGAACTCGACGTGCTGTCGGCCGACGGCACGTCGTCTGCCAAGCGACCGTGCGGTACGCCGACGGTGTGGATCGACAACGGCACGTGGTACCTGTTCTACGAATGGCTGGATCAAGGCGTGTGGCTGGCCCGAGCCACCGACTCGCGGTTACGCACGTGGAAAAACGTGCAAGAGAAACCGGTCTTGCGGCCTGGCCCAGGCGATTACGATCGCGAAATGATTGCGATGAATCAAGTCGTTCGATGCAAGGGGGCGTACTTCGCCTTGTACCACGGTAGCGGCAGCGGCAGTCAATCGCCGCGAACTTGGAATACGAACATCGCGCGTTCTACCGACCTCATCCATTGGGAAAAGTACGCCGGCAACCCGATCGTCGGCGACAACAAATCGAGCGGTATCGTCGTGCCGGTCGCTGGCCATTACCGACTCTACACGATGCACAACCAGGTTGACGCCTTCGAGTCCGCCATCAGCCAAGAATGACGGGGGAATGTGTCCTCAGGAAGGGGGCAGGCTTTTACTTACAGCGTATCGAGCACGATGTTTTCTTCCCGAGCCACTTCGCGCAGTTTTGTCAGTGCGCGGGCTTCGAGTTGCCGAACGCGTTCCTTGGTGACGCCGAGCGATTCGCCCACTTCCTTGAGCGTTTGAGGCTCGCGGGCATGATCCAGGCCAAAACGGTGGATGATGATCTTCTGTTCGCGTTCGTCGAGCCGTCGCAGGATCCGCTCGATTTGGGCCTCGCGTTGATTTTGCGCCCCCTCTTCCACGAGCGGGTTGCCGCGATGTTCTTGCGTGGCCTCGAACAGTTCCTCTTGGCTGGTTCGGAAGCGATCGCGGTGCTTGAATTCGCCTGGAATCGTGCGGGCAAAGTTCTTCATGATGGCCCAACTGGCATAAGTGCTGAACTTGTTGCCCCGGGCAAAATCGAACTTCTCAATCGCCCGCAACAACGACATGTTGCCATCGCTCACCAACTCGAAGAAGTTCTGATCGGGCGTGACATGGCGCTTCGCGATCGACACCACCAACCGCAGGTTCGCCCTGGCGATTTCATTCTTGGTTGCAACCGCTTGTTGATAGAGCGATTCAATTTGATCCATCAAGCTGGCCTTGGGCTGAGTCGGCACGAGCTGCTCGCGCAACTTGGTCGCTCGATACTTCAAGTAATTGTACTTGCGGAAAAGATGCGCTTCTTGCTCGCGGGTGAGGAGCGGCATCTCGTACAAACTGGCCAGGTACGGAGGCAAACCCGCCGGTCGCCGCGCCTTCTTCACGGGCGTATCGCTTTCGGGCATCGGCCCCAGGCACGCCTGCTCGGCACCCTTGCGGGCAAAGCGGGGGTTCGGGATGAAATCGAACGGCAACTCGGAAATCCGAGCGGCACGAACTTCGTTGATCACGCGGTAGATAGTCGTTTTCGTTCGGCCGAACTGCTTCATCAGTTTCTCGACCGACGTGCCACGCTTGAAGTTCTGGTAGATTTTTGATTTTTGCGAATCGTTGAGCGGCCCCGCCAAGTCGGGAAAGATGGCCATCTCGGGGTGCTGTTGATCGAACTGCCGAATGGTCGAGCGGATTGTTTCGACGCTTCGCCCGGCCCGTTTTGCGAGCCGACGCGAAATCTCCGATTGCCCGCCTCCCGCGCTGGCCAACCGGCGAGCGCGATCCAGGATGTCTTGTCGCTGTTCTTCCGTGAGTTGACTAAAACGCGCGCCGCGGGCCACTCGCTCTTGGTTCGTTTTCACAAACCGATCCACGCTGCTCCGCAAGAAACCAACTCGCTTGCGGCCATCGAACACCAACCGGCGGCTTACCAAGCCCAGTTCTCGCCAACGTGAAATCGTCTTGGTCGAAACATGGAACTGCTTAGCCAGCTCTTCGATCGTCAGAACCTGTTCGCCAATGTTGTCGACCACCATGTCGGCCGAGTCGGAAAGGTCTTCGACCAGCAAACGCAGATCATGCCGTAACTCTTGCCCCACGAACTTGGCGTGTACCGAAGATGCCGGCCGATAGCCGGTCACCCGGAAACAAACGTAATCGTAAGGATACGTCTTGCCCGAATCGATCTCGGTAATCAAGCGTTCGGCCGCCTCGACCTGTTCGAGCTTCTTCGGCCTGGGCGCAAAGCGAATCTGCTGATCGCGCAGCTCGCGAAGTTCGGGATACTGATAGACTCGTTGCATGGTTCTACCTCAAACTCTTCTCTGCTCCAGAGGGCCGCCGACTGAAAGCGGATACTCCTGGGTCATGCTTCTTGGCCGCTTGTGCAATCAGGGAGGCCATCCTGCCAAGCAGATCTCAAAGGGCTCGTTGTGTTGTTGTTCGCTCCTTGGGTGCCAGGTTGTTGCAAGTGATTGGGAATGCTTGGGGAAAACAACTCGACTCGAACGGATCACCCCTACCGGTGCCAGTGAGGCAGGCCGGCGGGCTACCTGGGTAACGAGCAATTTCGGTGCCGAAGCCAAGGCCCCGGCAACCCCGCACCCAAGCTAGCAATTCGCACGTAGGCCTGCCACCTTGGGGCGTCAAGCCATTTTCGCCGAATATCGTGTGCTGTCTTGTTGTACGCAGTTAAGTCGATTTAGGTCGAGATAAAGTTCGCGGTTAGGCCAGAATCCTCGAAAATATCTTACCAGTCCCAGGGCGTGCTCAAGTCCTATCCACAATCGGTGTATCATTTTGCGACGATTTCAGCCTGGATTTCCGCTCTTGTGGAACTGGCAGGTGGCCCTAATTGCCCCGTTCGCGGCTTCTTCCCATTTTTACATTGTCGATACCCGACCTTTCCCCTGCAATTTTTTTGAGATGAACCAGAGGGAGTTAGGTAGACGATTTAGCCGGAGAGGGGATATCGGTCTTTAGAGCGGTCCCCATCGACATCGACCAGGGTAAGGGAGAGTTTCATGCAGTTTCAAGGGATTCGTTTGGTTCTGAGCCTTGC
This sequence comes from Pirellulales bacterium, assembly GCA_020849945.1. Lineage (GTDB taxonomy): Bacteria > Planctomycetota > Planctomycetia > Pirellulales > Lacipirellulaceae > JABDGM01. The sequence continues at coordinate 23,135 of JADZFK010000258.1, read as the reverse complement.
CATCGGATGTGGCCTGAGTGGGTATTTGGTTGGAGCCGAGCGGCTCGATCTGCGACCTCGGTCGGATTCCCGTGTGCTTTCACGGGTTACGATCGACCTCGATGCGGGCGGCCACAGCTTCATCCGGCAGCAGGCCAAAGAGGCCAAGGAATTAAGTCAGGGATTAGCCAAGGAAGAAGGCAGCGAACAGGGTGCCGAACAGAAGCTCCCCATCAGCGTTGTGGGGAAGCTGGTATACGACGAGTTGCGTCTCCCGCAAGCCCCAGAGGCCGCATCGGGTGGTTTGGATACGCTCCTAGCATTGCGGCACTACGAAACTGCGGAGGCCGTTATTAAAGTCGGCAACGCTGGGCGAACGCCGAAGCTGGTGCCCGCGTTGCGGCTTGTGGCGGTCGAGCAAGGTGCCGACCGGCCCCTCCTCTACTGCCCGAAGGCGACGATCGACCGAGATCAATTGGACCTCATCGACGTGGTGGGCAACAGCGTGGCTGTCGATCGGTTATTGCCGCGCGAGCCGGTGGTGGAAGGGGCCTCGTGGCCCAACGATGCGGAAGTGATGCGTTCGCTCCTTGCACTCGAAACGATCGCTGTGTGCGAGGTGCAAAGCGTTGTCGATAGCAGCAACCAAGGATATGTTAAGCTCCGTTTGGCGGGTGTGGTGCATGGCTCGGCCGATGGCGCCGCGGTCGAACAGGATGTACGTGGCGTGTATCTGTTCAATCGCCACGAACGGCGAATCACCCGACTCAACCTGGCGGTGCGCGAGAAGCGGTCGATTGGCGGCGCGACGCCGGGGCTTGATGTCGTGGCGAAGGTGCAAGTTACGATCGATCCGATCCAGGAGTCGCCCAACTTGAACGAGGCGATCTTGGCTGAAGTCAAGCAACTGCGTCGTGAGTCGGCGGGGCAACTACAATACGAATCGTTGCCGTTGGGGTTCCGTTTTCGGCACGGTCGGCAGTGGTACCTGACGGCGGAGGGCCGCGAATCGGTAACCTTCCGGCGGATAGATAACGGCGACCTGGCGGCCCAATGCACAATCAGCCGACTCCCCTCCAAATCAGCAGGGCAACAAACAAGCCTCGAAGAGTTTCAGAACGACATTCGCTATTCGCTCGGAAAGAACTTTGGGGAGTTTGTATCGAGCCGAGAGTGGAGGAACGCGGCGAGCCTGAATTGCTTTGAAGCCGTGGTCCGCGGGCTTGTCGATGAGGTGCCTGTGGAATGGCATTATTTCCTGGTGGCACCCGAGAGCGGCCCCCGCGTCGCGGCGACGGTGACCATCGAGAAGCCCTACGTGGAGCGAGTGGCATCGAGCGATCGGGAGCTGATCGAGTCGATGCAGTTCTTCCCGGCCATGCCGGCCGCCCAAACCGCGGCCCAAACGGCCGCCCAGCCCACCGCCACAAGCCCTCGTTAACCGCTCGTTCGGTTGAATCTTGGTCTTCTGCACACCCTGACCTTGTGAGCGCCCTACGCTACAATGGCAGCGGCTGTTTGTGTTGTCATGTACGAAAGTACTTTGGGAAGCCGCGCGTCATGGGTGCGAGCCGTTCTTCCCAAGGAATTCTGTATCTTGTGCAGATAGCCGAGCCGTTTCGACTCGGCTATCCTCCACTGTAAACATCCGAGCTAGTTCCATACGATTCAGGTTGAACCATGCAGATTCGCGCGGAAAACGATCCTCGCTTTTGGCGAAAGTTCCTCATTATGGGCGTCTGTGCGCTCGGATTTGCCGTGTATTGTTTGTACGACGGGGTGATCGGTTATCCGGCCAATCGCGAAGACGGCTATCAGAAATTCAAGGGGCACTTTCCTACGTTGTTCGCCGACCCCAAGCAGGCCCCGGCAACGGTCGTCGCGTTCGAGCAAACGGCAAATGAAGAGCAGCGTCGTAAGTGGGATCACTACCTCGAAGAGCGCGATATCCCAGGGCATGCCAGCGTGGTGACGCAGTTCGTCATGGCGGCGATCTCCGGTGCGGTGGGGCTGCTCCTCATCGCGATGCCGCTTCGCGCTCGTGGCCGCTGGATTGAAGCGAATGACAACGGTATTCGTTCGAGTTGGGGGCAAGCCTTCCGCTACGACGAGGTGGAGCGTGTCAACAAGCGAAGTTGGCGGAAGAAGGGAATCGCCAGGGTAACGTATGTTGCGAACAACCGCCGCGGCACCTTCGTCGTGGATGACTTCAAGTTTGAGCGGTTCTCGACTGATGCAATTCTCTATCAGCTCGAACAGAAAATTGATCCGGGCCGCATCGAACTCGGCCCCCCCGAACCGGAACCTGAGGGAAAAATTGCGGAAGCCTTGGAGAAGGCACGCAGCGGCTCCTGACCTGGGTTATTCACTGGGTTTTTCATCTTGCACTTCCGCGCAACTGGCTCTTGCGGCTTCATCAAAGTTGCTAGCAAGGCATGCGCTGCCGCCATGCCGCCTTGGCCGAATATTTGGCTGGTCGAAAATTTCGCTATTCGATAAGGTTCTTTGCCGCTCCGTCGATAAGTAACGCTAAGCGCGTTGGAAGCGGGCGAGGCCCCAAATGATTGGGCCTCGGCAACGTTCGGTTCCCCTCACCAGCGAGACATTACCATGCGGGCTTTCCAACTCTCGGTCGGCAGATTGCAACGTTCCTATCGCAAAGTCGTCGTGATTGCGTTGGCGGTGCTCGCTGGGTTGGAATCGAAACCGGCGGCCGCCCAGTACTACTACCAACCCGCGCCCGATTACTACCACAACGATACGGCCTCCGGCACGTTTGTGGGCGGTGCCTTGGGAGCGGTAACCGGCGCGATCGTGGGTGGCAGAAAGGATCGCGGCGAAGGGGCGCTCATTGGCGCTGGGGTGGGCGCACTGACGGGGAACTTGCTCGGACGATCGAAGGATGCCCAGGACGAGCGCCGGGCGGCGGCTGGAGCCGCCGCCGTTGGCCAAATGAATCAGCAGGCGGCCGCAATGGCTGTCACCAATTACGATCTCTTGCAGATGACGCGGGCAGGCGTCAGCGAGGAGGTCATCATCAGCACGATGCGATCACGCGGCGCACGGATCGACCTGAGCCCGCAATCGCTGATCGCGCTGAAGCAACAAGGCGTGAGCGATCGGGTCGTGATGGCCGCCCAAGACATGTCGGCCAGCCGAGGGTATGCCCTTCCCGCGCCGCCGACCCTGGGTGTGGTGAGCGAAGTTCCGCCCCCACCCCCCGCCGTGATCGTGCAACCCTTGTATCGCCCGTACTACTATTACCACGCCCCCCACTATGGCCACTACCACCACTGCCACGGCCCACACACCTATGTGGGCGTAGGATTCTAGCGGCTTGCCGAATAAGGCCAGAATTGTACCTTTGCTTCCGGCTGTTTGGGGAGAATTCGGCCTGGTTGGTGGCCCCAAATATCACGTTGCTCTAGAGATGGCCCATGGCCCGCAGCGGAGGCACCTTCGGGGCTTTCCCGCGATTCGGGCTTTCGGGGGCCTATTGGCTTATTGCTGAGTTTCGATTTCGGGTTGAGTTCCCCCCCGCCGAAGCCGTATACTGACGAGTCTCCCGATTTTGCAGGTGTTTTGTTGGAGCAGCTGAAATGACGATCGACAAGAGTTTGCGTGTAAAACGTGGTTCAACCCGTAATCGGAGCGTTTTAACGCGGGTCGAGCGGATCGCCCGATTGCAGGAGGCCGATGCCTGGACAGATGGCGATTCCCCCCTTGGTCTTCCGAAGGTGCGTGTCCGCAAACTTACCATGAAGAAGAAAAAGAAGAAGAAAGAAGAAGAGGGTGCCGAGGGCGCTGCGGCTGCTCCTGGCGCGAAAGCGCCGGCTGCCAAGGGTGGCAAGAAGTAGCCGTCCCCCCCAGTGCGCTTCCGAGCCTATCGATAAACGCCACAAAGGGATCCTTCAACAGGTTACTAGAACTCGGGCTCTTCGAGAGGATCGTCTCCGAACGGATCCATCTGGGCGTCCTTCGGCGGTGCTTCGGTGTGTTTCGATGGCTCGCTGTCGGCGGTCGCCTTGCTGCCCGGCTGCACTTGGCTGGGACTCGAATTCGCAACGCTTTCAGCTGGTGCGGGTTGGGCCTTGTTCTCGACGCCGGCGAAGATCGGCGCGGCCGGAAGTGGCAACCGGGAGCCTGGCATGGAGGAACGCATCGCGGCCCGCAGCCATTGGTTCAGCAATTCATCGTTTTCCGCGCTGCGTGGTGCCGTGCGCCAAGCCGCAACTGCCCCGGCAAGTTGCTCGCAACGTCGGTCGTATTCGGCGGGATGAAGTCGGTAGGCTAATTGGAATTGCACCAAGACCTCGGCCGCCAACACCGATTCGCGAGCCCCCTTCTCCACCGCCCAAGCGTTGCTTGCAGTAATTAGAGCAGCCGAAGCATAGGCCAACGCCGCCACGGCTACCCGCCAGTTCCGAACGAATTGTTTCCCGCACATGATCCTGTTTCCTCGAGTTTCACAACCCATCCTGATCGGGCGATCGACGCGATTGAATCGCTGTTGAATCGTAGGCGCGAAATCGGCCCGGTCAACGTGCGCATCGGCCATCGCGTGCCCCAAGTATTAGAGCAATAGGCGACTCCTTGCACGTTGATCGTTCGTGCTGCACGAATATGCTGGCTGTTGCGATTATGCGATGGCTCCAACCGCGATCTTTCGACATGGCAACTTCATCAGACTGGCCCGATTCCGCGACTCAAGAATTCTATATGCAGCAGGCGCTGCGCGAGGCGGAGCAAGCTGGCTGCGAAGACGAGGTTCCGATCGGGGCGATCATTGTTCACGAAACGGCAGCGGGTGGGCCACGTATCATCGCTGCCGCGCATAACCAGCGCGAACAACTACACGACCCCACGGCCCACGCCGAAATGCTCGCCATCACTCAAGCGGCCGAGGCGCTAGCCAACTGGCGATTAGAAGGATGCACGTTGTATGTGACACTTGAACCGTGCCCCATGTGCGCGGGGGCCATCGTGTTGGCTCGCATCCCCCGCGTCGTGTACGGTGCCGACGACCCCAAGGCAGGCAGCGCGCGGTCCCTCTTCCGTATTCTCGATGATCCCCGGCTCAACCACCGCTGCGAGGTCGTATCGGGCGTATTGGCGAACCGTTGCGGCGAATCGCTTTCGCAGTTCTTTCGGGCGAAACGAGACTCCGGGAAGGGGTGACTTTCTTCCGCAATTCCTTACTTTCAAACACCAGGTAAGTCGTGGCGAGTCGCCCAGATTCCAACACAGGGCCGAACCGTTCTCAAATCGCGTAGGGCTTCCAGTTAGGTGCCGCGGGCCGAGGGGGATTCGGAACTTCCAACTCTGTACCCACGTTCTCGAAGAAATCCGCTCGGTTTGCAGCACCTATTTCGTGGCCCAATGTGAAAAACGGATTGGCTTGAATTCCAGCATTGTTTCATGGAACTCCAGCGCAACCTATAATTCAGGAGGGTTGATACCACCATTCTTAAAATCGGCCTGTATGGATTGACGATCTGCCGTTTTCTGCAAGAGGTAACATGGAAGAAACCACTTCACCCATCCAATTGGTCGGCGGGCGAATCGCCGCGATCGACGTTGGGTCGAACAGTGTTCGGCTCGTGGTGGCCGAGGTACTGCCCACGGGCGGTTACCGCGTGCTCGATGAAGAACGAGAGAACACGCGACTGGCCGCGGCGCTTGCGAAGACAGGTCGACTCGATCCGCAGGCGGCCGATGCCACAGTGACCGTCTTGCGCAATTTCCTCTCGATCGCCCAAGGCTACAGCGTGAACCAAGTACGGGCGATTGGCACCAGCGCGCTGCGCGACGCCGAGGACGGACCCGAGTTTTGCGATCGAGTGAGGAAGGACCTCAAGCTGTCGATCGAAGTCATTTCGGCGAACGAGGAAGCTCGGTTGGCCTTCCTGAGCGTGGCCCGGGCATTTGATCTTTCTGGTCGAAAGGTCGCGGTGGCCGATATCGGCGGTGGCAGCACCGAAGTCGTCCTCGCTTCAAGCGGATTGGTAGACCAAGTGTATGAAACACGGCTTGGGGCGGTCCGTGTTGCCGAACAGTGCGGAGCGACTGGTCGAGTTAGCGATAAGCGCGTTGGCGAACTGTGCAAGTACGTTGACCGCGAGTTGAAACGCGAGATGGGCAAGCCACCCTTCGTGCCCGAGATGCTTTACGGTACGGGCGGCACGTTTACGGCGTTGGCCGCGATCATCATGGCCCAGCAAGGCTTGGCAGGGCAGCCGATGTGGGGCTTCCGCATCACGCGGCCGCAAATCCACCACCTGTTGGCCGACCTGGCCAACATGACGCTGGCGCAACGGTGCAAGGTGGCCGGTCTCTCGCCGCAGCGGGCCGATATCATTGTGGCCGGCCTCGCCGTGATCGAAGCCATCATGCAGCGATTGCAGGTGAATGTGGTGCAGGTGCATACGCGAGGCGTCCGAGATGGGCTTCTCCTTACGATGGTACAACAATCTCCGACACCCCCGGCCGTGCCGACCGAGGACCGCCGCGCCGCGATCGAGGAATTTGCGAAGAATTGCGGGGTCGACTTGCCACACGCCCGGCAGGTCGCCCGACTCGCCGGTTCCTTGTGGCAGCAGCTTGCCGCACCGCTACACCTGCGAGCCGAAGACCGCGAACTGATCGAATCGTCCGCGATCCTCGCCAACGTGGGCTATCTCATAAATTTCGAAGGGCACCACAAACACAGCTACCACCTCGTCCTCAACAGCGAGCTCCCTGGTTACGAGCGCCGCCAATTGCAACTGCTGGCCAACGTGGCCCGCTACCATCGTGGTGCCCGCCCCAAGAAACGGCACGCCAACCTGGCGGAACTTTCTCCTGAAGATCAACAGCGCGTGAAGTCGCTGGCTGCAATCTTGCGACTGGCGCTTGCGCTCGACCGCACGCATCAGCAGACGGTTTCAGAAGTGCGTGCCCGCGCACAAGAAGGGGTCGTGCGGATCGTCATTCAATCGCAAGGCGACGCCGAGGTGGATGTATGGGCCGCTGAACGAAAAGTCGATTTATTCGAGCGAGTGTTCGGGCGGAAGGTTGCGTTTACTGTTCGAAAAGCAAGCCCGTCCAATCGCGGACGAAAACACATCAGAACGTGATTCCATTGGCAACTACGCAGCTCAAGGCCTCATCGCATATTCAAGGCCGAGCCAGCGGCAAGGCCGATCCTTGTGTTCCGTCGCCGTTGGCTCCGACCTGATCCCCGTGCCGCGATTCTCGCTGCTCTCCAGCAGGGGGGATACAACGGCACGCTCGTGGAGCCGCAGGAATGACTCAGACCCCCGCTGAGTTTAAACGTCCCGCATGGCTCATTCACCAAGCGGTCGGCAGTAAATTGAGGGTGTTCGGGAATTGGAACCTCTTTCAGCCCCAGGCAGAGTCCTCATCGTTACTCAGATCCCATAAAGCAGTGGATTCGTAGCGAAGCTAAAGGCCTCATTGACAACAGGCTGTCGATATCGGCGACTATTGGGTCTCAACAAGCGTGATTTTCACTAACCTCTTTGCTGCACTGGATATCCAGCAATTGTTATTGAGATGTTGTGGAACGATGAGGGCAAAGCCGGGGGCCGTGTATCCAATTCCCGGACACTCGCAATTGACTAAAGCAAATGACCACCTGGCCCTGTTGGCAATGAACAGCCGAGATTGACACTGCCGCATTCCGATCCTAGGCTACCAGCATGGTTGATTATCGAAAAATCATAACGATCGAGCCCGGCAAACGCGGTGGCAAACCGTGCATCCGCGGTTTGAGGATCACGGTCGGCGATGTGCTCGACTACTTGGCCGGTGGGATGAGTATCGAAGAAGTGCTCGCTGATTTTCCGGACCTTCACTACGAAGACATTCTGGGTTGCTTTGCCTTTGCGGCAGAACGTGAGCGAATGTTAACACCGGTTGCCCCGCAGTGAAACTGCTCTTCGACGAACAACTGTCTCACAAGTTGGCCATTGCGCTCGCCGACATATTTCCTTTGAGTGATCATGTTCGCAACGTGGGATTGGCCAATGCGGACGATGACATGATCTGGGAATTTGCCAAGAGGGGGAAGTATGTGCTTATCACGAAAGACGAAGACTTTCATTTACGAAGCATCCTTGCGGGGCATCCGCCCAAGGTATTGTGGATACGGAGCGGCAACTGCGCAACGGACTTGGTGGAAACACTCTTGCGGAAGAACTTGGGAGAGATATTACGATTCGGAAACGATCCGATGTGCGGTTTCATGCCTTTGTATTGATAAGGGCCTACCGTAGCGAATCCCAAGCCAAGATGACCAGCATCACGACGCCAACGGCAAGCTTGCCGATGGTGCCCCAGATGCGGCCGGCAAATGCGCCGCGGCCGACGGCTTTGCGATCTTCTTCCTGGCGACCTTTCCATCCTTCGCCCAGGTAGGCACCGCAATAGGCTCCCAAGGCCCCGCCGAGGATCGCCATGACGAACGACCCCAGCACGGGGATCGGCGTGCCGACCATCAACCCGAGCATGCTGCCGAATAGAGCGCCGACCATCGATAACACGATGCCACGTTTACTCGCTCCCCGCTTGGCGGCCCCCGCCGCACTTGCGCCGAATTCCACAACCTCGCCCAGTAATGCAAGCCCCAAGAGCACAAGCACGGTCGTCCACGTAACGCCTTGCCCCGCCTCGGCGGGAATCCACCACGCGAAGAGCGCCGCCATGCCCGCGATGAACCAGTTCCCCGGCAGCGTTACCAGCGTCGTGACCCAAGCCCCGGCTGCGGCCAGGATCAAGAGAGCGGCCCACAGGTAATAGAGCCAGACGAAATTCATGGAAACCACGCCCAGGGGTATGGAGTTTGATAGGCCCGCGGTAGTAACTTCATCGAGGATTCAAATAGGCTCTCATGAATTCTGCAATCGCCGATTTACTGATCTCACCACGGGCAGTCGATAGAACCAATTCAGCGTAGTCATCATGAGCAACTTTAACACGGAGATCGTTCAGCTCCAGAAACACAATCGCTGCCACTGCTCCAACTCGATTATTACCATCGACGAAGGGACGGTTCAAAACCAGGTGGTAAAGATAAGCCCCAGCCATTTCGGGTAGAGTCGGTGTGTAGGAACTTCTCTCCGAATGTTGCAGCTGGCATGGCAACCGCGGGTTTCAATAGTCCCCAATCGGACCCCGAGCGAGCCGCCGTATCGTTCGATTTGATCTCGGTGGAAAAACTACTTCATCAAGGGTTAAGAATAACGGCTCCATCCGATTACTCTGCTAAACGCTTGAGTGCCTTTCCAAATCGCGAGTTACATTTTGTCAAAGCCTTTTCCAATCGCTTGCGTCGTTTTGTATCTCGAACGGGTGCCACTATGAGTGCTTCGCCATCTGTCGTGACCTCTAGCGTCGTCTTCTCATCGATATCTAGCAAATCCAAGATGGAACGCTCTATGACTAGCGCCAAGCTATTGCCGTATTTGCTAAGCTTCTTTTCCATTTCACGCCACCCGATATTGAGAGGGTCTTCCACGAGTAATTACATTCGAGTGATTACATTTGTTATACCCTTGTGGCATGGTTCCCTTAGAAGCGGCAACTTGATGGCCCGCGATTATTTGACGTCTTGCCCACCATCGATCGAGCTTACTTCATCACCACGGTCTTGCTCATTCGTTCGCCCAGCCGTGCCAAGGCGCGGCTGCAATCGGTCGGGTCGAGCGCGACCTGGATCAAGCTTGGGCCGACGCGGTCCTTCCATGCCGCGTTGAGTGCGGCGTCGAACTCGCCTTCGGTGCGGACCAGGTAACCTTTGCCGCCCCCCACAATTTCAGGCAATCGATGGAATTGCCACTGGGAGATTTCGTTGAACTTCCAGTCACCCGGGTGAAGCAGTCGTTCGGTTCCGTAGCCCTGGTTATCGAGCACGATCACAATTGTGGGAAATTGGTAGCGTACCAGGTTGGAAAACTCCATGCCCGTCATTTGAAATGCGCCATCGCCAACGATTGCCACCACGCGTGCCTCGGGCCGCGCCACATGAACGCCCAATGCGGCTGGCACGGCGAAACCCATCGACGTGTAATACGCCGGGCTGATGAATTCCGTTTTTCCGTGAGTCGTCAATTCTGTTGCGCCGAACAGCGAATCACCCACGTCGGCCACCACGACGGTACCGTCTTCCAGTTGTTCGTCCAGCCGATCCATTAGCCGCATGATCGTAATTCGGTCGTTAGGCTTCAGCGTGAAAGGTTCCTTCCAGAACTCGGTCGGGGCAGGCGGAGGAGGCGTGTTGGGGCGCGGTGCCCTGGCTGAAAGGGCACGCACGAAGTCGGCCAGTTGCACTTCATGATAGTGGTGGTACCTCACGCGGCACGATTCGCTCGTCACGTAGATGCAATCGCCTAAGTCCAACTCGGCCGTGCCAATCCCCATGTTGATATCGGTCATGAACGTGCCGAGCATCAACACGCAGTCGCTGGCTTCGACGTACTTGGTGACGACCTCGTTTCCGAGCGCACCTTCGTACAAACCCATGTAGAGCGGGTGCGTTTCCGGCACCACGCCTTTGCCCAGCATCGTGGCAGCCATCGGGATTCCCGACTTCTCGGCCAGCTTGATCGCTTCCTCTTGCAGTCCAAATCGATGAATCTCGACCCCCAGCAGCAGCACCGGTTGACGGGCATTCTCGATCCGAGTGGCCGTTTCCTCGATCGCCTCGGCCAGTGCGCGGGTGTCGCTCACCGCGTCGGGTTGCTGGAAGGGGGGCGAGGTTTCTGGTCGAACATGCACCATATCGCGCGGGATTTCGATGTACACGGGCCGCTTGTAGCGGGCGCAGGTGGCCAGCACGCGATCGATCTCGCTGAATGCCCGTTGCGGATCGCGTAATTCGGTGCCAGCCACGCACAGCTTTTCGAACACGTCGTACTGTGTGCGAAAGTCGCGAACCATATGGTGCAGCAGCGGGTTCCGCATACGCTCGCGCAATCCTGGCGAGCCTGTAATCATGACGACGGGTGATTTTTCGGCATACGCGCCCGCAACCGAATTACAAACGCTCAGGCCGCCCACGCAGTAAGTTACACACAGGGCCCCCATGCCATGCACACGGGCGTAAGCATCGGCCGCGAAGCCCGCGCAATCCTCGCGCGTGCAGCCGATCGTCCGTAGCGAGCTTTGTTCAAGCATCGCGTAGAAGGAAAGAATGTAGTCACCCGGGATGCCGAACACATCGCGGATGCCGTAATCGTGCAGGCGGCGGATCAGGTACTCGCCAATGGATGGACGGGCGTCGGCCGTTTCGCTTGCCATGTTCGTTCTCGCAAGTGGCTCGTGCTTTGTCCACATTCAATGTTTGGGTTCGACTCGACACAACCCAATCAGTGCAAAGGATTTGTGTCGAGTTGAACCCAAACTATCATGTTGTCAAAGCACCCGGGAGATGGGAATCCCACGAAGTCGCCAAATTATACGCGAGAGCGAGTGGCCAGACGCGGCCAACTTTTCAGCAATGCAACGAGGAGCCTGCCGCCCCAGCGGTGTGCAGAGAGGTGGAGCAACCAGTTGCCGAGGCCCCAACCGAACAGGTACTGGGTGTTGCCCCAGGCACCGATTTCGAGTCGGAAAGGAACGCCTAGCGTTTCGAGAACTGCGTGCCACGACGGGCACCACGTAGACCCGGCTTTTTCCGCTCTTTCATGCGGGCATCGCGGGTGAGGAAGCTCTTTTCGCGGAGTTTATCCGAGAGATCGCTATCGAAACGCAACAGAGCGCGGGCAATGCCCTGCATACAGGCACCGGCCTGGCCTGTACTGCCGCCGCCATGAACCAATATCCGCACGTCCACACTGTTGCGAACACCGGCATGTTCCAGCGGAGCCACCACCGCGTTGCGATCCTGTTCAACCTTGAAAAAGTCTTCCAGCGAGCGGTTGTTGATCGTAAGTTTGCCGTTGCCGGCGCGAATCCGCACGCGAGCCACCGAGGTCTTGCGGCGGCCAGTTCCAAGGGCATCGATGACTTTTTCTGCAGTTGCCATGGGAGGGGTCAGGGGGTCAGGGGGTTAGTGCGGGAATTGTCATTGACCGTTTGTCACTGAAAATTGGCCATTCCAAAATCACCCAATGACAAAGCACACATTTGCAACGACCAATAAAAATACTCAAGCTTCCATATCCAAAAATTCATTTTGCAGCAACTTCGAGCGGCTCAGGCTGCTGGGCCTGATGCGGGTGCTCGCTGCCGGCGTAGATCTTAAGCTTGGTGATCATCTTGAATGCCAGCTTGTTCTTAGGCAGCATGCGGCGAACAGCTTCGTGGAGAATCAGTTCGGGCTTGCGTTCCAGACGAGTCTTGGCGGAAACCGTCCGCTGGCCCGGGTAGCCGGTGTACCACGCGTATTCTTTTTGGTCCCACTTCTTGCCAGAGAACTTGACTTTCTCGGCATTGACCACGACGACGAAATCGCCCGTATCAACGTGGGGCGTATACGTGGGGCGGTGCTTGCCCATCAGCAGCACGGCGATGCGGCTAGCCAACCGGCCCACCACTTGATCGGTGGCATCGATGATATGCCACTTCTGTTCTACTTCACCGGGCTTGGCCATGTACGTTTTCATAATTCAACTTCCGCCGACAATCCTCGGCTTATCCACATTCCGTGTCCGCCTCGGAACGCCGCAACTCGATGCGAGCGAACCTTGCGGACCGCGATTCTTAAGGTCTTTACCCACTTTTCGCGGGAATCCAACAGTTTACCGCAGCCCGAGGGGGGCCACAAGGGCGGGATTATCCAAACTTGGCAGCGTTTTTTTGAGTTCCCCCCTCCAAAGGCAGGGCAGAGAGGAGGTAGGAGCGACTCCTCGAGCCCCGCAAAAATCCGCGAGCCATGCTTCGCTTTCGTGCCCCCCAATTAGGCTCTTCGATGAACATTTTCGATGAACAAAGGTGGAACGAATCGGTCTGCAAGAAGCTGCCTTTTGGAGCCCTCTGGCTACTACGTGGCATCGTCCACAAATCACTTGTTGCATTGGGGCATGGAATGCAGGAAACTCGTTGCAAGTTGTTGAATTGAGCCAAGGAGCTATCGCGTTCGGTTGTCGCCCCTCGCCTCTCCGCTCTCGACCCAGGAGATCCCATGATGATTGTTGGTGTACCTAAAGAGATCAAGCAGGACGAATATCGTGTAGCGATGCTACCGGTAGGCGTTGAAGAGCTAACGCGGCGGGGGCACAAGGTGCTGGTCGAAGCCGGGGCTGGGATGGGGTCGGGTATTTCCGACCAAGACTACGTGGCATCTGGGGCCGAGATGATCGAAGGCCCGAGCGAAATTTTTGGTCGGGCCGATCTTATCGTGAAGGTGAAGGAACCGCAACGAGCCGAGATCGAGAAGATTCGCAAAGGTCAGGTGGTATTCACGTATTTTCATTTGGCGGCCGACCGCGAATTGACCGACGGGTTACTCGCCACGGGTTCGACCTGCGTGGCTTACGAAACGCTGGCCGACGACAACGGCCGATTGCCGCTGCTCACCCCCATGAGCGAGGTGGCGGGGCGGATGAGCATCCAGGAAGGGGCCAAGTATTTGGAGCGTCCGCAAATGGGGCGTGGCATATTGCTGGCCGGTGTGCCTGGCGTGGCACCGGCGCACATCACGATTCTCGGTGGCGGGGTCGTCGGTGCGAATGCGGCCAAGATTGCCGCTGGCTTCCGGGCGGATGTGGCGATCCTCGACATCAACATGGAACGGTTGCGGTACCTGGATGACGTGATGCCGCCGAACGTCGATTGCTTGTTCAGCGATCGCCACACGATTCGCGAGCAGTTATCGCGGGCCGACCTTGTGATCGGGGCCGTGCTGATCCCTGGCGCAAAAGCCCCGATGCTGGTCTGCCGCGAAGACCTCGGCCGGATGAAACCCGGCAGTGTGATCATCGACGTGGCGATCGACCAGGGCGGGTGCATCGCGACCAGCAAGCCCACGTCGCACAGCAGTCCTACGTACATGGTGGATGAGATCTTACATTACTGCGTAACGAACATGCCGGGCGCGGTTGGTCGCACGAGCACATTTGCCCTGTGCAACGTTACGTTGCCGTGGGTGATCGAGATTGCCCAGCGCGGGATCGAAGCGGCATCCCGCGACTTGAGGCCGGTTGCCCGGGCTATCAACCTTGCCGGTGGCGAAGTGACGAACCAAGCCGTCGCCGAAACCTTTGGCCTCACATACTCTCCGCGGTACAAGGTGGGGTGATCGACCACGGTCGAGCTATTATCCACCCTGAGTAGACCAGCAAGTAGGTCCCGCGAGCCGAACGGGACACGAAATGACCAAGCTCGCTACCACTTCGGTTGATTGTGCCGCGACGCCGCACGAAGCATTCTTCTACGTGGCAGATTAACTCGCGCGCTTTTGGTGCGAACTTCTTGCCGGTGGGCAAGCAGATCAACGGGCGGGCGAGGGCCGCGCATATTCCATGAGAGCTCGTGGCCTCCGACCGTTCTGGTGCTCATATCGTGCGCCGAATGAGATTGGGCAAGCCTCGAGTTCTTCTTCAAATGGTTCTTGAATCGTAGGCCCAATGGAGGAGGGCCTGGCGTTGTTTCCGGCGGCATTGGAGATCGCCGGGGCGGCAGTGTTTGCGGATCTGAGCCAAGTGTCGGCGGACGGCCTTCCAGCGTTTGATTTGCCGTTCGTCATCGGGGCATCGTCGGCCCATGTAAAAACGACAATACCATTGGAACCAACCGCGGGGGTCTTCGTGGTAAATCCAACCTTTTTCGCGCCAGACGGAAAGGGGTTGAGAAGCATTCACGCCGAAGTAGTTCAGTCTGGGATCATGCCGATCGGGGCATAGCTTGGCGTCATCGAACCAGTCGGCCGGAAACTCCCGCGTGCAGTCTGTCATATACCGACCGCCAAAGACGCCCAGGGCCAGCATCTGCGGCGGGGTCAACCGAGGCTTGAATTCCGCGTGGAAGTTCTTCCCGACAGGCTCGGTTCGGTAGTACACGTAGCCGCGTTGCATCTTGTCGTTCACAACGACTCGGATTGGCTTCATGACGCACACCTGGGCGGCGAGGTGGTGGGGCTGGTGGCGGCGGTTACGCAGTGTCTACTCGTAGTTTATATGAGGAGAGTCGGGCTGCCGCAAACGGCACAATCGCTACAACCGATTTCGGTCGAGGTTTCGACGCGACGTTCGTTGACCCTGTGCTACCTGTAAGGTAGATATTTTTCGACAGAATCACGGAGAGAATGCCGACGGTGGGCGGACGCGTGTTGGCTCGCGCTCAGGGTCGTCCTCGCCTGCCCTGCCCCAGATTGCCATGAACAAACCTCAACTATTACTGGTGGACGACGATCGACAAGTACTTGAGTCGATGTCGGATTGGCTCCGTGCTCAAGGTTTCGAGTTGGAAGCCAGCTCGGGCTACAGCGACGCGTTGGGCCGTCTGCGTCACAAAGCCTACGATTTGGTGCTCGCCGATGTTCGGCTGCACGATGGGGATGGTTTCGACCTGCTCGAGCAATGCCGCCGTAACTGGCCCGGTATCCAGGTGGTGCTGATGACGGGTTACGGCTCACCCGACGGCGCCATCGAAGCGATCCGCGCGGGGGCGTTCGATTACATCACCAAGCCGCTGATCGATAACGAACTGCTCATGACGATCGAGCGGGCGATTTCCCAACGGAACGTGAAGCAGGAAAACGACAATCTTCGGGCGCAGCTCGATCGCCGCTACGGGATGGATAACATCGTCGGGCGCGATCCGCGAATGCTGAAGGTGTTCGAGATGATCGGCAGCATCGCCGATACACGGGCGACCGTTCTCGTGACGGGTGAAAGCGGGACGGGCAAAAGCATGATTGCTCGCGCGATCCACCGGCGTAGCGGCCGCCGCAAGGGGCCATTCGTCGAGGTGGCCTGCGGCGCCCTGCCTGAAACGCTGCTCGAGAGCGAGCTGTTCGGCCATGTGGCCGGCGCGTTCACCGGGGCCGTCGGCGAGAAGGTCGGCAAGTTCTTGCAAGCCGACGGCGGAACGATCTTTCTCGATGAAATTGGCACGGCTAGCCCCGCAATGCAGGTGAAGCTACTTCGCGTGCTGCAAGAACTGAAGTTCGAGCAAGTTGGCGGAACGAAAACGTTTGAAGTCGATGTCCGCGTGGTGTTGGCGACGAACGAAGATCTAACGCGAGCGGTCGCGGAAGGGCGGTTCCGCCAAGATTTGTACTACCGAATCAACGTAATCAACGTGGAGTTGCCGCCCCTGCGGACACGTCCGAGCGATATCTTGGCATTGGCCCAGAGCTTCCTCGAGCAAGTTCGGGAAGACTCGCGGCGGCAGGTCACAGGTCTTGCGGATGATGCGCTGGCCGCCCTCCAACGTTACTCATGGCCCGGCAACGTCCGCGAGTTGCAGAACGTGATGGAGCGGGCCGTGCTGCTGGGCAAAGGGCCGACAATTACGGTGGTCGACCTGCCCCCCGAGGTGCGCGGGTCGGGCAACGTCATCGTGGCGTCGAGTGTTGGACTCAAGACGCTCAAGGAAGCGCTCGAAGGGCCTGAGCGTCAAATCATTCTTGAAGTGCTCGAATCCAACGGATGGAACCGCAATGCCACTGCCGACCAACTCGGCATCAACCGCACGACGCTCTACAAGAAAATGAAGCGGCTCGGGCTGGAAGATGGCCTGGTCGGTGTGCGATGAATCTGTAAGACGACCTGCTTCGTTGGCCGACAAAGCTGCCACAAAGACGCCAGGGAACGTGGCAGGTTGAGCCGACGCGCAGCTACTTCGTTTCGGTCGCGGCTTCCGGTGCGGAGCTCGGTGCGGGTCGGGCCGGTTCGTCCTTTGCCTCGGTGGTTGCAGTCGCGGAGCCGAGGTTGCTCTGGAATGTCTTGAGGGCCTTGCCGATAACGGGCAAGGCATCTGTGGCGAAGTGAATTCCCGCACTTTCCTCGGCCGTTTCTGAGCCATCACGCATTCGGCTGGTGAAATACATTTTGTAAAGTGCCCGAGCGTTGCCAAAGTGGGTGCGAGGGTTCCCGGGCGCTTCCCAGATGACTTGGCTCTTGTCTTCGTGGGCGGCGGGGTTGTACCAGGTCCAGAACACACGCACCAACTGTTGGCCGGTGATATCGGACTTAAAGAACCTGTTGGTGAACGTTGGGGTGTCGGACAGCCCTTCCACGACGATCGAGTAGTTGCCGCTTTCCTTGCCGTAGGCTTCGAAACCGGCACCGGGAAAGCAGACGTCGGGAGTATGGAACGAGACATCGCGCGAATGGCCCACGATGAGCCACAGATCGACTTGCTCGCCGGTGCGCGTGTTGTGATACCCACGAGAAATGGCCCCGATGGCACCGGCCACCTGGCGAACACGCTCGTCGATGGGCTTATCTTCGCCGTGCCAATCCCCAATGTCCTTGGGCACAAGTTCAAGAAGCTTGGCACATTGCTCCGCCTTCACATTGGACCCTGCCAAGCGATCTGTTAGCTTGGCCTGCCAGATGGTGAGTCCCACGATCACCAGCACACCGGTGGCGATTGGCAAGTAACGCGTCATCGAAGATTCTCCTAACTTGATAAGGGCGTCCGGGAATCGAGTGGGCAGCGTTTCGTTGAGCTTCCGCCAGCGACTGCCAATCGTTCCACAACGCACTTCCGGACGGCCTCATCCGAGACACCACACCGTGGGTGTACTGTGCGGCAGAACCGCCATTTCATCGAACCGAAGTGTTTCCAGCCGCGATGTTGGCTGCCACGCCCCAATAAGCACTACGGTTCTTAGCAGACGACATCCGAGAAACGTGTAGCAAGCAGCAAACACTCAAGAGAACTGCAAAGTCGGGCCCCTTCGCTTGAGACGATGAAGTTCCCCTCGGTTCTTTCACGGTAGGCTTGATAGCCGCGGGTGTCAAGCAAGTCGAGAATCTCGCCACACACCAGCCCTCGTAATCGCCACGACCCATCCTGGCGGCACTGAAAGGCGATTGTTCGAGAATGAGGAATGTGGCAACGAGAGAGGGTCGAATGAGCGTCCCCACATCGCGATCTTGAAGCTTGTCGCGGCCTGCGACCGCAACACATGGCACGGACTTTGGTCTGCAGATAGGTACACGGACTGAAGTCCGTGCCACACGATACGCGCGCAACTTGCGAACTAGTAGCCGGAAGCGGCCAGGTTTCCAGGCGGTGCGGGGGGTGGGTCGTCGCTCGAGGAATTAATATCCCTATTCTGCGGACCTAGCCCGCGTACAGGTTGGGGTGCGGCCCCAGCGGGTACGCGTTCGGCCTGCCGAACGGGCGAGTTCTGCAGACCTGGTGCGTGCCAGATCGGTGGTGTCGGTGGAGCATCCAATTCGCTGCGCGGTGCCGCTGGGTTGTAGGGAGTGGTGGTTGGCGTTTTGGGTTCGTAGGGAGGCAGAACCCGTCGTGGGCCGTATTCACCCGGTTGGCGTTGCGGCACCCCGGCAGGGCCAGGGAGAGACGGTTGACCTTCGCCACCTGGGCCGACGCCGGGTCCGGGGGCCGGTGCGGTTCCTGTCTCGCCGGTGCCGCTGCTCGAACCCGTGTCTTCTCGCTTGATGGTCGGGGGAGGCGCACGGCGGTCTTCCTCCTCGGGTGTCGGAGGCACGTAGGGCGGCACTTGTTGTTGCAGCAATTGTGCATCGAAGGGACTCTTGGCATTGGGATCGATGCTTTCCACGGGCCAACGTCGCCAACGGGTTGCGTAGCAGCCGTACAGGGGTGGGTTGGCGTAACAACGGCCATCCGCACACTGGGGCGGCGGCGTAGGCCGATCGAGTGGCGGCCCGGCCCAGGCCGTACCACATATTCCCGCGATTCCCGCGAAAGCCAGTCCGATTGCCACCGTGGTTGAGTTGATCATGTTGATTCTCCACGTCGCGATAACCGCGAACGCAAGTCATTGTACTTTGAAGTATCTTAAACCGAATGCGTACTACCCGGTGCGTTAGAGCGAACCCAAGCCGAAACGCTTGATCTGGTTGAGCATGCCCGTACCGAGTGAGATGAAGCCAAACATCCGTTCAAACGGTTGGATCACCTTGAAGACCGTCGAGTTGAACCGAATGAAGGGGTCTTCGACGATGTACAACCGATCATGCGGCATGAGCTGGTAGTTGGTTGCCGTCGAGCCACCGCGGCTAATCTCGCTCCAACTAACCGGCATGATTTGTTCGCATCCGACGCCGTTCGGCGCCGGCCGAGCAATGAATATCCGCGTTGACGAAAGCTGCGACAACCCGCCAAGTTGGGCGATGGCATCCAGAACCGTTTCGTTACCCGTGATGGGGAACTCCGCCACGTCGTCGCCGTTGCCGGCGCCTTGTGTGATGACGTAATAGGTCTTGCTGTTATAGGCAAAAACATCGACCGCCACTTGCGGCTGCTCCAAGTATTGCGACAAGTGTTTCTCGATGGCATAACGAGCCTGATCGAGCGTGAGCCCCGCAACGTAAACACTGCCGTAAGTGGAGAGATTAACGCGCCCATCGGGGCCAACGAGGTGCTCCCCGGAAATCTGTTGAGCACCGCTGGAAGCCGCGAGTGAAACCGAGACTTCGGGGTTTTCGATAATGGCCGACAGGTGTCGCCGGATTTCCGCCTGGGCTTCGTCGGTCGTCAGGCCAGTGACTTTGACCCGGCCGTAAGTCGGCCCCAGGTCCACCGTTCCCTCGGGGTCGATGAAGTAGGCATCTGAAATGGGCTGATCGGCAAACGCGTTCATCACGCGAATCAAAAGCGCGTCGAAGGGTTCCAACCGATGCGGTGGTTTCGGGACGATCTTGACCGCTTGAATGAACAAGATATCGGGTGGCTCGATGGTATAGGCCGGCAGCGACACCATGTCCAGCTCGCGCGGAACAGGGCTACTGGCCGACGGTTCGGGAGGCGTAACCGGGTAAGGCTCGCGAGGTTCGAGGAATGCCGTGCAGCCACAGGTGGCCGCGAGGATCACCACTGGCAAGCTTATCGCACGGGCGACCTTGATTCTCGAAAGTGATTGCATGGCGAAACCCAGTTTGCTGTTGAGTTAAAGGGGGATTCGAGAACGATGCAGCTAGCTGCAAGGCGAGATTCCTAAACCGCAGCCGGAATAATCGGCACAGTCTCTGTAATCGGAAAAGTCGCCGTTCGGTTTTAGCTTCTTACCCGAAAAGTCAGACCATTTTCACCATTTCGACAAGAGGCCTGTTGCTATGGGTACTTTGGGTAAGTTAGGAAGCTTTGCTTCGGGTTATTCGAATCGGCCGGATTGAGCGGCGGATTACGGCGGGAAGATGAAGCCGTTCAACAACTTGCGTTTTCTCTCAATCGTTTGACAGTTATTGCTCAGGCGCTTATTCTCGATTCTTAGGTACCCTTCGAATCGCTAGGGAGCTTTCTAGGGCCTCGATGGGTGTGGGCTTGCAGCTGGCAAGGCCGAGCGCCGCAGTCTAGCGGCATGCTGGCAGTGCCTTGGCGAAGGACTCGGCTACCGAGTAGCTGTGATGGAAGCCCACTCCAAACCAGGCGGCCGAGACCTAGTTGTTCGAATTCGTGCAATCGCATGGACCGCCAACCGTGAAGCGGTTGCCACTTATCCACTTTCGTATTCTCCGCTACATGAAGCGGCGGGGGCACGTAGACGGTTATTGAAAGCTGCGAAGCGAACCCTACGCTCGATGAACTCCGAACTGGCGGTGAGGCTTATCCTCGCGTTCGGTCGCCGTGGGCTCGGGATAAACGAACTGCTAGTAGCGAAGCTTTTGGTGTCGTGTTTCGTTCGTACTGAACCTTAGTTTGAAGCAAGAGTTGAATTGCACTGATGAGCCACGAAATTCCCCCCTTCAGCGACCCGAATCGTTCCGCCCCAGGAAGCCGCCACGTTGCCCCTGGAACACCGATAGCCTCCTCGGCCAGAGCGGCTACTAAGCCAGGTTTTTCATCGGCTGCCGCGCTGGCTGCTGAGGTTCCGTCGCAGACCGGTCCTTTGCTCTTGCTGGTTGCGCTCATCGCGCTGGTGTTGGTTGCGTATTCAGATATGCTTACGCTGACCGCCGCCGCATGGTCGGGTGCCCATTCCATTTACTCTCAAGGTTGGGTTGTGCCTTTGATGGCTGTGGGATTCCTATGGCTTCGGTGGGAACCCTTCACAGAAGTCCCTTCTCACGAGCGGTGGCTTGGCGTGTTGCTGATCATCGTTGGGCTCTCGATTCGGCTGGTGGGCATTCGGCTGGTGGCCAACTCGATCGATCGCATCTCGTTCATTCCGACCTTGTTCGGCATCTTTATGCTAGTGGGTGGTTTGCGAGCCATCCGCTGGGCTTGGCCGAGCCTGCTGTTCTTGACCTTCATGTTCCCACTACCGTACTTCTTAGAGCAATCGGTACTAGGAGGTCTTCAGCGAGTGGCAACCGTTAGCAGCACTTTCGTACTCCAAGTGCTCGGTATCGCCGCCATACGAAGTGGCAACTCGATCATGATTCCCGGGCTCACAGAGGCTCTCAACGTGGCCGAGCAATGTTCTGGTTTGAAGATGGCGACGATCTTCGGGGCGATGGCGGTGGGCATGGTATTCATCATTGAGCGCCCGTGGTGGGATAAGCTGGTGATCCTGTTAAGTGCCATTCCGATTGCGATTATCGTGAATATCGTTCGAATTGCCGTGACGGCACTTTTGTTCAAGTTTGTTGGTCCCGAGAATCATACGATTCAAAAGATTTGTCACGACTATGCCGGATTGGTCATTATGATGCCGTTGGCCATGATGCTGCTCTGGTTGGAATTGCAGATATTGGAGCGCGTAACCATCCCCGTCGAACTGGTGCAGTTACGGCCTGTCGGAGGTGCTCGCGCTTCGGGAGTGGCACCAATCCGCTAGGAGTTTGCCGCAGAGATGGTCCCGCTTGCCGAGCGGGACCATCTCTTCACGATTACTTCCACGATTTACCGAGGTCCCTTCCGGCAGAAAGGACCTACCAATCTTTTCAGATAAAGCACGAAGAGAGGCCGTGCGGAACAGGGCCTTATAGAACTATCCTAGCGGCTAGAACGTAGACATTCCGTGGTTGCGATTGTGTCGAGTCGAGCCGATTACTCCGATTCTGCGGGCAGCGCGAAGCGACTTAGCAGCCCGTTGAAAAAGTCAACGGGCTACGTCATGGCATGGATGCCATGTCAAATCAGCGACCTAAAGTCGCTGATTTGCGAGCCGCGAGGAGCTCTGCTCCGAGCTTGGCGAGGTTGAAAACCACGATGGCGTTTTTCAACAGGCAGTTAGCCGCGTAAGAGATAGAGACCGGACCCCGTCACGTTCTCCGGATGCCCTGAAGATGTTCGCTGCTGTTAGACCAGAGTGTTGAAAAATATCGACCCACGTTGAAAAAAAGCGACTCGAACGGGAAGCCATCTTCCCGGGTCGGCATTTCATAAATCGTTACATTGCTTGGGCTTATGGTAAAATGGAAGTGGATGGCGTCGTTTGGCGTGCCGGTTGCAAGTGCTAGCGAATCCAGCTTTTCACCGTGCCGTCGGCAGGCCCATAGGTCGACGGATTGGGCCTTGCCAATCGTTGCCTGAACAATTGGCGGGATAATCACTACGACCACACTCTCTTCTACATTTCGGAACAACCGGCTATTCGCCGGGGACCTCTAGGATTCTGCGAGACTCATCCATGACTTATCGCGAAGACCCTTCTCACGGCTCGATCCCTCAACACGCCCTCGTCAGCGGGCAGCCCTTGGGGGGTGAGGCATTGGTGGCACCCGCGCCTTCGATTCCCCATGCCACCATTCCTGCGCCCTCTTTGGTGACGCCCGCCACGCAAGATGTGCTGCGTGGCGGAATGGACGCAAGTACGTTTCTCAATGCCCTCCGCCGCCGGTGGCTCTTAGCTCTTTGCCTGGGCTTGGTGGTGGGTACGCTCTCGGCGATTGGCATGTGGGCCTTGTTTCCCCAATCCTCCTCGGCGAAGGCCTTGTTTCAAGTGTCGGCCGAGCAGGAAACGGTCCTCCGAAACGACCAGCCCAATATGCAAGGTTTCGAAAACTTGAAGAAAACACAGCTCGCTCTTCTCAAGAGTAACTTTGTGCTTTCCGCAGCGATTCGGAATCCAAAAGTCGGCGGGCTGAGCGCGTTGGCTGGTGAAAAGGATC
>JADZFK010000257.1 GCA_020849945.1 Pirellulales bacterium | reverse complement strand
TTACGCCAATACGCTTCCTTCGCCGGCTCTTGCCGATGCCTCGCCATCGCTGGCCTCCTGGGTTGAGAAAACCCAAGCTTGACGCCTCACGCGGCCAGAACGAAGATGCGGTTGGCGGAACGGACACTGCATTCCCTCTCTGCCGAACGACAAGCAAGGAAATGATATCGCGGCACAGCCGTAATTCGCCAACCTCCAGAGGTCTGAACTCGACTCTTCCACCCTTCAGAACCACAAGAAATGCGAGTGACACAATTTCCCGTACCCGTAAGTCGGGTCTCCGCAAAGCTGGGGTGATCGCTTAGTCGGCGAACCCCGCTGCTCTCGTACTACAGCGCTAGCCCGCATTTCTCACAATCTAAACCACGGAGTCACGGAGCCGAAGAGAAAACCAGTAGCAAGTACCGCTACCACCATGAACGATGGAAACACCCTGTCTCATAGCTACGGGCGGTTAACCTTGCTTCAAACGACCTCTTGGCTTGTTCTCCGTGACCGCTGTGTGCTCCGTGGTGAGAAATCCGGGCTAAGCCCTGTTCACCACGACAACACGACGAACACGAAGAGAAGAAGGGACAGAATAACGGGATTGGCCGGATTTACAGGATGCACTAGAAATCGAATAAGGATGCCAAGTCGCTAAATCGCGGATGCCAGCTAGGCTTTTTTCCGTTCGTCCATAAACGCCTTGATGCCGCTCATCCTGCCGATCCTGCTATCCCGCCGGTTCTTCTTCTCTTCTTCCATATGTCGTGTCCGACGTCTCGTCGTTTCGTCTACTCCTCCGGCCCATATTCGCGTTCGCGGTTCACGCCGGGCGTTGGCACGGGATACTTGCCGTGCTTATCGGGCGTTACGGGGGCAGGAGCGCCGGGTGCGAAATCGGCCAGGCCGGGTGCCATTTCGTGCTTCGAGTTGAAAATCTGCTCGTAAGAAACTTCCTGTCCGGTGTGGGCGGCCATTCGGCCCATGTTCGCTACCAGGCAAGCTTCCACGCCGCGAGGAACTTCGTTGTAAGGCTTATCGTGGAGGATCGCATCCAGCAAGTCTTCCCATTCGAGGTGATAGGGGCTTGTTTCCGGCTGTGGGTAGGCCCACAGTTGCGAGCTTCGCGTTTGCTTCTGGTCCTTGAACGTGCGAACCTTGCCCGGTGAATGCCCCGAGGCACTCACGATTGCCGAGCCTTTTGTGCCATGCACAACGCTTGCCATATCGTTGTGGCAACCGGTCATGGTCCGACCATTAAAGAAGAACTTCGAGCCGTCTTCAAAGGTGTACTCGACCGAGTAGGCATCGAAGTTTTGATCCACGTAGTCACCCCGGAAGTGCCTGCCACCTAGACCGTGGGCTTTGATCGGCCAGGCATTTTTCATCCAGCAGACCTCATCGATCTGGTGAACGTAGAAATCGCTGAACAACCCGCCGCTGGCCCAGAGGAAGCTGTGGAACCGTTCGATCTGCCACAACAGTTCATCGCGATCCTTTGGTGTGCGCTTTGAGAAGCAGGTTCCCACGGGGCCATGCATGCGATACGCCCGCATCGCCACAAGCTCGCCGATTTCGCCGTCCGCGATTCGTTTGTGCAGCTCCTGGCGGCCTCGGCAGTGGCGGATCATCAGCCCGACGCCAACCTTCAGGTTCTTCTCATCGGCCTTCTTTGCCAAATCGAACATTCGGTGGGCACCGGGCGTATCGGCGATCAACGCCTTTTCCATGAACACATGGAGGCCACGCTCGATGGCATATTGAAAATGCAGCCAACGAAACGCTAGTGGAGTCGCGAAGATCGCGATATCGCCCGGGTTGAGTGCATCCATCGCGCGTTTGTAGGCATCGAAACCGATGAACTGCCGTTCGGTTGGCACATCGACCAATCCAGGCTTCGATTGGAACTGCTGGGTAATTGCTCCGATGCTCTCGTCCAACCGATGCTGGAAGAGATCGGCAACCGCCACCAATTTGATCGGGTACTTGGAAACCTTAAGAGCGTCGGAGACCGCGCCTGTGCCGCGCCCGCCAGCCCCGATGAGCGCGATTTGCAGTGTATGATTCACGCCAGCCGCCCCAAAGACATGCGGCACGCGTTGAATCGCCCCAAGTGCCGAGATCGCCCCCGCGGCACGAATGAACTTTCGCCGATCTGTCTGTATCTTCGATTCGCTCATGGAAGGGTCCTTTCGATTCTGTAGGTAGGAAAGACCAGATCCGCCTCGTTGATGCTGGCTCACAACTTGTCGGTGGAACTGTTCCAATAAAAGTACATTTCCTCGGCACTCGGTATCTTCTTGGGGCGGGCTAACCGAAAACCGAGCCACGGGGCATCCGTAAGATACCACACGCTCTTGGGTAACTGGGGGTCTTGCTGCTGCCAACTTGGCTCAGAACCGCGACGGGCGGCCGAACGCAGTGGCTCGGGGTCACTCTCCCAGCCGCCGCCGCGAACGCACCGCGGATAAAGCGACGACGGCCGTACGAACGGATTCACGGCCGGCTGAGCCAGCTGTGAGAAGTAGTCAGCCACGTATTGGTCGGCCGTCCATTCGGCCACGTTACCGTGCATATCGTACAAACCCCAGGGATTGGGTTTCTTCGTGCCAACTTTTTGGTACTTGTCTTCGCTGTTTTCATAATACCAAGCGTAAGCCCCCAGCCCCGCGGGATCATCTCCAAACGAGTACGCGGTGGTGGTTCCGGCCCGACAAGCGTACTCCCACTCCGCTTCCGTCGGTAAGCGGTAGAAGTGCCCAGTCTGGGCGCTAAGCCATTCGCAATACTTGTTTGCTCCGTGCTGGGTCATCGAGATCGCTGGATAACCTCGTTGGCCCATCCCGAAACTCATCTCCACGTAGGGAGGGGTCGGGCTCGTCACGGCATCGATATCGGAATGAACCTTCGGGTCGAAATCCTTGCGTGCACCGTTCTTGTAACGGTCGACCCTCGTAATCATGAACGGTTCGTACTCGTCCCACGTCACTTCGTACTGACCCAACCAAAATGGCTCCACCTCGACAGAAGTTTGAGGGCCTTCATTGGGCTGCCGACCTGGCTCGTCCTCCGGGCTTCCCATAGTGAACTTGCCGCCGGGCACGGCCACCATGTGGTACTTCGCTCCGGTTTCTGGCACCTTCGATGAATAGTTGGCCATCTCCCCCGCCTCTTCCTTGGCACGTGCAACGATCTTAGCATGAATCCTTCGGACCAATTCCAGGTTATCGGGCGAAGGCGGTGCCGAAACCTTCCGCGGCCGAGCCTTGAGAACCACTCCTTCAGGCCACCTCGCGCCCTCGTCGATCCACTTGCGGAGAATCTCGGTTTGCTCGGAAGAAAGGGCCGGGCCCTCCGGCGGCATTCGCTCTTCGTTGTCGGCCGGCAGAAGCGTTCGCGCGTAAAGCGAACTTTTCGCGGCCTTGCCGGGAACCAAGCAAGGCCCATTCTCGCCCTCGGCCAGCGCACCGGCTAACGAATCGAGACGCAAGTCGCCCTCTGCATTGGCTTCGCAATGGCACGAAACGCAGGTAGTTTCCAGAATTGGTCGAACTTCATTCTCAAAATCCACTGCACCCCGTACAGGCCCCACGACGACGAACAGAATCAGAACGAATCCCACTCCAGCAGCCGTCCGCACACGTTGTAAGCTCATTGCTTGCATGAAAGACCAATCGAACGCAGTATACGATTTCTGTTATGCTTTGTCCCAAAACTCCCCTCCCTTTTAGGGAGGGGTTAGGGGAGGGTTCGCGCAGCCCAGGATTCTTGGCATTGCTCGACCCGCGACCCGAATCGGAACCGGTTTTGAGACAAACCCTAGTAGATATAGCGACTCGGAATCGCTGTCGGTACACCCCCGCTATTTTAGCTGGGTCGTATGCCATACGAAACCCGATTTCCTCCACGATTCAGCTAGAACTGTAGCGACTCTTGCTAACTCCCACGCCGGCCGCTTGGCGAAGAACCCCGCACTAAGAATAGGACTTTGCCCCACAAGTTTGCCGCGATTCACAATTCACGGGAGCCTTGTTGACTATATTATCGAAAAAGTTTTTTTCACAGGATCGACAGGATTTTTAGTATGTTGATTCAAACTTCAAATGCAACAGACAATATCGGATTGGAGTTACGATAACGAGTGGGGTGATGATGGCTCCGAAGGGGAAAGTCCTCGCTTCCTCTGCTCGTCGAACTAGTTGAGCGTGACCAGGCAT
>JADZFK010000256.1 GCA_020849945.1 Pirellulales bacterium | reverse complement strand
GCCGTGGCTGCCGAGACGCTGCGGACGACCCTCCAATGGGCCATCCACCAAGTCACTCATGATTCGCGAAAACCTCAACACGTCATCGCTCAATTGGGGTTGATTTAGCGTTTTGCAAAAGTCCAGTCATAACGCAAAAACCCCATTAGCGTCGGCCGCCAGGCCGAATCTACCACCAATACCCATCGCCCCCCCGCAGCCCCACCGCTCGCGGCTCAACGCCCGCTCGCGGCTTAGCGCTACGCCGCCACCGCTTTCACGCGGCGGAAGGTGTCGGCCGTCTTGCGCACCAACCCTTGGTACTTCTGCCTCGCATCCAAATAACTCGCCCCCAAATACATATTGGCCGCCAACGATCCAGAAAGCGCAATCAACGATGCCACCAACGGCATCCACGGCTGCTGCTCATTTCCAGCACCACTCGCCGTTTTCTGAATTTCCAGATTCTCCCTGCCATTCTTACCACCGCCGTTATTCAGGACCGCGTTATTGCTGTTGCCCGCTGGGTTGCCAGGCCCCATTCCGGCCATGCCTCCGCCGCCAGGCTGCTGCCCAATCGGCTGGCCATTGAAATTTGTATTCGCCGGAATCGAATTGATTGGCATCCCATTGTTCGGCATCGTATTACCCGCCGTGCTGACCATGCCGCCCGACGGAATCGCTCCGAGGTTCTGCCCGGCCATGTTAATCGTTGCGCTATTGCCCGGCCCCGGCGGCAGTAGCGAAGGACCTGGTCCTGCTGGTGCTTGCGGCGAATTCATCGGCTGCGTACCCGCAGAGATCGTCGCTCCGCCCGACGCCGCACCCGACCAGGAATCGCCGAATCCATCGCCCACCCGCCCGACGGTTGTCGTTCGCGGGTCCGCCGTCGCTTCGGGGCCTCGCGCGAGCGGAACCAATTCCGCCCCCCGCCCCATGTCGCGGATCGTCGCGCCGTTGCTGTTCGCCATTCCGCTGTTGGTCGTGCTGGTATTGGCATTTCGATTCCACCCATCAAGCCAGTTGCTCGAAGGGCTGCTCGCCGCCGTCGGCATCGGCTGCCCCGGGTCGGTGAGCGGGCTGTGCAGAGGCGGCGCGGAAACAGGTGCCGGGGCCGTGCTCACGCCGTTGTTTCGCACGAGCACCGATCCCTCGTTGCCATACGAACTCGCGCCCGTTGGCGATGCCGTGGTGGGCATCGGCGGCACGGTCATTCGTGGCGCTGCCACATCGGTGCCGATGCTACTCCAACTTGGGTTGATTGGCGCGCTCGGCGTACCGCTGTTGGCCGCCGCGCCGCTGGGCGGCGCGCTCGTCGAGAAGGCAGGCGCGGGCGAGGCCGCGCCCGATGCCGTCGGCCACGGCGACGACACGCCGCCACGCGTCGAACCGCTGGCCGGTGCCGCCGCGGGGGCGGCGTTGACAAACGGATTCGAATTCGAGGAGCCACTCACCGTGTTGATAGCCTGGCCCGCCGCGCTTCGCAACGAGTTGCCGGCCGTATTCGCAAACTCTCGCGTTTGATTGTTGATCTGCTGGTTCACTTGCGAGGCCGCATTTCTCGAGTAATCCCAAGCTTCATTCGTCCCGCGCGAAAGCTGATCGTTGGCTGCCCGAATGCCGGCCTCCACGCCGTCGCGCATCGCCGTCCCTGTTTCGTTGAAGGCGGTTTGTGCCCGCTCGGTAATGGTTGCCGCGCCCGAGGCAATCGGGTTGCCGTACTGATCGTAACTCACCACCGGTTGTGGGCCGCCACTTGGCCACCCCGTTTGCCCCACAACCGAAGCCGGCACGCCGACGACTACCACGACACCAATAACGACGAAGAGTTTAACTCGATCCATTTCGATCCCTCTTGAATGGAGCTTGAATAGACGGGAAGCAAATGACTCGTTCACGAAGCCGCCGAATACGAAAACAACGGAAGCTCACAGCGCAAGCTACGCCGAGTGCCGCGATTTGTGAGTTGCAAGTCGAGCGTTGCGCGTTCAATGCGCACATTCTATGCGAGAAGGGTGAAAATCACCTAGACAAGTCGCTTCATTTCCTTCGCCCACGGCGGCGACCCTCGCCCTGCGCGGGGCTTTTGGCCGCCTTCGCGTCGGCCGGTTTTTCGCCAGCGGGGCTGCTCGGGCTGCTCGGGGCCGGCTCGGTCGTGGTGCCATCGCCCAGTTTTTGTTCGTCGCCCCCCGCCGATCCCACCTGCGGGACGGCCCCTTCCAGCACCGGCGTACTGAACGAATCCAGCTCTTTTCGCAGCATATTGAGAAGTGCCTGTAAGAACGAAACGAGCATCGGACCCACCAAAATACCCACCGGACCCAGTACCTGCACCCCGCCCAAAATACTCAACAATGCTAGCAGTGGATGCAGTTTCGATTGACCATGCAAAATGAACGGCTTGATCACATTGTCGATTCCCGAGACGACGATCGTGCAATAAACGGCCAGGATGATGGCCGTCTTCGGGTCGCCCTGAACCAACTGGCCCGCCACCACGTGCTCGCCGAAGAGGTACACGTAGCCGCATACGAGAATCCACATGAACGCGGCCCCGACGAACGGCACCAATGCCGTCGCCATCGTTGCCGCGGTTAGCAGGAAGATCGGTGCTTCGCTGGGCAGTGCGAAGTAGTACCCCACGCCCGCCAACATGCCTTGCACTACCGCCGAAAGCAATGTGGCCACCACGACGGCCCGGCTCACGTCGCCAAATCGTTCGAGCAACTCTTGCTCGTAACGATAATCGAGTGGCGAAAGATCGAGCACCGTATCGATCATCGCCGGGCCATCGGCTAGGAAGTAATAAAGCGCAAGGATCATGATCGCCAACCCGACCAACACGCCCACCGCCGTTTGCAGGCCGCTCAACACCTTGGCTGTTAAGAACTTCTTGCCTGCGTCGATCAAGTCATCGATGTTCTGGTTGTTAATCGTGATGCCGGTTTGCTCCTTGAACCAATCGCGAAACTTCACGAGAGCTTCTTCCAAATTCTTTTGGAAAGGAGGTTTCTTGTCGTTGTCCTCGGCCGGCGGCGCTTCGACCGCCTCGGGTTTCTTCTCTTCCAAAGGCAGCTCGACGGCCACAACCCCGCCTGGCGGCGCAAGGTACGAGTGGAGTTCCACATACGCCTTCCAACTGAGCCACACCATCGGCAACAACACGACCAACAGAATTGAGATCGTCGTCGCCAACGCCGCCATGCGCGGGTACGTCGGCAATCGCCGCAACATCCAGCGGTGCAACGGTTGAAACACCACCAACAACACGCACGCCAAGAACAGCGGCACCAAGAACTGCGCCATGACCTGGAAGAACACCGTCCCCACCAGCATCACGATCGCCAGCAACACGATAAAAGAAATGACGCGCGGCACGAATATTCCTCCTGAACAACTCGCTGCAAACCCTCGGACGATGAATGACTTTTGCCTTGAAACCAACCACGGTTCAGTGCTACCGCGCTAAGTCATTTTCACCACGACACAACGGACACGACGGACGGAATAACACAGGACAGGATAACAGGATCGGCAGGATGAACCGGATCAAGATGTTCTTGAACGAACTCAAATGATACTTTCCACACATCAGCAATCCGACATCTTATCCGCTACCCTTGTGTTTCAAATCATCCTGAAAATCCGGCCAATCTTGTGATCCTGTCCATTCTTATCGTCGTGTCGGCGTGGGAAACTGAGCGCGGTAGTATAGAAGACCGCCTCAACCATGCCGAGTGAAGCGGCTTTGGGCAACCTCGATTTCGATGTCGCCAAGTTTCTATACCACTCGCATTCTAACAAACCTTCTTCGTTCGCCCACTGCCAATCTTGCTCCCCAAGCCACCTTTCTCCAGAATGAAGGCCGTTTTGCAACGCTGTATTGCCGTGTAGTTTTCACCACGACGACACGACGGACACGATGGCAAAGACAGAGAAACTAGACAGGATTAACAGGATTGACAGGATGATGGATATTGAACGGCAAGCCAACTGAAATGGGTCGGAAACATCTGATTAATCTGCGATCCTGTAAATCCTGTCAAAGCATCAGCCGTCGTGTTCGTCGTGTCGTCGTGGTGAAAATGGCTTCGGAGAGTTCCTATCTTTTTTGTCTACGACAACGAACCAACCGCCCAGCCCATGAGTGAAACCGCCACTTCCTCTCGCCGTTCGATCGTGTGGCTGCTTCGCATTGCGGCGATTGTGTTGGTTGGCTGGGGTGTAAGTGGTTCGGTGCGCGGGGGGATGGATCAATTATCGCGGCACGAATGGCACGTGCGGCCGACGTGGCTCATTCTTTCGGGCGCGCTCTACGCCATCGGGCTGGTGCCGATGGGGTTGTACTGGCGAAGTGTGCTCGCCGCGCTCGGTTCGCCGATGCCGGCGCGGGCCGCGTTGCGTGCGTACTTCCTGGGCCACATCGGCAAGTACGTACCCGGCAAGGCGATGTCGGTTATCCTGCGCGTTGCCACGGTCCGCCGTTGGGTACCCTCGATGCGGTTCGCGATCCTCAGTACGCTCATTGAAACGCTGACGATGATGTCGGCCGGCGCGGCGATTGCAGCGGTGGCCTCGGCCATCGCGCTGTGGCCGAACTATGGGGTACCGCTCATCGCGTTGGCGATGGCCGTGGCGGCCGGCGCGCCCACGCTGCCGCCCGTCGCGCGCTACCTGGGTCGCGTGGGGCTGGCTCGCAACAAGCTGCCCGCCACCTTGGCGAAGTCGGCGGACGCCAACGATCCCGCGACACCACAAACCATTGCCCTATCAAAAACCATTACACAACCAAAAAACACTACGAGCGACGACGACCCGTTTCGCCGCATCGACCTTCGGCTACTGGGTGGCGGCTGGTGCTCGGCTGGCGCGTGTTGGGTATTCGTGGCCCTCAGCTTGTGGGCCACGCTGAGGGCCATCGGCGTCGAATCGATTAGCCCCGTCCAGCATTTCCCTTCGCTCGTGGCGGCGGTTGGGTTCGCGGTTGTCGCCGGGTTTCTCTCGCAACTACCGGCCGGCCTCGGCGTCCGCGACGCACTCCTCATGCAACTGCTCGTGCCCTTGTGTGGTGAAGCCAACGCTCTCATCGCCGCCGTGCTGATGCGGCTCGTTTGGCTGGTGTCTGAACTCTCCACTTGTGGTATCCTATATGTAGGTGGTCGCGCGCGTGACGACGCGCCCGAGAAACGGAATTCGTCATCCTCGAAGCCCATGTGAGAAGCGCGGCACCACGATGAACAGCGGTTGTGATTCCATGCCATCGTGGGCACGGGGTGGCGGAACATGTGGCGAAGATAACCGGTGAAGAAGGCGGCCTGGCGGCCGCCGCTAACACGAATTCACCCCTAGTTCCCTACTCCCCTACTCCACAGCCCCTGCCATGCTTTCCGTCGTCATTCCCGTGCATAACGAAGCCGAGAGTTTGCCGCAACTGGCGCGTGAGTTGTGCGAGGTTGCCGCGGCCCAAGGTTACGAGCTGCAGGTGATAATCGTGGACGACGGCTCGCGCGACGGCACGTGGCAGGCCATCGAACAATTGGCGGCGGGCGATTCGCGCATCCAGGGCATCCGTTTGCGGCGCTGCTTCGGCAAGTCGGCCGCGCTTAGCGCCGGCTTTACGGCCGCCCGCGGAGAGCGGATCATCACGCTCGATGGCGACCTGCAAGACGACCCGGCCGAGATCGTCAACTTGCTCGCCAAGCTAGAGGAAGGGTTCGACGTGGTGAGCGGCTGGAAGCGCGAGCGATTCGATCCGTGGCACAAGGTGTGGCCCTCGCGGGTGTTCAATTGGCTGGTGAGCCATTTCATGGGCGTGCATCTGCACGATCACAACTGCGGGCTGAAGGCGTATCGCAGCGAGGTTCTTCCCGAGATTCGTTTGTACGGCGAGCTGCATCGGTTCGTGCCGGTGCTCGCGGCCGCTAAGGGTTTTCGGGTGGGGGAAGTGGTCGTCCGCCATCGCCCGCGGCAGTTCGGGCGATCGAAGTACGGCGTTTCGCGCTTGGCCAAGGGGCTGCTCGATATGCTCACGGTGAAGTTCCTGGTAGGTTATGGGCAACGTCCGCAACACCTGCTCGGTACAGCGGGCCTTGCGGCGTTCGTGGTGGGCGGTGTCGGCATGGCGTGGCTCGCCGCACGTTGGGTCCTCTCACGGATTCTGCCGGGCTGGCAACCGATTCATCTGCACGAAACGGCCGCGTTGTTTTACTGCCTCGGTTTGTTTCTCATCGGCGCGCAATTTCTCTCGATTGGCTTGCTCGGCGAAATGATTGCCGCGTATTGGATCCGCGATGCCGATACGTACTCCATCGCCGAACGAACGGAGTGAGGGGTGAAGGGTGAGGGGTGAAGGGTGAGGTCAAATCGTCGATACATAAGTTTAGCCGCGACGCGCAGCGGAGCGCGTTTCGTTGCGAGTTGCCGGTAACGACCATGAGCCGATCGCGTTAGCGCCCGAAGTTTGCTCGAAGCACTTTCAGAATTAGTCATGATGGAAACACAACTCGATTCACGTTCGATCAACAATCACCCCGTGTCGTCGCTTACGGCGGCCGTGCGTTGGGGGGTCTACGTGCTGCTGATTGCCGTGGCGGTGGGCAACATGATGGGGCGGCTGTTAGCGGTCAATTCCGTCGATTTCGCGCGGCTGGAGTCGTTCCGAATCAAGCAACGGCTGGATGAAACACGAGAGCAACTTGCGCTGGAAGGGCTGGAAGGCCAAGCTTTGGAAGGTCGTTTGGCCGAGGAGGAACAGCGATTTCGCAAGGAGATCCGACTCCAACGGCCGTTCCTCAGCGCGAACGATCGTAGTCGATGGATGACGATCCGCTCGCTCGTGGAGCACGGCACGTACGAGATCGATTCGATCGTGGGTCAACCCACGTGGGATACGATCGACATGGTGCAGCACGTGGGGCGTGATGGCCAAAAACATTTGTACTCCAGCAAACCGCCGCTTCTGGCAACGCTGCTTGCCGGCGAGTATTGGTTGATCCACCGAATCACGGGTGCCACGCTGGGAGATCACCCCTACGAAATTGGCCGTGCCATGCTGGTGACGGCCAACATCTTGCCGCTGGTGCTGATGTACGTGCTGATCGCGTCGCTGGTCGAGCGTTTCGGCGCGACCGATTGGGGGCGTTTTTTCGTGATGGCCTCGGCCACCATGGGCACGATGCTCAACGCCTTTGCGGTGACGCTGAACAACCACGTCGTGGGGGCCGCCAGTGCGGCGGTTACGGCCTTTCTGCTGGTTCGCATTGCCTACGATGGCGAGAGACGTTGGCACTATTTTTTGTTGGCGGGCGTGGCGGCCGCGTTCACCGCCACCTGCGACCTGCCTGCCACGGCGTTGTTGGCCGCCGTGGCCGCCGCGCTGTTGTGGCGCGCGCCCCGCGAAACGTTGCTTGGCTTCGTGCCGGGCGCGGCGATTATTGCCGCCGCGTTCTTCGGCACGAATTGGTTGGCCCACGAACGGCTGGCGCCGCCGTATGCCTTCCGTAGCACGACCAACGCCAGCGAGAATTGGTATCACTACACGTACACCGTCAACGGACGGGAAATTCAAAGCTACTGGCAGAACCGGCAGGGCATCGATCGCGGCGAGGCGTCGAAGATCGATTACGCCGTGCATGCGCTCGTCGGGCACCACGGCATTTTTTCGCTCACGCCGATCTGGTTGCTGAGCGTGATGGGCTCGTTCATGTGGTTGGTATCGCCCGAGTGTTCGCGCCGCGGACTGGCCGCCCTCGTTCTCGCGGTGAGCGGTGCTTGTCTCGTGTTTTTCATCGGCCTGCGTCCGCAAGAAGATCGCAACTACGGCGGCATGACGAGTGGCTTCCGCTGGGTGTTTTGGCTCGCGCCGTTGTGGCTCATCGTACTCGTGCCGGCGGCCGACCGCCTGGCCCGCTCGCGTGTGGGCCAAGCCATCGCCGCCGTGCTCCTTTCCTTCTCCGTACTTTCCGCCAGTTACCCCACCTGGAACCCGTGGGTGCAACCGTGGATTTATAATTGGCTTACGTCGTGTGGGTGGAAGGGGTTTGGATAGTCGTTAGTCGTTAGTCGTTAGTCGTTAGTTGGGAGTTGGGAGTTAGCGGCGGCGGCTACGCCGCATTTACCGCCAACACCCGTGGCAGTTCGCAATCCGCAAGGAGTTCACCCGCCGGGGCGGGCAATCCGCAATCCGTCAT
>JADZFK010000255.1 GCA_020849945.1 Pirellulales bacterium | reverse complement strand
CAACTTGGACCATGAACCGGCATTTTCGGGTCAACGCGATAGCAGTGCGAATGTCGAGGTTTCCGACGTGCCATCGGTAAGTGACGGCCTTGATTTTGCGTGCCAAAGCGAAAACTGATCGGCCCTGACTAGCAAATATCAATTCTTTCGGTTACGACTTTGCAACTCGACAAAAAATTGGGGGAGTAACCCTGAATTTCTTCATCGTCGAACAGATTCCTACACTTCCTCCCGATGTGTACGGTCGGCTCTGTCGTTGGTCGCGGCGGAAAACGACGCTTGAAACTTGGATCAGCGAGCGGGTGCTGAAGCTCACTTGCACGGCGGAGGACATGTTGCCGCTGGCCGAGGCCTGCGATTTCAAATCGGGCAGCTTCAACACCGAATACGGTGGCCGGCTCAACAAGTGGGACGAAGCCGAGCGGGCCCGACTGATGGCCGAATTGGATGCGGCGTACTTCCACCTGTATGGCATCAACCGCGACGATGCCGAATACATCCTCTCCACGTTCAAGGGCATCCACGAATGCACGCCCCTCATTCCCGGGTCGCGGACGACGGCCGAGCATGTGTTGGCGTTGTATGATGAATACGCAAAGGGCGATTAAATGCCTCGCCGTTGGCTTGCGATTCAACAAAGAGCATTACTTTCGCCCCGTTGGGGCTTTCACGGGAATGACGGATTCGATACCAGGGGCTTACGCCCCTGGCTATTGGCGAGCGCCCCTTTGGGGCGAAAGCCAGTTGATTCAACGGGCATGCCTGGGTTGATTCGACGGGCATGCCTGGAGGTTCTCGGTATCACCAGGCGCACACCGGCCCCAACGGGGCCAAAGACAATAGCCAGGGGCGTAAGCCCCTGGTAAGTTGGCGACATTGAAAGGCAAGCCCCAAAGGGGCGACATTCAGCCGAAAGTCGATGGGGGAATCGAACGTGCCGCAATCATTCGGGTCGCTGCATTGTCATTTTGTGTTCAGCACGAAGCATCGGTTGGCGCAGATAACCGGAGAACTTCACCATCGGCTGTTTGAATACGTTGGTGGCATTGTGCGGAACCAGAATTGTCGACTGATTGCCGCGGGAGGCACGCCAGACCATGTTCACTTATTGGTGTCGATGAGTCGGACACTGGCCATTGCCGACGCGGTGCGTTTAATCAAAACCAATTCGTCCGCCTGGGTTCACGACACAATCGGTCTGCACGACTTCCAGTGGCAACAAGGTTACGGTGCATTTGCGGTTAGCTATTCAAACATCGAGCGCGTGAAGGCGTACATTGCGAACCAAGCGGAGCATCATCGAGTGGTGACATTTCAGGATGAATTTCGAGAGTTTCTGCGGAAGCACGAGTTGGAATGGGACGAGAGATACGTGTGGGATTGAAGATACATGAGAGAGAATGAAGAGAATCCCACAGTTGCCCCAACGGGGCGATAGTTGTCGAACCCGATGTTGATGCTGGAACTCGGGACAACGAGGCGAGTACCTTGCGATTATTTCAGCCCCGAGAAATCGGTCGGGTTCACAAACACCGATACGACTTTCTTCACGATCTTGCCACTCGCCTCGCTGGCTTCACGCGCCTGGTTCCATTCGGGGTCGGCGCGAAAACCATCCCAACTGCGTTTCGCGGCTTCTCGGCTTTCGTGGGCCAGCAGGTAAATGAGTGTATCTTGCGAGCGGGGTTCGTCGGCCGGTACCCAGTAGCCGATGTTCGTCATGCCGTGCTTCTCGAAGAGCTTCGTCGTGTGCTCGCGGAACCGCTTGAGCAAATCGGGCAGCTTGCCCGGCTCGGTCGTGTAGGTGCGGATTTCAAAAACCCGCGCTCGGCCCTTGGCCACCTCTTCGCTATTCGATTCTCGATTCATGGCAACCATCATCAATGCAAATCCAAGAAGCAACCACAGCAATCTACGTAAACGCATTTCATCGATCCTTTCAAGCCAGTGTCACTTGGGCGTTTTTCATTTATCCCCCGTTGTAGGCCAAGCTCATGGTAATCGCCAGCAGCGCTAGCATGGGCGAAGCAATCGTTCAAGTTTGAAGCGTTTGTACCCGAATTATTAAGTGCTGAATCGTTCGGGAATGAACCAAGTGGATTGCCAGGCGCCGGCGTGAAGGTAGCAGGCCCACTCTGTGTTCCTACTTTGCCGTTCTCCGAACTTCCTGCCGTGAACGTAGAACTAGAGCTGCATGGATCAGTTTACCGAAATCAACGCCCTTTGCCAGTCGGCAGCGCGAGGCCGGCTGGCCGCTCGTGTACTGGCCAAATGGTGCGATCAATTCGGCCTGACCGAGTCTGAGCTGCAATTGCTGTGGTGCCTGTGTGCAAGGGCGAAAGATGAGGACCGCACCCTTCGGGAACCGGCTGGTTGCTGCGATCAATCGGCGATGGCCAAGGCGCTGGGGTATTCTCCCGCTCAGGTCAGCACAACGGTGGAACGATTGCGAGTTCGCGGCTTGATCGTTTCGATCGCCACGCCGGACGATCGCAGGCGAAACGCTTGGCAACTCGCCCCGGCCGGCGAAACATTCGTAGCCGAGCTTCGGACTACTCCTATTACAATCCCGCTGCACGAGTCCAATCAGGCCGCCAAGCCTTCCAAGCAGCCCGCCTGTTGGCCCAGCATGGAGGACGCCGCATGATGAATTCCTTCTCCGTGCCTCCGTGCCTCCGTGGTTCAAGTTTCTCGTGCGGTAACGGACCGGCTGGAACGGCCGGGCTATTTGTTCAACCGGGCGGAACGACCGGGCTATGTCATTGGCAGGCCGATACGGCTGGGCTGTTTTGGCGGCGATGCACTTGCGGCCTTTTGTTGCTGCTGGTTTTTCTGCCAGGCTGCACGCGGCCGCACTATCGTCGGCAGGCCGACCGCGAAGTGAACTGCATCATTGATAACAAAACCGTCGCCCTCGGCGGCGCGCCGGGCACGTTCCGGATCGATGTCGACCCGAAGTCGCGGATGTTCGACCCCAATAGCCCCGATTGCCCGCCGATGCCGCCCGACGATCCGATCTCGCACCAGCTCATGCATTGCGTCGATTGCAAGCCGGGCGCACCCTGTTGGAAGCACATGGGCAAGACGCCTTACGTCGAGAACCCCTCGTGGTTGGAGCACTTGCCGCGCGACGCCGCGGGCAACGTCGTGCTCGACCTTACCGGCGCGGTGCAGGTCGCGCTGCTCGAGTCGCCGCAGTACCAGCAGCAGCTCGAAACGCTTTATCTTTCGGGGTTGGATGTCACGTTCGAACGGTTCCGATTCGACTCGCAATTCTTCGGCGGGTCGAGCGTGTTCTTCACCTCGGAAGGCCCAATTCGCGCCGGCAAAGCGGGCGGCTCGAGCGTGTTTGAAGTGAACCCCTCGCGGCCCGATAACCGCTTTCGCGTCGAAAAACTTACCGCCACAGGCGGCGAAATCGTCGTCGGCTTCGCCAACTCGCTCATGTGGCAATTCGCCGGCCCAGACGACTACTCCAGCAGCACCATCCTCGATTTCAACTTGATCCAACCCCTACTCCGCGCCGGCGGCCGCGCGCGAGTCCTCGAACGTCTCACCATCTCCGAACGTGCTCTACTCTCCAACGTGCGGCAGATGGAGCACTACCAACGCGGCTTCTACCTCAATGTGGTCACCGGCCGCGACCCCGGCCAAGGGCCAAACCGCCGCGGCGGTTTCTTCGGTGGCAGCGGGCTTGAAGGCTTCAGCGGCGTCGGCGTCGGCGGCTTCGGCCGCGTCGGCGGCGTCGGCTTCAACCAGCAAGGGCAAGTCTTCGGCTTCACCGGCGGTGCCGGCGCCCAGCAAGCAGGCGGTTATATCGGCCTCTTGCAAACCGCTCAGGTCATTCGCAACCAATACTCGAACATTGCCGGCCTCGGCGATAGCCTCGAACAACTGCAAGCCGCCTACGAAGCGGGCCGAATCGATCGCTTTCAAGTCGACCTCGCGCGCCAGGCGCTCTACAACGCTCAAAGCCAACTGCTCAACAACGAAAACCAATATGCCGATGGCCTCGATAACTTCAAGCTGTTGCACGGCCTTCCGCCATCGCTCGACTTGAAGGTGGCCGACCCGCTGCTCGACCACTTCAACCTGCTCGATCCCGACCTGGCCCAACTGCAAATCAGGCTTACCGACCAGCTTACCGAACTGCGCGAAGGCGGAGCAGGCGACTCACCCAAGGGGGTGCCCGACGAACCTGCCGCGAAGCAGGACGCCGAACGCGAGGAGATTCGCCGCGCGTTCACTGCGGCCGACATCGAAACATTCGTGAAGCGCGGTACCGAGATTCGGCGAGCTTCGCAAACGCAACTTGCCGTGGCCCAACTCGATCTGGCTCGCTTGAAAGCGGCCCTCCCCGCGCGGCGGGCATTTCTCGAACGACTGGCCGGCCGCGCCGAAACCAAGAAGGCCAACATCGACCCCGAACTGTTAAGCGTCGAGCGGCTCGACCAGCGGTTTGCAGATACGACCCAAGAATACGTGACCCTCGAACAGCAGTTGGCAGCCATCTGGGCCCGCTTCGATGAGCTGGCTTCGGCGCAGGACACGGCCACGACCAACTTCCGCAACGAATTGATCTCGGTCCTCAATCGCCTCTCGGGATCGCTGCTCGAACTTTCGCTGCTGCAAGCGCGGGCGAGGCTCGATGCCATCACTTTCGACCCGGTCGACCTCAACGATCGCGAGGCCTACTGCATCGCCAGCCGCTATCGCCGCGATTGGATGAACGCTCGCGCCTCGGTTGTCGATGCCTGGCGGCTGATCCAGTTTAACGCGAACTTCCTGGAAAGTGATTTCGACCTCGTGTTCAGCGGCGACTTGCGAAACGCAAGCGACAATCCCTTCGACCTTCGCGGCTCGAACGGGCGACTCCGCGCCGGCCTGCAGTTCGATCCTCCCATCACGAGACTTGCCGAACGCAACACCTACCGACAATCGCTCATCGAATACCAACAGGCCAAACGCCAGTACTACCAGTTCCGCGATCGTGTCGAACGCGACTTGCGCGGCTCGCTACGACAACTCAAACTCGACGACCTCAATTTCGAACTGCGGCGGGCGGCCGTCCACGTGGCCATCACGCAAGTCGATCTTGCGCGGCTACGCCTTTCCGAACCTGCTCGCCCCGTCCAAGCCTCGGCCCCCGGGCAACCCACGCAACCCGGCGGGCAATCGCAGTTCGGCGATACCGTCGCCCGTGACCTCGTCAACGCACTCATCGATTTGCTGAACGTGCAAAACGACTTTCTCAGCGTCTGGGTCGATCACGAAGTCCAAACCCTCAACCTCGACTTCCAACTCGGCACCATGGAACTCGATGGCCGCGGCATCCGCATCCCCCACCAAGAACCGCTCCGCACCTTCCTCACCAAACTACCCGACCATGCACCATGCGAAGAGCCAGACGCCTGTGCGCTGCCTTACGAAAATGAAGCCGACGAAGGTCAGCGTGAACCACAACCAACCGCCGTCGATCTACCCCCGCTCGACGTTCCCATGTTGCCGGAACCAAACAGGCACCCCACCGGCGCCGACTTGCTGCCACCGCCCTTGCCGCCGAACAACTAGGATCAATCAACCGCATAGCCGCGACGCGAAGCCGAACGTGAAACGACCAAACAACTTGCCTTCTGTGCCTTGAAAAAGAAGATACACCTGAACGAACAAGCAGCTAGGTTGGCTCCTCGGCCAGTAACATCCTTAACTCGGCCTCTAGTGTTGGGAGATCATTCTGGATGACATTCCAAACCAGGGCGTCGTCGATGAGGTCATAACCATGAATGAGCAGGTTTCGGAATGATACGATTTGCTGATAGTTACTGATTCGTGTCGCAATCTCGGGGGACAGTTTAACGACGCGCCCAACCGCTTCTCCGATGATTTCGAAATTGCGTTCCACCGCCTGACGTAAGAGCCTATCCGCCCGATACGCGTCGAACCTTTTTCCATGAACGGACGTTCCCACAAATGCAGCGGCATCGCAGGCATCTTCAAGATGCTTGTAGCACTTACGGTCCATAAATCAACCTGCGAGTCCGACCGGCTTCTTCCAAGAACCGTTGACTCTTAATTGCCGAGGTCATTACCAAATCCACGGGGCGCCCGAACAGATTGAAAAGTGCTTCTCGAAATTGGAAGTAGCGCGATAACCAAGGCCCCAGGTCTAGAGGAGAATTGAACTCGACCAAGAAGTCCAAATCACTCTCCTGGGGGTTGAATGCCCCTTCGCTAGCAGCCGAACCAAAGAGTTCCAGTCGAGCAACGTCAAAACGCTTGCATAGCGACTGGACCTCGGATTGTCGTTCTTGAATATCCCGAATCATCGTACACCTCCCTGTGTCATTGTAGCCCATTCAAACCCGATCTCAAACGCGG
Source organism: Pirellulales bacterium (assembly GCA_020849945.1). Taxonomy (GTDB): domain Bacteria; phylum Planctomycetota; class Planctomycetia; order Pirellulales; family Lacipirellulaceae; genus JABDGM01. Next base: position 179 of record JADZFK010000255.1, on the reverse strand, counting down.
AAAATCGTATGCAGCGTGCGGTTCCGTTCTGCTAGAACAGTTGTTGAGTGTTCCAGGGCCGATCAGTTTTCGCTTTGGCACGCAAAATCAAGGCCGTCACTTACCGATGGCACGTCGGAAACCTCGATATTCGCACTGCTATCGCGTTCACCCGAAAATGCAGGTTAATGGTCCAAGTT
>JADZFK010000254.1 GCA_020849945.1 Pirellulales bacterium | reverse complement strand
CACCTTGTTCGCCCGGTTGTTCGACGTGCTGCTCGAGCGGACGAGAACGAAATTCACTGGGATCCCGCCGCAGGCAAGATCGACGCGGCCGAGTTTGCCTCCGTCGATGCCGTCGTCCACTTGGCCGGCGAAAACATTGCGGGGCAGCGTTGGAGCTCCACGTTCAAGCAGCGACTATACGACAGCCGCGTCCCCGCCACGCAACTTCTTTGCGAAACGCTTGCCGGTCTAGCGACCAAGCCCAGTGTGCTGATCGCCGCCAGCGCGATCGGCTACTACGGCAATCGCGGCGACGAACGACTGGATGAAGCCTCGGCAGCGGGGACGGGATTTTTGGCCGATATGTGCCGCGACTGGGAAGCCGCCACGCACCGTGCGCGCGATGCCGGAATCCGCGTTGTGAACCTGCGGATCGGCGTGGTGCTCGCGAAACACGGCGGCGCGCTCGCCAAGATGCTTACCCCTTTCAAGTTCGGTCTCGGCGGCGTCATCGGCTCCGGCCGTCAGTTCTTTAGTTGGATCGAACTCGATGACCTGGTTCGATCCATTCAGTTCGCCACGTCGGCGAATACCGTGGTCGGCCCCGTCAATGCCACCGCCCCTGAGCCAGTAACCAACCATGAATTCACCAAGACGCTTGGCCGTGTGCTTGGCCGGCCGACTCTGTTCCCGATGCCCGCATTGGCCGCAAGATTGGCCTTTGGCGAAATGGCCGACGACATGCTCCTCGGCGGTAACCGCGTGGAACCGCACGTCCTCAACACCGCCGGGTTCCAATTCCAATACCCACAATTGGAACCAGCACTCCGCCACATTCTGGGTTAAGAATCGGAGTGTCTCACGCGAAGGCGCGAAGGGAGCAACTTCTCGGCGTTGCGTGAGATTTGTTTACCGTTGAATCGTGTCGGCCCCGGCTTCCAGGGTGCCGAATCAGGGCCGATCACTTTTTCAATTTGGACGAATGCATTGGAAACCAGCCCGAAGCGTCAGCAAGGGAAAAAGCACACTTTCCCTCGCTAACGCTTCGGGTTCGTGAGTTCTCGCTGTCCCGAACACGAATAACTGATCGGCCCTGGGGGCTGAATCTCCCCATTGGCCGGGTTGGGCGAAACGGGTAAACTTAGATGTTTATCGAGACAACTGCATTACCAGCATTCGAGTTATGACGTTTCACTCTCAAGTCGTAGTCCTCGGCGGCGGGCCGGGGGGCTATGCGGCCGCGTTTATGGCCGCCGATCTTGGCCTTCAAACCACGCTTGTGGAAGCCAATCCTCGCCTCGGCGGCACGTGCTTGCTTCGCGGCTGCATCCCTTCCAAGGCGTTGCTCCATGTGGCCAAGGTCATCCGCGATGCGGCTGAGTTGGCCGACTGGGGGGTCGAGTTCGGAAAACCCGTGATCTCGATCGACCGTGTTCGCGCCCGCAAGGAAAAAATCATCGAGACCCTCTCGGGGGGCCTCGCCGGATTGGCGAAACGTCGTAAGGTCCGCGTGGTTCATGCGCGGGGCATCTTCGTCGATTCGCAAACGCTTCAACTCGAAGGTGGCGACAAAAATACTTACGATAGCGAGCGGCTCACGTTCGATCATTGCATCTTGGCCACCGGCAGCGTGCCGGCCATGCCCAAGATGTTCAAGATTGATTCGCCTCGCGTCATGAATTCCTCTGGCGCGCTCGCTCTTGAGGATATTCCCGAGTCGCTCCTTGTGATCGGGGGCGGATACATCGGCCTCGAAATGGGTAGCGTTTATGCCGAACTCGGCTCGAAGGTCACCGTGGTCGAGTTGATGGAAGGCCTGCTGCCCGGTGCCGATCGAGACCTTGTGAAACCGCTCGAAAAACGTTTGCGTGAACGCTTCGCCGGAATTCACCTCGGCACGAAAGTTACCGCCCTTGAAGCAGAAGGCAACAAGGTAAAGGTCACGATGGGAGGTCCGCTTCCTAATGGCGAAGCACGAATGCCGAATGAAGAAAAGAACCCCCAGGCGTCATTCGACCGCGTACTCGTATCCATTGGACGGCGGCCCGTTACGTCGGGCATCGGCCTGGAAAACACGCAGGTGAAGGTCAACGACAAGGGCTTCGTCGTCGTCAACGAGCAGCAGCGCACGGCCGACCCGCACATCTTCGCGATTGGCGACGTGGCCGGCGAACCGATGCTGGCGCACAAAGCCTCGCACGAGGGTAAGATTGCCGCGGAAGTGATCGCGGGGCGGCCCGCCGCTTTCGAACCGCAAGCGATCCCGGCTGTCGTGTTCACCGACCCCGAGATTGCTTGGGCTGGCCTAACGCTTGGCGAAGCGGAGCGCGCGGGGCGAGAAGTGGCCAGTGCCATTTACCCCTGGCAGGCCAGTGGCCGCGCCATTGCCAACGGCTGCACCGACGGCATGACCCGCTGGGTCATCGACCCCACTTCCGACCGAGTGCTCGGTTGCGGGATCGTCGGCTCGGGTGCCGGCGAACTCATCGCCGAGGCGGTTGTGGCCATCGAAATGGGCTGTTCGATCCGCGACATCGCCGACTCGATCCACGCCCACCCCACGCTCAGCGAAACGCTGGCCTTCGCCGCTGAAGTACACCTGGGCACGGCGACCGAAGTTTATCGACCAAAACGAAAGTGATACGAAGAACTCACCACAGAGACACAGAGAACACAGAGAAAACAATTAGTCATTGGTCATTAGCCTTTTGATATTAGTCTTTTCAGAAATGGCCAATGACACCTTTCTATATGCCAATGACAAATCATTCTTTTTTCTCTGTGTGCCTGTGTCTCCGTGGTGAATGTTAACCGCAGGAACAGCCAGCATGGCTCAAGTTGACGCCGCCAAAAACAATTCGCCGATTCCGAACGACGTCGACCCGGCCGAAACGGCCGAGTGGCTCGAATCGCTGGATTACGTGCTGGAGCGCAAAGGCCCCGAGCGCGTGCAACAACTGCTGGCCACGTTGGAAGAGGCCGCCATCCGCAACGGGGTCGAACTCCCCTTTACGGCCACCACGCCTTACGTCAACACGATTCCGCGCGATAAAGAACCGCGTTACCCCGGCAAGCGCGAACTCGAGCGGCGTATCAAGAGTTTTGTGCGGTGGAACGCGATGGCGATGGTCACCCGCGCGAACCGCGACTTCGCCGGTATTGGCGGGCACATTTCCACGTATGCCTCGAGTGCGAATCTTTACGAAGTGGCGATCAACCACTTCCTGCGCGGCCGGGGCGAAAGCGGTTTTGATGGCGATCAAATCTATTTTCAAGGCCACGCCTCGCCCGGCATGTACGCCCGCGCGTTCTTGGAGGGTCGCCTTACCGAACAGAATCTTGTCAACTTCCGCCGCGAGTTGCAACCTGGGGGCGGCCTCTCCTCCTACCCACATCCCTGGCTGATGCCCGAGTTCTGGGAGTTTCCGACGGTTTCGATGGGCCTCGGCCCGATCATGGCCATCTACCAAGCCCGCTTCAACCGCTACCTTACCGATCGGGGCATCCTCGATCTCTCGCACAAACATGTGTGGGCCTTCTTGGGCGATGGCGAATGCGACGAACCCGAAACACTCGGCGCGATCACACTCGCCGCGCGCGAACGCCTCGACAACCTCATCTTCGTCATCAACTGCAATTTGCAACGGCTCGATGGCCCGGTGCGCGGCAACGGAAAGATTATTCAAGAACTCGAAGGCGCCTTCCGCGGCGCCGGCTGGAACGTCATCAAAGTCATCTGGGGCGGCGATTGGGATCCGCTCCTCGAACACGATGAAACCGGCCTCCTCCAACAACGCATGATGGAAGTACCCGACGGCCAGTACCAAAAGTACGTCGTCTCCTCGGGTGATTACATCCGCGAACACTTTTTCGGCAAGTACCCCGAACTGCTCGACCTCGTAAAAACCTACTCCGACGAAAAGCTCCAAAAAATGCGCCGCGGTGGCCACGACCCCGAAAAGGTGTACGCCGCCTTCAAGGCGGCCGTCGAGTGCGCTGGCAAGCCCACCGTGATCCTTGCCAAGACGATCAAAGGTTACGGCTTGGGCGAAGGCGGCGAAGGCCGCAACGTGACCCACAACCAAAAGAAACTTAACGAAGAGGAACTCCGCGAGTTCCGCACGCGGTTCGGCATTCCCATCTCGGACGAGCGAGTGGCCGATGTCCCCTTCTATCGCCCGCCCGAAGATAGCCCCGAGATGATCTATCTCCGCGAGCGACGCCAGGCTCTTGGCGGCTCGGTACCTTCGCGCTCGGTCAAGCCGGTCACCATGAGCGTACCCCGGATGGCCGACTACGAAAAAACAATGTCTAAGCTCGTGAGCCGAGGCCCCGGCAAGGAAATGTCGACCGCGATGGGCTACGTCCGACTCCTTGGCGACCTGCTGCGCGATAAGCAAATCGGCCGACACATCGTCCCCATCGTGCCCGATGAATCGCGCACCTTCGGCATGGAAGGCTTCTTCCGCCAGGTCGGCATTTACTCCAGCGTCGGCCAACTTTATGAACCGGTCGATTCCGATCAACTCGCCTTCTACAAAGAGGCGAAAGATGGCCAACTCCTTGAAGAAGGGATCACCGAGGCCGGTTCGATGTCGTCGTTCGTCGCCGCCGGCACCGCTTATTCCTCGCACGGCGTGAACATGATCCCCATGTTCATCTACTACTCGATGTTCGGCTTCCAACGCATCGGCGACCTCATTTGGGCCGCCGCCGATGCCCGCGCCAAAGGCTTCATCCTTGGCGGCACCTATGGCCGAACTACCCTCAACGGCGAAGGCCTGCAGCACCAAGATGGTCACAGCCTTCTCAATGCCACGGCCTTTCCCACCGTGCGAGCCTACGACCCCGCCTACGCCTACGAAATCGCGGTCCTCATCTTCGACGGGCTCAAACGCTTGTACGAAGATAACGAAACCGCCATGTACTACATCACGCTGCATAATGAAAACTACGACATGCCCGAAATGCCGCCCGGTTGCGAGGAGGGCATTATTCGCGGCATGCACAAGGTTTCCAGCGTCCATGCGAGCGGCCCTAATCGTGTGCAACTTTTTGGCAGCGGCGCCATTCTGCGCCACGCGATTAAGGCCCAATCGATACTGGCCGATAAATACGCCATCGCCAGCGACGTATGGAGCGTCACCAGCTTCACCGAACTCCGCCGCGATGCCCAAGAGTGTACACGCTGGAACATGCTTCACCCGGCCGAATCGCCCCGTGTTTCATTCGTCGAGAAAGCACTCGCCGGCTTCGAAGGGCCTTGCATCGCCGCTTCCGATAATGTCCGCCTCGTGGCCGAGCAAATCAGCCCTTGGGTTCCCGACGGCCTGTTTGCTCTCGGCACCGACGGCTTGGGCCGCAGCGAAAGCCGCGGCGCCCTCCGCCGCCACTTCGAAGTCGATGCCGAATGCATCACCCTTGCCTCGCTTTACCAACTCATGAAGCAAGGCAAGTGCAACGCTGAATGCGTGGCCCAAGCCGTTAAGGATCTAGGCATCGATCCGGAGAAGTCGTCTGCATTGTATGCGTAAACAAGGATGCAGGATGTAGGATTCAGGGGGCGGGGAATGAAATACCTTGTCCCTGCCCTCTTCATCCCGTATTCTCAATCCTCCATCAATTATGCCCACCCAAATTAAACTTCCGAACCTTGGCGAGAACATTGCTTCCGGCGACGTCCTCACGATCTTCGTCCACGAAGGCGATACCGTGAAGGCCAACGATGACCTGATGGAGGTCGAAACCGACAAAGCCACCATGCCGATCCCCGCGCCACAGGCGGGCACGATCACGCGGATCCTCGTGGGCGAAGGCGACACCATCGCCGTCGGCACCGCCATCATGGAATTCGAACCTGGCGAGCCTGCTTCAGCAGGCGAGCGAACTGAACGAACTGAGCGAACTACCACAGTATCTCCCCCCTCACCACCACCCTCGTCGCCCTCTTCCCCACCATCCCCACCCACCAAAGCATCGCCTCCACCCACACGCAAACAACACGAGCCCGATCTCAAACCCGAGGAGCAAGCCGCACCCGTCGTCATCCCTAGTCGGCCACTTCCGCCCGTTGCCGAAGAGGAGCCGGACTTCGATGATTCCATCCCCGGCGATGGCCACGCCTCGGCCGCGGCCGGCCCCGCCGTTCGTCGCCTCGCTCGCCAACTCGGCGTCGATCTCCGCCGCGTTCGAGCCAGTGGCCCCGGCGGCCGCGTCACGATTGAAGATGTTCGCAACCATGTGCGCGAAACCAACGAGCAGGTGGCTGCCGCCTTGCCCCGCGGAGTGACGCCTCCCGGATCGCCCAACACCGACGACTTCGGCGGCGTGCGACTCGAGAAAATGTCTCGGATGCGGCAAACCATTGCCCGCAACATGGTCGAATCGTACACCACGATACCGCAACTCACGAACTTCGATGACGCCGACGTCACCGATCTCGAAGACCTTCGCGAACAAAGCAAGGCCGACTACGCCGACCGTGGGATCAAGCTCACCGCGATGTCGTTCGTTATCAAGGCAATCGCGTCGTCGCTCCGCCGCCATCCCACGCTCAACGCCTCGGTGGACATGGAATCGAACACCATCATCTACAAGGAATACGTGAACATCGGCATCGCCGTCGATACCGATCGCGGATTGGTTGTGCCCGTGCTGCGCGACGCCGATCGTAAGAGCATCTCCCAAATCGCCTCGGAAATTGATGAACTTGCCCGTATCGTGCGCGAAGGCAAGTTTGACCTCGACATGTTAAGGGGCGGCACGTTCACCGTCAGCAACCTTGGATCGGTCGGCGGCAGCTACTCGACGCCGATCATCAACCCGCCGCAGGTTGCGATCCTGCTTGTTGGCCGCTCACGGATGCTGCCCCAGGTGCTTGATGGCAAGGTCGTACCCCGATTGATCATGCCTCTCTCGATCACGTACGACCACCGCCTCGTCGATGGCGCCGCCGCCGCCCGCTTCACGAACGAAGTGAAAAGCTTCCTCGCCGCCCCGGGCCGGCTGCTGTTGGCACCTTAGCCCCACGCCCCGACCGCTAAAGCGGTCTCGCCCCACCCCTCTCAGCGAGCCTGCTTCAGCAGGCGAGGGCGATTGGCGCAGATCCGGTGCCACTCTAAAATCCCCGGAATGGGCAAGTCGATCCGGCACCTCTCGCGCAGCTCAAATCTCGCGTACAAGGATCGCAAGCGTTACGAGCATTGGCTGGTTGATAACCAAGTCTACTTCATCACCGCTCGCTGCCGAGACCGCTTCCCCGCCTTCGCCAGCGAAGCCGCCAAAGAACTCTTCTGGAACCGCTTTAGCCACTACACCCAAGAGTTCGGCTTTGTGCCGTGGGTCACTTCGCTACTCGATAACCACTACCACACGCTGGGTTACCTGCGTTCGGGCGAGAACTTGCCCCGCATGATGCAGCGAATCCACGGATCGGTCGCCAAGTTGGTTAACGACTTGCTTCCCGCTCGTCTTACGAGTTTTTGGCGAGATGCCAAAGGCAAGGAGTACTTCGACGGTTGCATCCGCGACGAGCGACAAGCTCGGTTGGCTTATCGCT
>JADZFK010000253.1 GCA_020849945.1 Pirellulales bacterium | reverse complement strand
AGTCCCGAATGACTTGCCCGCGCACGATCTTCGTTGCCGGCTTCAAGTCGGCCCGGCCGTCGATGTATGCTTTCAGGAATGGCCCCAGCGTTGCCGACGGCTTGGCTTCGGGATTGGGAATCAACCCAACGCGGGCGAGTTTCTTTGCCAATGGTGGTTCCAACCCCTTCACCCATTCAACCAGGTCGGGTTCCATCGACCGATTGAATTGGAGTGCTTCAAGCAGTTGCTCCACGCGGTACTTGATGCCTTCGGCCGTGCGCTGGGAAACCTTGCCCAGCCGGATCGTCGGCCGCTTGCCGTCCGGGGCGATAAACAGAATCCGCCGGCAACCGTTCTTGTCGCGTGCGATACTGGCCATTTCTTACCTGTCTTTCGCTTTGGGCTTGCGCCCCAATGTTACTTTCAGTTCAAGGAACTCGCCCAAGGTGTCCAGGGTTCGCATCGGCAACCCGCGTTGACCGTTGTAGAACAACGCCAGCGTGGTTTCGCTGATTCCGGTTTCTTGGGCGATGCGATACCGCGTCAGGCCGGAATCGTCGATTGCCTGACGTATCTGGTCGCTTACAAGTTTTGTTCGTTTCTTGGCCATGCCGCCATTCTAGTCGTTACTTTTCGTTGTGTAAAGTCCCGCCATACCAGATTGGGAACGCGACGAACCGCCCGCATCGGCCACAGTCCCGCCGGATCGTGGTTCCGTTGTGCGGGGCATGACGTAGCACCACGTCACGCCAGGTGGTTGAGCCGCAACGGCAGACCGCTTTCGTAGGCGTCGCTGCGGCGTCGCTTGTCGGCGAGGGCGGGGCCGGGGCAGGTTCGGGCACCGATGGCACGATCAGCCCGGGTTCGTTTCCAAAAATTGCGTCAAGATTTAATTTCATATTCTTATTCCCCCGTTTTGCACGTTCGACAAGGGTTTTATGCTAGAGGGGTTCGCTATTTGCGGAATGTAGGCCCTACGTTCGGCTTGGGTTCCACAGTTCCACAAACGGGTTTGTCGCACTGCGGAACCCTTGCGGAACATTGGGGGTAGGTTCCGCAAATACGCTGTAGAATACGGGGTAAACACGTTGTCGAACCCTGAAAACGGGGGTGAGAGAACTATATTTTTATTTCGTCCGCCTCGATTAGCCCGCAGCTACCAGCTACAAGGTCATCGCGGCTTATGCCGGTCAACTTCCAAGCAGCGGGACGGCAACCCTTGGCGGGGTCCAGTTGATCCACCGCCCCCGCCTCAGCCAGTTCTACCAACCAACCACGGACATTCTGCGGGGCCTTATGATCTTTCTTCGCGGCTTGGGTGGTTGTGAATCTGCCGTCAGCCCATGCCACAACCCGATCGTAGAAACGGAGTGCCGCGCCGCTGATCTGCCCGCCCAACAGTCGGGCCAACGGCCCACGCACAAGGTGCCGGGCTAGTTGGTAGTCAGCAACGTCGGCCACGACCCGGCCGTCGCCGTCGGCCTTCCGTTGGAACTGGTGGAGTAACGCCGATGCTTGAATCGTTCCCATTAGGTGCGGAAACGCCCGCCGGGCCTCCACCCGTTCGCAATCGAACCGGGCGGCAATCTGGTCGGCAAACGGGATTACCACGGGCCTTTGCTGGATCATGCGCTGAATAGCATGGTGCCGTTGAATAACCAGGTCCGCCGCGCCCGCCTGCCCGCTGATGTAGCCCGCAGCGAGCCGAGAAACGATATGGGCGGTTTGCTGTTTGCGTTCGTCGGCAGAGAGTAGTAAACATCGATTCGCGTCCTCCTCGAAAATCTTCGCCAGGGTGGTCGTTTCGATGTACGCAATTGGGCCTTCCTGCTCGATTCGTTGCGTAGCGATCTTGCCGCCCTCTTTCATGGGGACAAGTTTCGTGAGTCGGCCGCTCCCGATCATTTCGCGTAACGCTCGAGTGGCTTCGGCCGTATCGTCGTTTTCTACGCGCGAACGTTCGCCGGCGACGATAAACTTATGTCTTAACGCGCCAGGTTCAAGATAGTACAAGCTTTGCGCCGTCATTGCCGTTGCGTGAATGACGGCCTCAGGCGGGAATAGTGAGGCTACCTTTTCGACAACGTAGCTTTTGCCGCTGGATGATGGGGCTTGCACAATCGCCGCCAATGGGCGCGGCAACAACCGGGACGTGCCAACCAAATAGATTGTCGCCACCAGTTCGCGCTCGCCAGCTACGCCGATAGCTGCCACGTCATCGATGATGGTTTTCATCAGGTCGGGCGATTCGAGCGTAGCCCGCGCGTCATCGCGCACGTGCCCCGGCATCTTTCGCAACAGGTCATCGGCGTTGGCCTCGGGCGGCTTATCGCTTGCCTTGTGCTGCCGAGCCGTGTGCTCTGCGGCATGGGCGGTTAGCACTCGTTCCACCTCTGCGCGTTGTACGCCGGGCCGTGCTTTGCAGACCGAATCCACAAACGCCGAGCGCGATTTACTTTTCGCAGGGTCGAACTTATCAACGCAGATAACATCCTCGCCGATCCGTGCCGTAACGGTCGTTCCGGTCGCCTTGCCGTTGGGCGAGAACTCAAAAACAAGCTCAGGCGATTCTTGGTGAACCTCACTGTTGCCGGTCATCGCGTGCCCCCTTTCGTGCTGTACGTTAGGCGCATCAGGGGGGCGCCCTCGATGAGGGCGTTTATATCTTCAGCCGTCGCCCCACCGCGAATCCATTCGCGCACGTCTTTTGCCGGGGGCGTACATATCTTCACCCCGCCGGGGGCGTAGCCCACTAATCGCGCCGCAAGGTATCGCGCGCCACGCTGGCCGGGGGCGTCGGCATCGGCGATAATAGCTACCCGCTCCCACGTGTGGGGCGAACAATACTCGACGAGGGCTTCGGTGCCGCCATTACACGATGGCCTGCCGTAACACTCCACGCCGAGGCTCAGTAACGCCGCCGCGTCGGTTGCACCCTCGGAGATAACCAGCGTGCCGGGCAGAGCGCCACCGCCGAACGGATCATGGCTACTAGCTACAAATAGCCCGCTCTTGCTGCCTCGCACTGACCATTTATTGCCATCGGCCTGGCGCAAACGGATACCACACACCCGGCCGTTGCCATCGCGCATGGGCCAGCTGGTAGCGCGATGCTCACTGCTCCAGCCTACCTGCATCATTTCGAGTGCCTTAGGGTTCACGCCCAGCTCTTGCGCGATATGTTCACGGTGGAGTGGGCCGAGCACCCTGTGCCACCCCTCCGCCATACGCGCAAACTCTTGTGCCGGCGCGGGGGGCGTCGCGGCTTTCACCCGTCGCTGCTGAGGCCGATCTTGCCAGTCGCGGTCATCGCGCAGTCGATGCAGCCACCCCGCGCCCTCACTACCGACCATTCGGTCCGATTCCACTCGCGCGCAAATAGCCGCCGTGGGGGAATCACCGGGGCCGGCGTAAAGGCACCAATCCGGCTTGCCGCAGATAGGGCAGCGGTGCCGCCCTGATACTCTTTTCCATTGTGTTTTGTTTGTGTTATTGTAGTTCATCGTCGCCCCCTTCCCGCCGTGCGTCGATCCATCGGCGCAGGTCATCCGGTGAATAGCGGACCAGTCGCCCGCAACGCACGTGGGGCAGCCCGGGCGTTTCATCGAAGGTCATCGCCCACAACTTGCGTGGCGATACCGCCAGCATCCGCGCCGCGTCGCGGGGGGCCACCAGCAGCGCGGGCTTAGTTACCTGCTCTTGCATCGTTCGTTCCTCAGTCTTGGTTGCTTGCCGCGAAGTGCGGCCCGCATATACGTTGGCGCAGCGTTCAGCAAAAAGATGCCCAACGGCTAGCACTTCGTGCGGTAACGCCGAGAAACGCCAGCGTCGGCACGGCAAAGAAAAGTATTCGGGTGTTGGGCAAACGATACCCAACGATCCAACGCGCGGCCGATTAATCTTCGTCGCGTTCGTCTTCGCCGGGGGGCTTGCTCCCATAGAGAAGATGGGGAGCGAATTCGCCATTCAGCAACTTCAACGCCACCGCCAATCGTGCTGCATCGGCACAAGCCGCCTTGTACTTGCCATGCCCCTTGAATTGTTGCTTGAAAAATGCCGATGCGGTCGCTTGGTCCACTCCCACCAGCCGGGCCAGTTCATTGTTGCCGATCGGTTCCAGGTTCAGGCAACCGCCGTCGGCGTACTTGTGATGCTTCGTCAGGGCCGCAATTAGCTTCGCCCGGCCTTCGCCCCGTTCCGTGCTTCGCTTGGCTTTCGTGGGCGCTGGCCTATCGCCCGCCGCTTCCGCCGGCCCGTCTTGGCCCGTTGTCTGCGCTTCAGCGGATCCATGCTGGTCGCGGAGTTTCAGCAGGTAGCCCTCAATGCAAGGGAACAATTCGCTCAACTTCCAATCGCCTTTTAGAATCCGCTCGCTGGGGAAGCCAGCTCGCCAGGCCCACCGATACCAGTCGTCAATGTCCTTCGGGTACGGTTCGCCAAACTCGGCTTCCCAATCGGATTCGATGCGTTGTACCACGTCGCGGTAATCCGCTTTCAACCGATCTATCTCGGATTGCTGCTCCGTAATGATCGGACGTAGTGCGGCGTCAATGGCTGTCGTCTTCTCACCGACCAGCCGCAAGGCAATGGCGAACGCCTGCAATTTGAATACAGCCGATTCGTCGCCAGCGCTCGCATCACCACCGGCCGACACTGGCTCCGCTTCATCCGGCCATCCGGGCGAATCGGTGTTGAGGCGCAAGTATTCGATGGCGTCGGCAGATGCCTGCCAAGGGTTCGTGATTAGTTGGTGTTCCAGATAGCGACCGTCGGGGTCACGAACCGTGAAACCGTGAAGCCACGTCAGCAGCGACATCCAACACGCAATCGGGTTACGGCTTATTTCCCAATCAAGAGCAAGTCGGCTACGAATCGCCAGCGGCAATATCGCCCCCGCTTCGCTGCACGACTGCTTGAACCTTTCGAGTAGCTCCGGCGGCCGCCAGTATTCGCGCGTCGTTACCGCAACGGCGTGGGTCGATGCGTCGTTGTCAGCGGAGTATGGCACTGCGACCGATGCAATTACGGCCTCGGTCTCGTAATTGACCGTATCCAGCTCACTTGGTTCCCAACCGCGATGAAAACTCCCCGGCGAGCGAATCTCCACGCTCGCCCGCGCGTCGGTCGATTCGTGAAAACCCCGCTGGAACTCGGCCAGCAGCCGCGAATAGATTGCGGCGGACATCGAAGCACCTACTTTCCGCCGGGCCGATCGACCGGCCACCGTGGGCAGGTGCGAACCACGTGCAGCCGGGCGACCGTATGCGGTAGCGAACCGCGACCCGACTACCTGATTCTAACAGAAAAGCCGACCCATTACGCAAGAAATTCCCTCACGCGCGCACGCGCACGCGAGAGGGAAGCAGCAGCGGCGGGCGCTAGGTTTCAGGGTGTGTTGGTGCATCCGCTTCGGCCGCTGGTTCCCACTCGGCTACTGGGCTGAGCGGCGCGGATTGCTTACCGTCGGAAGGGGCAGCGGTGTCATGCACTGGCGGCTCAGAGTCTGCGTCCCGCTCATCGTCTAGATCGTCTCCCGTATCGACCTTCAATTCCAAGAAACAAAGCAAGTCTTCAATGGAATCTTGGGCACAATTGACCTTGAAAATGGCTGCTCGCCACAACGCGGGTAAGGGGTCAACATCTCCGCCCGGCACTTCGAGGTCCCATCGCTTGCCCGGTGTGGGTTCATGGTATTTTCCTAGGCGGCGCAGTTCTTCGGCCAGCTTGGTATGCCGTTCCAATAGCTGCTGCACCCGCTTTGCCATCGTTCGTGGTCTGCCGGCCATCGGCTTGTTCTCCAAAAGTAGATTGCGATTTCGATTCGTGGACGGGCGAGATAAGTGATACGCTACTAGCAGCGAGTGGCCGGGCGCGTGGTAAAGTTTTCCGAGGTCGCGGGGCCCCCTCGGCACCCCTAATCAATTCCAATAACTAATTGGCCAACGTCACGCGATGCCGGGCGGGTGGTGCCTTGTTACTGGGCCGCCCGCACCATCGCCAGGATGCCCGCCTTGATGGCTTCGGGCAGCGAGGGCCACGACTGGACGACCTCGTCCAAATCGGCGTCACACGGGCGATTTTGTGCGTCGAGTGCGCCGGATTCTGCGCCGCTTTGGTCCGCGGTTGTTGAATTTCTCGGCGAATCTTGCGATAGTTCGAATCCTGTCCCCGCCACTTGTTTTTCTGGTAGCGAAACTGGGCTACCATCGGGTTATACGAAAAGCCACGGTCTTCGGACGGT
>JADZFK010000252.1 GCA_020849945.1 Pirellulales bacterium | reverse complement strand
TTCGGCGAACGCAAAAAACTGGCAAACGATGCGTGCGACAGCTCCACCTGCTCGCCCCGTTCGTTGCGGCACATGCCAAACTTGAAATCGGCATCCGTGAGTTGCCGGAACACCCTGTCGGCCGCCCCAGCCATTTCGCTTTGCATCGCGAGCAGCTTCTCTTCGCCCGAGCCAAGCGTATGGGGCTTGTGGCGAATAAGCCGTTCGAGCTGCAACCGATACGGCTTGAGTGCCTTCGACTCGACATATTCCTTCAGCTTCTTATCCGAAAGCGCCAGAATCTCTGGCCGGATGTAACTCGCCGCCTCGGCAGCCTGCGTGGCCGCATGTTCGTATCGGCCGCTCATCCGTTGGTAACAGCTGTCGGCCATGTCCTCGGTCGTCTTTAGGTGTGCATAAGTTCCCAACCGCTCGCCAGCCTGATCGAATTCCGAGTCGAACTCAAAGCACTTGGCCAATGCGTCGGGGCCATCTCCAAGCGTGCCGCGATATTTCTCGTAGCGCGGAATCTGCTTCTCCCACGCCACGAATGCCTTCTCCCACTCCGCATCATTCTTAAACAGCGTGGAAAGATCCCAGGTATCATCAGGCTTAACCTGGCTGCGCGAAGGTAGTTTCTTAATTTTGGACATTGCGTATTGAAAGTCGTTAGTCGTTAGTTTAGCGCGGGAACGAACATACACATGTTCTTACTGACGGCTGAGAGCTGAGAGCTGATGGCTTCCTCACCATCGCACCAGCGCGGTGCCCCAGGCCAGGCCGCCGCCGAAGCCGCTGAGCATCAGCAGGTCGCCACGGCCGAAACGGCCCGCGCGAAGCGATTCATCCAGCGCGATCGGAACACTGCCGGCCGACGTGTTTCCATACCGGTCGATATGCGTTTCACATTTCTCGCGCCCAACCCCCAGGGCGTCGGCGGCCGCATCGAGAATCCGTATGTTCGCTTGGTGGAATATCCACAGATTCACGTCATCGGTGGTATAGCCCGACGCCGAAAGCACCTGCCGCGACGAATCTTCCAGCAATCGCACCGCCCACTTGAACACGGGCCGACCATCCATCCGCACGAACCAGTCGCTCGGCGCGCAACTTCCGTTCACCAACGGCGAACGCGAGCCTCCGCCCAATCGCACCAACAACTTCTCGCCCATCCCATCGGCGCCAAGCGTATAAGAAACCAATCCTTGCTCGCTGCTGCCACGCGTGACCAGCACGGCACCCGCACCATCGCCGAACAGCGGGTAGGTCTTCTTGTCATCCGGGTTCATCACCCGGCTGTTCGTGTCGGCGCCAATCACCAGCGCGTACTCGCTGCACCCGGTCGCCACGTACTGCATCCCGGTCACCAAGGCGTATAAGAAGCCGGCGCACGCTGCCGACACATCCATCGCCGGGCAGCAAAGCCCCAACCGCGTTTGCACGGCCGTGGCCGTGGCCGGAAGAAGGTAATCGGGCGAAAGCGTGCCCAGCACCAGCAAGTCGATCCGCCGCCGATCGATCCCCGCGGCCTGCAAACACCGCTCGGCCGCCGCCACGGCCATATCGCTCGTGCTCATTTCCGGCGGCGCGTGCCGACGCTCGCGGATTCCCGTTCGCTGGATGATCCACTCCGCGTCGCAGCCCAGCCGCGCGAGCGCTTCGTTCGTCACCACGTGGTCGGGCACGAAACTGCCGCTGCCAATAATCTGGACGCCCGTAAGCCGACGCAGCGGAGATTGGGCAGGTGTTAGGGCTTCGGCGTCAGACATCGGCGACAACAGTTGGGAAAGTTCAATGGCTAGATGCAAAGCACGCCAAACGGAAGGAGCGCTATTGGGGAAGGGCCTGGAGCGGGAGGAAAATACTCTGCTGGGTCGATACCTCCCACCAGAACCGCTCGACCCCGCAGCCCCATCGCCACACATGAGTCTATCAAACAAGCAGACTACGGGGCTACGGCACTTTAGGCAACCCCGCCCTGGGTTATGCCAGCGGCTCTTCGAGCGGGTCGATGCCCAGGTCTTCGATCGGGCGATTGAGCAGGTTGTCGATCTCGCGCGAACTGGGGTGACTGGGCCGCTGGTCCTTATCGGCAGGCCGCACGACTACGCGGTTCGCTCGTACTTCGAGCACGACCACGTAGGTGCCAGGCTCGATCGCCTGGCCTTGCGAAACGGCGTCGACCATTTGGCCATCGATTTCGACCGCGCCGCTGGGAAGCATTTTCGATCGCACGACGCCGACGCGGCCCACGAGTGCCCGCCGCGAATCGGTCGGCAGCACGTCGTCATCCGTCGGCAGTTCTCCCAAGAAGGCTTTTCCGAATCGCGTATGCGGCCAAATCTTGAAGGCCATTCCCACCAGTATCGGCACGAGGAAGACGGTCGCGGCCGCAAACGCCAGACCGGTTTTCGGGCCCGTCGTGGGGCTTTCCCACGAGGCGATGATGATCGACGCGATGAACGCCACCGCCGAAAGCACACTGATGATGCCGCCCGAGGGTATGAACACCTCGAGCACCACGAGCGCGCAGCCCGCAAACATCAACAGAATGGCCCATGCCAGATCAGGAATAATCATACGAATATGTTGCCGCAACCACGGAGCGGCCAACGCCCCACTGCCGCAACCCTTTCCACATAAACCGTTCGACCCTTTCAATTATACCGGGCCTGTCTAGTACTACAGCGCTAAGTCAAACCACAATACCACAAAGAACACAAAGAACACGAAGGAAATAGGGCATGAATCGTGGCAGAAATGCTGGGGTGCCCCCTCATGTTGCAGCGAATAAGTTGGTT
>JADZFK010000251.1 GCA_020849945.1 Pirellulales bacterium | reverse complement strand
TGCTGGACGCCTTGCGAACGCTATAGCCTGTACGTATCGGTGTATCGGTAACGTCACCGACCACCACGTTCATCCTCTCGCCTGCTTCATCGCATGAGTGCGTTGCAAGCCCGCCGTAACCTCAGCCACACAACGGCGGAAGCATCCTGGGCAAGACACAGCCCGCCCCCAGGGCCAGGAAGTACATAGCCCGGCCGTTTCGGCCGGGCGAAACGATCGCAGAAACTTCTCAGTCTGCAGGTATCGCCTCGCCGACCCGAAACGGGTCGGCTATCTATCCAAGCGGGCCACATGATCCCATCAGCGGCGCGTACCGTGTCGCGTTTCGCGGGTGTCTTGGCCGGTTCGCCTTGTGTTGGCAAGTAGAAAGGGGACGGCTTGCAGGATGAGGAAGGAGGCGAGGATCGCCAGCATGAGCACTGGCCAGGCGGGGGCGATCTTTTGGCCGATGAGGCCTTCCGCGCCACCCAACAGCGCAACCGCAACCACCGACAGAAACGCGAGCATGAGCAAACCGCACCCGAACGCGGACATCGTGCCGCGGAAGGCCAGTTGCTCGGTTAGTTGCTGCTGAACGACCTCGATCGTGCGGCCTTTCACGAGGCTCAGCTCGACACAATCGACCACTTCCATCGATCGGATCGCGGAGTCCCAAGTGGATCGAGCCGAGCGCGATTCGACGTCGGGGTCGGTAATCGCCTGCAAAAATCGCTCGACGGCCTGGGCCGCCGGGTCGAACGAGGGCACCGGCAATTGTGTGCGGCCGCCTTCGTTCATGAGTTCGAGTTCCCACCGAGTCGGTTCCGCCGGCAAGGCGGAGTGGCCGACGAGCACAATGGTTCCTTGGTCTCCGAGAAGCTTCAGTTCCAACCGTTCGCCCTGTGATGAAACGACGCCGACCGACCAGCGCAGCGCGGGCAGGTTCGCGGAAGTCATCAGCGTTTGCAGCGAGGCAAAGGAAGGGTCGGTCACCGCCGGCCCAACCGCGTTGACCCGACGGATGTGGCCCGCGATCTGGGCGATCAGTTCGATGTCGCGCGCCAACCACGCGAGCACGTGCTCGCGCGAGGTTCCCCTGGCCGCGCGTTCGCAGGTGAGCTGAGAGATTCGGCCAGCCTGGGGATGCCCGTGCTCGACCCACGCGGCGAGTTGGGAAACCAGCGGATCGTTCATCACGGGGTGATAGTGTTGAATCACGCCGCGTGATTCGCAACGGGCCATGTCGATCTCGTAGTACGGAATCACGGAACCGAGCACGGGGTGAGTGGCGAGGATGGGGACAGCCTCGGCCGCGAGGCGTTTGAGCTGTTCGGCGCGAGCCTCGGGCGTGGCGGCTCCTCGGCCGACGAATACGCCGTCAACCGTCGCGCGATCGAGCAGCAGTTCCCACTCGGCAGCGCGATCGGCGGGGCTGGATACGAAAGCGGCGAGCGGCCCGGCCTCGGTCGGTCGAATATCGCCCATCCAAACGAAGTGATGCCCGGCAGCGCGGGCCGCCTGGGCAAGCTGCAACAAGAGCGGGTCGGTCCCCAGAATGGCAAAGTTCATCGTGGCAGGTTGGCCGGTAAGCAAGGTATTGATTGGGTGAAGGGCAGGCACGTGGAAGACCAATGAGTCGGATTCCCTCCTAGGGTACGGCACGCGGTTCGCCGCAACCGTGCCAGACAACGGCTCCCGGCAATCGACTAAAGTGGATTATCACCTCCCTGGGGCTTTCGTGTAAGATGACAGAGGCGTTGGTGCGTACGACATTTTGAAAGTCGGAGCACACAACGCAACATCAAGCTCGAAAAGGACGAACCGAATTGAGTCGCTACCGATGCCTCAAGAAGAAGTTCTTTGCGGCTGCTTGCCGTGCCGTAGCTGCTTGCTCGTTGGCCGGTTGCTGGGGGTGGCCTCGTGAAATTGTCGCTCAGGAAGCTCATTCCGAGGCATCGGCCACGGTGGCGAAGGGCGATTCGACCGCGGCCGATCGAGCAACGGCGACCACCGAGGAGATTGTCGGTTGGATCGAGCAACTGAACGATGCTCGATACCGGGTTCGAGAGGAGGCCACGTTTCGGCTGATGGCATGCGGCACGCCGGCGGCTGGCCATCTGCTGGCGGCAGCCAATGGCGAGCAGCCCGAGTCGGCCGACCGAGCGTTGTGGATCCTGCGGCGGATGGCACGCTCGCGAGACGACGCCGTGGCTATTGCAGCACTGGAGCGGCTCGCGCAGCTGCGCGACCGTCCGTCCCTGGTGGCCAGGGCCGAAGCGGAACTTGCCGAACGAGGTTTCGCGGCCTGCGAGCAGCACCTCACCCCGTTGGGCGCGGAAATGAGTTTGCAGCCGATTTTGATCGGCCTGCAGGGGGGCGTCATCGCCATCTCGGTAAGGTTGGGCGAACGATGGCACGGTACCGGCGAAGATTTGCGGCGCGTCAGCGGGTTGCGTTATTATCTCAACTTCAGCCTGCAAGGCGAAGCCGTTACCGACGACGTGGTGACCCTGTTTACCGAAAGAGAGAAACTGGGCGCCTTGTACTTGGTGGATACCAAGGTCACGCCCGCAGCGGTCGATGCGCTCAAACAGAAGCACCCCAAAGCAACCGTGTTTGCTCGCAACCGCGCGCTGCTGGGGGTCGTGGCCGAAAGCCTGGCAGGGGGTGTCGTGGTGACGTCGGTCGAACCGGGAACTGCTGCCGCGAATGCCGGAATTCAATGCGGCGATGTCATCGCCTCGATCGACGGGCACGCAGTGCCCGATTTCGACCGCCTGACCATCCGCATCGCGCAGCACAAACCGGGCGATGGCGTGGCACTCGAACTCGTGCGTAACGAGCAGCGGCTCAAACTAACGGCCGTTCTGGGTGAGCGGACCGAGTTCCAGTAGTCGGTCGCATGCCGACGGCAGATCGACTCGAATTTGAGAGCGGGGCGTGCCCCGTCAAGGTTTCGCCGCCAGCAGTTTCTTCACGGCTTTCCAGGGAAGTGTATTGGCGACATCGGCAGCGGTAAGGCCGGCGCGGCGTGCTTGTAGGACACCGTAGCGAAGTACGTCGAGGCCGGTGGTGCTGTGCGCGTCGCTGCTGATGACGAGCGGCACACCGTGGCGTTTGGCCGCCGCGGCCGCAATGTCGTCCAGGTCCAACCGCGCGGGGTTGGCGTTGATCTCCATCAGTTTGCCATGCTGGGCGGCCGCGGCGAACACTTGCTCCAAGTCCACCGCGTAGGCCTCGCGGCGATTGATCAGCCGACCCGTGGGATGGGCGAGGAGATCGACGTGCGGATTTTCGAGCGCACCGAGAATTCGCTCGGTAATCTTCTCGCGCGGTTGCTGCTGGCCGTAGTGAATGCTGGCGATGACGCAGTCGGCCTCGGCAAGCACGTCGTCCGGCAGGTCCATGCCTCCTTTCTCCAGGATGTCGCATTCGATGCCCTTGAGGATCGTGAAACCTTCGAACTCGGCGTTCAGTTGGTCGATCTCGTGCCACTGCTTGCGCAAACGGCGCGGGTCGAGGCCGTTGGCCATGCTGACGCGGGGCGAATGGTCGGTAATGGCGATGTACTTGAGACCACGCGCGATGGCGGCCTCGGCCATTTCGCGCAGCGTGGCCTTGCCGTCGCTCGC
>JADZFK010000250.1 GCA_020849945.1 Pirellulales bacterium | reverse complement strand
CGTTGGCGAACAGCCGCCGCCGCACGAAGGGAAACCGGGACCGCGGTTTGCAGCGCGAACGAAGTGAAAAGGTCGAGCGAAGTTTTGCCCACGTCTGCGAGACGGGCGGCAGCCGGCGAACGTGGCTGAGGGGCCTCGACAAGGTGCGCAAGCGATATCTGGTGTCGGCCATGGCGAGAAACCCGGGCCTCCTCATGCGCGTCTTGTTCGGAATCGTCACGCCCAGAAGCCTGCAAGGGGAAGGCAACCTTGCCGACAACTTGCATCTTGCGTTGCTTAACATCCTGGCAACGCTGAGCCGACTCCTGACGCCCACCAACCGCAACCCCCCACAAAAACCAACCGCTCACCAACCGCTCACGCTCGCCGCTTGAAACCACCAAAATCCGACTTCTTCAACGGGCTGTTAACCCCTCCCTAAAAGGGAGGGGAAAGCCTATTGTCCTGACCTCTGCTTGATCAAATACTTTTCGATGACCTCGAGCACTTGAATTGAAACGATCTCCTTGCTTCCCTTGATAGAGGCAATTATTTCGCCTGCAGGGGTAAGGATTTCCACATCATTATCGAGCGAATTGATGGCTTGAGGACCGTTGGAGACCATGAGGTCGCAGTATTTGCGTTCGAGTTTGGCCAGGGCGCGGAGGCGGTGGTCTTCGGTTTCGAGTGCGAAGCCGACGACCCAGCGGCGTCCTTTCTTGGCGCCGAGCGTGGCGACGACATCATCGGTTTCGACCAGGTGGAGGTCGATCGGCTGGCCCGTCTTGGCGATCTTGTGCGATTCGACTCGCACGGGGCGGTAGTCGCACGGGGCGGCGGCACCGATCAGCCCGTCGCACATTTCAAACTCACTCTCGGCGGCGGCCAGCATCTCTTCCGTGGAAACAACCGTCACGACTCGCGCGGCGGCGGGGTACTCCACTTCCACTGGGCCGCTCACGATTACCACCTCATGCCCGAGCGAGATCGCTGCCTCGGCCAGCGCGCGGCCCATCCGGCCGCTCGAAGCGTTCGTGAGGTACCGCACCGGGTCGAGGTACTGCCGCGTGGGTCCGGATGTGATCAGGATGCGAGACATGGGAGAGTCAAGAGCGGAGAGTCAAGAGTCAAGAGCCAGAAGGTATTCCTCGTTCATTTTCTCACCCATTTAACTTGTGCCAATTGTCTGGCTCTTGACTCTTGTCTCTAGGCTCTTGACTTTTGATTCCCCAACAGCCGTTCGATCGCTGCTTGAATCTCGGCGGGTTCGGCCATTCGGCCGAAGCCTTCGCGGCGGCAGCTTTGCCAGCCGGCTTGGGGGCCGACGAAATGGAAGCCGTCGCCCTTCAGGGTCTTAAGGTTACGCTGCACAGCGGGCTTTTCCCACATGGCTGTATTCATAGCGGGGGCAAAGAGCACCGGGCCGGTGAAGGTTAGGAGCAGTGTGCTGAGGAGGTCGTCGGCCAGTCCGGTGGCGGCTTTGGCGAGGATGTTGGCCGATGCGGGGGCAACGCAGAGCAGTGCGGCACGTTCGGCCAATTCGATGTGAGGGCCGAGGGGGAAGTGGGCGTCGAACCCGCCTGCAGCGACGGCCCGGCCTGTGAGCGCGCGAAACGTGGCGGGGCCGACGAACTTACGCGCGCTGCGAGTCATGACGACGGTGACCCCGTGGCCGCGCTGAACCAGCGAACTAACCAAAGCGGCCGACTTGAACGCCGCGATACCGCCCGTTACGCCGATGATGAGTTCAGTTCCCATACCACACATGCCATGTGCAAACAGAACTGCAAGATAATTGTATCGCCACAACGATACGACGAACACGACGACAGTAAGAACTATCTAAACAGGACGCTCCGCCTCGTTGACTTGAGACCGGTGAACGAACACATTCCCCAATCAAGAGTATCGTTCGTCGTGCCCGTTGAGTCGTTGTGGTGAACGCAATCGGTTGTCGTGCTACCTTGGCGGCGGCTACAGTGCGCCGAAATCGAATTCGGGCGGGCCGGCCGACATAGGCCCAAGGTCGGCCACCGTCTTCAACTCGTTCGACATATCCAGGAAAATTTTATCCTGCATGATTTCCTGAACGATGATTTCCATTTTGTCGCTGGTTCCGGCATCGACGAGCGGTCGAGCGCCGCCATTCAGGGCCACCAATCGCTTCTGGATCAAGGTGGATAGCTTGAATCGGCCGCCCACCTTGTTCACGATCGCTTCTTCTTTCAGGGCTTCAATCATTCGACAATTCCTATTTGCTTCAATATTCTGCTGACATCATTCACGGCCTGGTCAACGGTGTCGTTGACGACCTGGTACTGATATTGGTTGGCGCGAGCCAGTTCACGGCTGGCGACTTCCAGCCGCCGAGCGATGGCGTCTTCCGATTCCGTACCCCGGCTACGCAAACGCCGCTCCAATTCTTCCAGGCTGCTCGGCCGCAGAAATAGGGTTGGCGCTTCGGGAAACTGGGTGCGTACCTTCTCCGCCCCGTCCACGTCTATATCTAAAATTACCCACTTTGGGCCGCCCGGGCTAGTCGTGACTTCGCTGCGAAGGGTGCCGTACCAGTGGCCACGACCAAAAACTTCGCAACATTCGAGAAAATCGCCTGCCTGGCGGCGGCGGGCAAATTCCTCGGAAGTCAGAAAATGGTAGTCCACACCATCGCGTTCGCCGGGCCGTGGCGGGCGCGTTGTGGCCGATACACTTAGCCGCAAGCGGTTCGGGTACCGGTCGAGCAACTTCCGTAGCACGGTCGATTTACCAACCCCAGAAGGCCCCGAAAGGACAATCGGAATGCCGGCAGGGAGAGGAAAGGGCCCAGGGGAAGTCGTTGCGATGCCAGTCATCGTTTCACCTTCCCTTTGCGACCTCCGACGTCGCCGTTACTCAACGTTCTGAATCTGCTCGCGAATGCGTTCGAGGGCCGTTTTCATCTCCACCACCAGGTGCGAAATCTCGGAATCGTTGGCCTTCGAACCGATCGTGTTCACTTCGCGGCCCATCTCTTGAACGATGAATTCGAGCTTCCGGCCAGCACTTTCCGACGATGCAATCGCGGAATCGAACTGCTGCAGATGACTCCGCAGGCGAACGATTTCCTCCGAGATATCGCTGCGATCGGCAAACAGTGCGATCTCGCGCAGCAGGTCGGCCGGTTCGACGGAAACATTGAGTTCCGAAAGCGCTTGCTGCACACGATTCGTCAGCCGCGATTGATACGATTGCGTAACCTGCGGAGCACGGCGGGTAACCGCCTCGAGGTGCTGGACAATTTGGCGACTGTTGGCAGTAAGATCGGCGGCCAGGGCTTTCCCCTCTTGTGCTCGCATGGTGGCCAAGGAGGCGAGTGCTTCGCGAAGCACCGATTCGATGGCGGGCCAATCATCGCGGGGGTCCAGGTCGCCACGAGCATGCTCGTCGATCGCGCCGGGCAGGGCCAGCAGCATCCGCATGTCGTCGGGGTCGTTCCATTCACCGCGCCCCGTGTAGGCTTCCAACTGGCGGCGATAGTTCTCCAACACTTCTGTATTGATGCGGTAGTCGTCTACGTTGAGCGGGCGTTCCACGCGAAGATTCAACTGCACGGTGCCACGCCGCACCGACTCGCGCGTGATGGCCTCCACCTCCGACTCGATCGCACCGTAACCTTCGCTTGCCCGAAAGCTCAGCTTGAAGTGCCGATTGTTAATCGCGCGGACTTCGACGCCGATCGTGAGCGCGCCCACCTGGCGACGGGCTTCACCAAAGCCGGTCATGCTGATGAGCACGGGGGGAACTCCGCGGGGTGCAACAAAGCGGGGTGATTACTTCGATTTGCCTTCACCAGCGGCGGCCGCGGGGGACGCATCCCCCGTGGGCTGCTCGGCAGGTGCGGCCGACGCGGCTGGGCCTTTGCTCGAAGAAGACTCCGCCGCGGCTTTCGATTCTGGTCCTTGGCTCGACGGCGAACTGGCGGAACCCGCGGGAGGGGTGGCACTCGAGTCACTGCCCTTTGTGGCGGGCTGTGTGGTGGCCCCGGTGCCAGCGGGCGCGGCGGTGGTTGCCTCGGTGGTCGCTGAGGACGAACCGAGTGCATCGCCCTTGTGTTCGGCCCAAAGCAGCGCGATCAGGCAAAGAAGTATCCAAATCGAAGCCGTAACGACCGTAATGCGAGTGAAGACGTCGCCCGCCTTCGCGCCGAAAGCGCTCGACCCGCCCATGCCGCCCAGTGCCCCGGCCAACCCGCCGCCGCGGCCGCGTTGAACGAGCACGAGCAGAATCAGAAAGACGGCCAGCACCGATAAGAGCAAGGCAAACAGGGGACCCATCATTTTCGATCTCGTTTTTTCGGATTCACCAAGGAGACACCGAGAACACAAAGAAGAAATACCAACATAAGCATTATTGCATAATGGATAAGCACAAAAATGCAGAGCAAGTGGCTTTCATTTTGCATCTCGCAATTACTGCAGTTCTTCTCAGTGTTCTTGGTGTCTCCGTGGTGAAACTAAGGAAGAAGGTAATTCGTAGCCGATCAACCGGCTGCGGCAATGCCGAGGAACTCCTCAGCCTTCAGGCTCGCGCCGCCGACCAATGCACCGTTGATATTGGGTTGGGCCAGCAGTTCGCCGGCGTTGCTGGCCTTTACGCTGCCGCCATACAGGATTCGCACGGTTGCGGCGAATCGCTCATTGTATCGCTCGATGAGCAGTTTGCGAAGGTCAGCATGGACCTCCTCGGCCTGCTCCGGGGTGGCAACTTTCCCCGTGCCAATTGCCCAAACAGGCTCGTAAGCAATGACGATTTTTTCGATTTCTTCAGCCGAAATGCCAGCCAGCGAGCCTTCGAACTGGCGACGGATCACGGCGGCCGTTTGGCCCGCCTCGCGCTCGGCCAGCAGTTCACCCACGCAGACGATCGGCACCAAGCCGGCAGCCAGGGAGGCCAGCGTTTTCTTGTTCACCGCGGCATCGGTTTCGCCCAAGATGTGCCGACGCTCGCTGTGCCCCAAAATAACGTACTGGCAGCCCACGTCCTTCAACATGGCGGCACTGAGCTCACCCGTGAAGGCCCCGTTCGCTTCGTGGTACATGTTCTGGGCACCAAGGGCGACCCCAGACCCGGCAAGGGCCTCGGCCACCGAGGACAAGTAAACGGCAGGTGGGCATACAAGCAATTCAACTTGTTTGTGCAAAGCGGCACCACCAGCGACGCCTTTCGCCAACGCGACCGCCGAAGCGCGGTCGGTATTCATTTTCCAATTACCAGCAATGAGTGGGAGCATGGGGGGGGTGAGGGTCGAGGGTCGAAGGTCGAGGGCCAGAAACGGAACTGAGGTGGATCGAAAATTCAAGTGCCTTGGCTGCTGGCCCTCGACCCTCGACCCTCGACTAATCTACCCCACCGGATCGGTCTGCGCATAGGAGCCTAAAACGGTGAGACGCAGTGATTGGCTGGCCAGGGCTTCGATCGCGCGGCGGGCGCGGGGGTCGTCTTGGTGGCCCTCGAAGGCAATGAAAAACAAGTAACGACCCAGTTGGCCAGGGATCGGGAACGACTCGATCCATGTCATGTTGAGCTTATTGCGTTTGAAGATCGTCATGGCGTCGGCCAACGCGCCGGGGCGGTGGGCGATTTCGACCATCAGGGCCGTCTTGTCGTTGCCCGTCTTGCTGCCCGAGTGGCGACTGATCATGGCGAAACGGGTGATGTTGTCGGTGTTATCTTCAATGTTCTCCACGAGGCACGGCAAACCGTAGTGAACGCCCGCTTGGCGGCTGGCTATGGCGGCCGCGTGCGATTCGCCCTTCGCCTGCTGAACGGCCGTCGCGGTGCTGCCCACCTCGGCAAGCGTAGCTTGCGGCAAGTGCTTGGCTAGCCAGTTACGGCATTGCGAAAGAGGCTGCGGTTTGCTGCAGATTGTGCGGATCGCGTCGCGAGAACCCACGCCCAGCAGACAATGGTGAATCCGCAGCGGCAGCTCGCCGCAAATTCGCACCGTGGAGCGTGAGAACCCTTCGAGCGTATCGGTGACGCGGCCATCCGTCGAGTTCTCCATCGGCACCACGCCATACTCGACCTGGCCACGCTGCACTTCTTCAAACACCGCCGCGATGGTGCCCACCGGCACAAGCTCGACCGACTGGCCAAATCGTTCAATGGCGGCTAAATGGCTGAAAGTAAACTCGGGCCCGAGATAGGCAACGCGAATCGGTGTTTGCAATGCTCGCGTAGCGCTAACCAACTCGCGAAAAAGGACTCGCACCGATTCCTCTGGCAATGGCCCGGTATTGCTCGCCGTGGCCCGATCGAGCACGGCGGCCTCTTGGCCTGGGTCGTAGAGGGGGGCCTCTTCCGCCTGTTTGGCATGGCCGATCTGCCGCGCCAGTTCACCGCGCCGGTTGATGGCGGCCAAAATCTCGCGGTCAACCGCCTCTAGCTCTCGACGAAGTTCACTTACCTTCGGCCCGCAGGTTTCGTTTGAAGTTCGGGCAACCTCCGCTTCAAACCCGCTGGGGTTCACCGTGCCAGGTCGCGCGGCTCGAGGTGCCTTCCGACTCGAATCGCGTGATAACGCACGGGATGTCGGTTTTTTTCGTTTACGGTCCGCCATGATAATTCAGGCTGTTTCCGATGCTTACCCGAAAACAACAATCTGCACTTAAGCCCTTATTATACAAAAGCTTGCGAACGGCCTGGTGCCATATTGGCAGTCTGCGTTTCTGCCTTGTGCGAACGAAGGGACCAAGCTGCGACAAAATGGCAGGCCGCTCCGTCGGTCGTCAACCGCTCGGAGATTCGCCACCGGGCACCTGCCAGGGATGTAACCCTCTATTCTACAATATCTTACGTAAAATGCCACCGCCAGGGGGCACTTCTCCGGCACCTAGGCACGATCTTTGCTTTCAATGAGTCTGGGAACATCGGCGAACCTTGCTGGGCATTGTTCCCATCGAGCATACTGCCCCCAAACGAACGCGATATCGCGTTTTTTTGACAAAAAACAACAGCTACTACGACAAGTTCAGAAATAGGAGCATGCAGAATGGCCGCTGGAGAAAAGATCATTGGGATCGACTTGGGCACAACCAACTCGGTCGTCGCCGTGATGGAAGGCAAAGAAGCAAAGGTCATCGCCAATGCCGAAGGCAATCGGCTCACCCCGAGCGTGGTGGCGTTTACCGATAAGGGCGACACGCTCGTTGGCGAACCGGCCCGCCGGCAAGCGGTGACGAACCCGAAGCGCACGGTCTTCTCGATCAAGCGTTTCATGGGCCGCCGGCACGATGAAGTGGCCAGCGAAGAAAAGATGGTTCCCTACGAGGTCGTTGGCGGCCCGCAAGATTATGTGAAGGTTCGGGCGGGCGAGAAGGAGATGACCCCGCCAGAAATCTCGGCCCTCACGCTCCGCAAGCTCAAGGAAGCCGCCGAAGCGTACTTGGGTCACAAGGTGAATAAGGCCGTTATCACGGTTCCGGCATACTTTAACGACGCCCAACGGCAAGCCACCAAGGACGCCGGACAGATCGCCGGGTTGGAAGTTGCCCGCATCATCAACGAGCCGACTGCGGCCTCGCTCGCTTACGGTTTGGATAAGAAGGGCGAAGAGACCATTTGCGTGTTCGACCTAGGCGGCGGTACGTTCGACGTTTCGGTGCTCGAAGTGGCCGATGGTGTGTTCCGCGTCATCAGCACGAACGGCGATACCCACCTTGGCGGCGACGACTTCGACGAAGTGCTCATCCACCACGTGGCCGCCCAGTTCCAGCGCGAGCAAGGCATCGACCTGCGCAAAGACCACATGGCCCTGCAACGGCTAACCGAAGCCTGCGAAAAGGCCAAGAAGGAACTTAGCTCGGCCCAAACGACCGATATTAACCTGCCGTTCATCACGGCCGACGCCAGTGGCCCGAAGCACTTGCAGATGACGGTTTCGCGCGCGGAGTTCGAGAAGTTGGTCGATCACCTCATCGACCGTGTGAAAGGCCCCGTGCAACAAGCACTGAAGGACGCGAAGCTCGACCCAAGCAAGATCAATGAAGTCGTGCTTGTGGGCGGTTCCACCCGCATCCCCAAAGTGCAGCAGGTCGTTAAGGAAATGTTCGGCGGCAAAGAGCCACACAAGGGCGTGAACCCGGACGAAGTCGTGGCATTGGGGGCGGCCATTCAAGGTGGCGTGCTTTCTGGTGAAGTGCAAGATTTGTTGCTGCTCGATGTCACGCCACTTTCGCTGGGGATTGAAACGCTCGGCGGCCGGATGACGAATGTTGTCGAGCGGAACACCACCATTCCGGCGGAACGGAAGCAGGTGTTCAGCACGGCCGACGACAATCAAACGGCCGTCACGGTTCGCGTGTTCCAGGGTGAACGCCCAATGGCCAACGACAACCGGCTCCTCGGCCAGTTCAACCTGGAAGGCATCCCGCCTGCGCCACGCGGCGTTCCCCAAATTGAAGTGAAGTTCGACATCGACGCCAACGGCATCCTCAACGTTTCGGCCAAAGACCTGGGCACCGGTACCGAGCAGACCGTGCGGATCGAGCAATCGAGCGGCCTATCGGAAACCGAGATCGAGAAGATGCGGAAAGATGCCGACTCGCACGCCGACGAAGACAAGAAGAAACTCTCGCTCGTTGAAGCTCGCAACAGTGCCGAGTCGCTGGCGTACCAGATCGAAAAGACGATCAAACAGCAAGGCGACAAGCTCAAAGAGAGCGACAAGAGCGCACTCGAAGCCGCGATTGCCAAGGTCCGCGAAGCCGCCCAGGGCGACGACGTAAACCGTATCAAGAGCGCCGCGAGCGAGCTTGAAGCCGCCAGCCATGCGATGAGCGAAGCACTCTACAAATCGGCCGCCGCAGGCGCGACCGCAGGCCCACAAGCAGCCGCATCCAACGGCGCCGGCACTTCAACCGGCCATGGTGCCGACGACGACGTGGTGGACGCCGAGTTTGAGGTGAAGAAGTAACGAATGGGGTTGGGGTTTGGGCGTTTGCATGTCTGGAAGGTATGGATTTCCGGCACCGCCGCTGACGGCCGGTGTAGAATAATACTGGATATTCGCAACCCTGCCGGAGAAAGTGGCCAATGACCGAAATCATTCTCACTGGCGATCAAACGAGCCTGCTTGTTTCCGCGACCGATGGTGTAGTCATTGCCGACAGCCTGGGAAACGTTATCGTGCGCCTGCCGCCGAAGATATCCGAA
Source organism: Pirellulales bacterium (assembly GCA_020849945.1). GTDB lineage: Bacteria > Planctomycetota > Planctomycetia > Pirellulales > Lacipirellulaceae > JABDGM01. The sequence continues at coordinate 2,144 of JADZFK010000250.1, read as the reverse complement.
GAGGAATCCGCGATTATCGAAGAGGCGAAGCGGCGCTTGGCCTCCGATCAACCGAGGATTCCTTCGTCGGAAGTACTGGCACGACTGAATCGCCTAAACGAACAAGCCAAGCAATGAGTCGGTACACGGTCGTTTATCTTGCCGAGGCAGAAGAAAACCTGATCGCACTTTGGACCGATGCAACGGATCGAGACCAAGTGACGAAGTCCGCTGATGCCGCAGATCAATTGCTTGCTGAAAATCCATTTCAGGACTCACTTTATTTGAGCGAGCAACTGCGACGCCGCGACTTTCCACCTTTGCGATTTTACTTTGAGATTCGTGAGGAGGATCGCTTGGTAGCGATTAGCTATGTGGCGCGGTTGCCGGGTTGATTTGTCGTCACATGATCGAAGTGTCGTTTGAGGTGAAGAAAGGAGCAAAGCCGTCAGTTTTTGGCCATCAATGAATCGGGCCTCCGCAACCGAAGGCTGAAGGCTAACGGCTATTATGCCATTCCGTTTCGAGAAACTAACGTTAAAAGCTCAAGAAGCCGTGGCGCGTTCGCAGGAACTGGCCTCGGAGGCGGGGAATCCGCAGATTGAGCCCGTGCATTTGCTGGCTGCGCTGGTCGGTGAGCGCGAGGGCATCGTGCGGCCCGTGCTGGAGAAGATCGGCGCGAACGTCGGTCAGTTGGAAACGATTGTTGCTGCCGAACTCAAGCACTTGCCGCGATCGAGCGGCGGTTCGCCGCCCAGCATTTCGCCTCCACTTTCCAAGGTGCTGGATGCGGCCCAGGCCGAGGCCGACGGCATGAAGGACGATTACGTCTCGACCGAGCACCTGCTGCTCGCGCTCGCTGGCACGAAGTCGAAGGCGCAAGACATTCTTGAGCTCAACGCTATCGACAAGAACAAGGTGCTCGGTGCCCTGCGGGCCGTGCGCGGGTCGCAGCGTGTGACCGATCAAACGCCGGAAGGCAAATTCCAGGCGCTCGAGAAGTACGGCATCGATCTGGTGGAGCGGGCCCGGCAGGGTAAACTTGACCCGGTGATTGGCCGCGACCAGGAAATCCGCCGTGTGATCCAGGTGCTTTCTCGGCGCACGAAGAACAACCCCGTGCTCATTGGTGAGCCGGGGGTCGGCAAGACGGCGATCGTCGAAGGGTTGGCGTTGCGTATCTTTCAGGGCGACGTGCCCGAAAGCCTGAAGAACCGCCGCGTAATCGCGCTCGACATGGGCGCACTCGTGGCCGGCACCAAATTCCGCGGCGAGTTCGAAGAGCGGTTGAAGGCCGTCATCAAGGAAGTGATGGACGCCGGCAACGTCGTGTTGTTTATCGATGAGTTACACACGGTGGTTGGCGCCGGTGCGGCCGAAGGCGGCAACGATGCGGCAAACCTGCTCAAGCCGGCGCTGGCACGCGGCGAGTTACGCTGCATTGGTGCCACGACGCTCGATGAGTATCGCAAATACATCGAAAAGGACCCCGCGCTGGAGCGGCGGTTTCAGCCGGTGCTCGTCGGCGAGCCGAGCGTCGAGGATACGATTGCCATCTTGCGGGGCCTCAAACCGCGGTACGAAGCCCATCACAAGGGAGTGCGAATCAAGGATTCGGCATTGGTGGCGGCGGCCGAGTTGGCGAACCGATATATCAGCGATCGATTTCTTCCCGATAAGGCCATCGACCTGATGGATGAGGCCACGAGCCGGCTGGCGATGGAACTGCAAAGCGTACCTACTGAAATCGACGAAGTGCAGCGACGGCTCATGCAATTGGAGCTTGCCGCGCGGCAGTTAGAAGAAGAAACGGAAGAACACGCCAAGGAGCGGCTCGCCGAGATCAAGGAAGAGATGGAAACGCATCGTAAGAAATTGGCCAGCCTGCGCGAGCAGTGGGAAGCCGAGAAGATGGGCCTCGGCGACGTGGCCGACGTGCAGCGCCGCATGGATGAAGCCCGCGTGCGTTACGACCAGCAATTAGCCAAGATCAAGGAGCAGCAAGCGGCGGGGCACGTGGAAGAGACGGCCTTCCAGAAGCTGTATGAGTTGGATCAGGAACAAAAGAAGCTGGCCAAGCATCTTGAAGAAGCCCCCGCCAAACAGTCCGCCGGTGATGGTGAGCCCGCTGGTGAGCCCGTTGGTGAGCCCGCTTCAGCGGGCGG
>JADZFK010000249.1 GCA_020849945.1 Pirellulales bacterium | reverse complement strand
CTGGACAGCGCCACTTTGAAGCAAGCTAGCGTGGTTAAGTGCCTACGATGTGTGTGTTTGCATCCAAACTGATGGTTTGTGGCATGAACCTGTAGCAATTCGCTGCAACCCGAAACATGACTACAACTTAAGCGTGCTGTCATCGCTCAAAGTGGCGCTGTCCAACTAGTCTAAACAACATGTTGCGATAGCAGACACAAGCTAGCTTCAACCGTTGGTAGAAAAAGGGGTTTGACTGATAAAAAAATCACAGCCTAAAAGCCGGGGGCTGTCGATCCAATGCCTCGTCACGCTCAACTAGTTCGACGAGCCGAGAAAGCTCGGACTTTGCCCCTCCAGGGCAATCATCGCCCTACACTTTATCGTAACTCCAATCCGATGTTATCTGTCGCAGTTGAAGTTTGAATTCACCCATAGGCCATTTCCGAAATGACCCAATTTCAAATGGCCAATTTGCAATGACCAATATTCAACCACAAATCTGCTTCCCTGCTTTCTCCGTGTCTTCGTGACTCCGTGGTTAACAAAACATGCTCACCGTAGAAGAGGCTCTTGAACTTGTGAAGGCCCACTGCGAACCGCTTCGGGCGGGGCGGGTGCCGCTGGAGAGCGCGTTGGGTCTGGTGCTGGCGACCAATGTCGCCAGTGACGTTGATTCGCCGCCGCACAACAAGGCGTTAATGGATGGCTACGCGGTGCGAAGTGCCGACCGCGATTCGGTGCGCCACATCGTTGAAGAAATTCCGGCGGGTGGGGTGCCGCATTACCCGCTGACTCCCGGGGCCGTATCGCGAATCATGACCGGTGCCCCGCTGCCCGAGGGTGCCGACGCCGTCGTGCCCATCGAGGACTCAGAGATGGTGACTGCGAGCACCGTGCGGCTACATCAAACGGATGCGCCACCAGAGCAGCACGTACTGCGGCGTGGCGCAGCCATGCGCGCGGGCGAGGTAGTGCTGCGGCAAGGAACGCTGGTGCGGCCGGTGGAAATCGCGATCCTGGCCGAAACGGGGCAGGCGTTTGTCGATGTGATCCCACGACCGCGGGTGATGATCTTGCCAACGGGCAACGAGTTGGTGGAGGTATCGGCCGCTCCAGGTCCAGGACAATTGCGCAACAGCAACGGGCCGATGCTCGCCTCCTTGAGCACCCAAGCGGGGGCGAACGCCAAAATGCTGCCACCCGCGCGCGATTCGCTAGACGACCTGGCACGTAACGTTTCGGCGGGGCTTGAAACCGATATCCTGGTTCTGAGCGGCGGCGTTTCGGCCGGTGCGTTCGACTTCGTGCCGCGGGTGTTGGCGGAACAAGGGGTTGAGCAGGTGTTCCATCGCATTGCGCTTCGGCCTGGCAAGCCGTTGTGGTTCGGCGTCAAGCGTTCCGCAAAGCGGAGCGCGCTTGTTTTTGGCCTCCCCGGAAACCCGGTGAGCAGCCTTGTATGTTTCGAGTTGTTCGTGAGGCCAGCCCTGGCGGCCCTGGCGGGGCGTGGTTTTGCACTATTGGTGCCCGTGCGGGCCAAGCTAACTCACGACTTCCACCACACGAGCGATCGGGCCTCGTGCCTTCCCGCCGTGCTGAAATCCACGGAGAGCGGGATGACGGTTGAAATGCTCCCCTGGCATGGCTCGGCCGATCTGGCAACGTTAGCCCGGGCGAACGGCCTGGCACGAGTGAGCGCGGAAACACGCTCGTATTCGGCCGGCTGCGAATTGGACGTACTGCCGCTGTGAACTTCGACGGCTCACCACAGAAAACCTGCGGCGCTGGCGTCTCGGCTTCGCCCGTCAAGGGCCATTGGCATCGCCCAGCCCAAGAATCTGCTTGACCGTTTGCAGGAGTTCGGCCGCGCCGTCGGCCAACGAAACGGTTAGGCTTTCGCCGGTCGAAAGGTCCTTGACCTGACATTCACCGGCGGCGAACTCGCGTTCACCAGCGATGACGGCCAGGCGGAGTTTTTTGCGATCGGCGTATTGCAGTTGCTTACCAAGCTTCGCGGGTTCGGGGAACACCTCGACGCACACGCCTGCCGCGCGCAACGCGCCCGCCAATTGAAAGTAGTCGCCCAGTCGAGCCGGATCAAAATAAGCAAGGAGCACCTGGGCAGGCGTTTGCGTTTCTGGCAACATGCCGAGTTTTTCCATCGCGGCCAGCAATCGATCGAGGCCGAGCGAAGCGCCGATCCCCGGCAGTTGCTGCTTGGTGTAAAGTTCGGCAAGATTGTCGTAACGGCCGCCGCTGCACACGCTGCCGATATCGGGGACCTCGTCGAGAATCGTTTCCAACACAGTGCCTGTGTAGTAATCGAGACCGCGGGCGATCGAGACATCGAGTTTGATGCGATGATCGGGAACCCCGCCGGCCCGCACCGCCGATAAAAGTTCGGTTAGCCGCTCAAGCCCTTCCTCGCCGAGTGGGCTGTTGCCAAGCAGGGGGCGAAGTTGGGCCAGGATCGCTTCGTTGCCGCCGGTGAGCCGCACCAATTGGACGACGCGAGATGCCTGCTCGTGCGAGGCACCGGCCGTTTGGGTCATTTCCTCCACGACGCGGTCGGGGCCAATTTTGGCTAGCTTATCGATGGCCCGCAAGATTTCGGTGGTTCGCTCTGCCAGCCCGAGCGAGGCCAGCAGGCCGTTGAGTACCATTCGATTATTCACATGGATCGTGAAGCGTTCGAACCCGATCGAGCGGAGGAGTTCGTGGGCGACGAGCACGGTTTCGGCATCGGCGGCCGTCGAACGCGTGCCGATCGTATCGAAGTCGCACTGCATGAACTCGCGATAGCGTCCGGCCTGGGTGTTTTCACCGCGCCACACGGTTGCAATGTGGTAACGCTTGAACGGAGTCCCCAACTCGCCGATGTGTTGGGCGGCAAATCGGGCCAGGGGCACGGTAAGGTCGAACCGCATTCCCACGTCGCGCCCGCCGTGATCTTGAAAGCGGTAAAGCTGCTTATCGGTTTCCGCCCCACCTTTGCCAAGGAGAATCTCCAAGTACTCGAGCGCGGGAGTATCGATCGGGCTGAAACCGAACGATCGGAACACTCGGCGCGCCGTATCCATGATCTGCTCGCGAACAAGCATGGCTTGCGGCAGATAGTCGCGAAAACCCTTTAGCGTTCGGGGTAAAATGCGGTCGTCCAATGCAGTATGAAACCTATTTGCAGAGGGTGTATTCAAATATCAATTGCAACAAACCAGTTGAAGGTGCCCGGGGAATGGATACTCAACTAACTTACCAAAAGCAGGCTAGTACTACAGCACTTGGTTGATGAACCACAAAGACCACGAAGAACACCAAGCAAGCCAGAAAATCGATTATTCAGGCCTCAACTGGCCGGTGTAAATCGTTCGCACCTTCAATGAACCAACTTACTCGCTGCAAAGCGCATGGGCACCTCAGCATTTCTGCCACGATTCATGCTCTGTTTCCTTCGTGTTCTTTGTGCCCTTTGTGATTTGACTTAGCGCTGCAGTAATAGTTAGACATCCTTCCAGTAGGTCCCGCGAGCCGAGCGAGACGCGGTTTGTCCAAATCCTCAACCACTTTGAAAAGTTCGCAACCACTTTGAAAAACGTGCCGCTCGGCTCGCGGCACCTACTCCACCACTACGAAAGGATTGGCAAGAGCGGCGGCTTCGCGCTGCGGATGCTCTTTCCTTCCTCTTGGAGAATGGCTTCGACGTATTCTGTCACTTGCTCGGGGCGTTCGAGATAGAAGTCGTAGGTCCAATCGTCCTCGAACTCGCAGTCCTTCGTCGAGTAATCGCGGCATATCTGCGGACGGGTTTCGTAGATACCGCAGCGATTGTCGGAAAGCAAATGCCGGCAAGTCGTGTGAACCAGCAAGTACCAATCCTTGCCTTCCTTGAACACCGTTGCCCGCTCGTGCAGCAAGAACCAGCGGATGAACTCGTAATCCTTGAACTCTTCCGGCGTATCGAACGGTAACGCGAAATATCGGCAACACTTGGCCGGGCAGTGCGCACACAACACCTCATCCTTTGGAACGTGCTTGCGGCGAAGCTTGCGGGCGAGGGGCGTAACGGTACACATGGCGCCATCCCCAATGGAAAGTGCAACAGCGGATACGAATCAACAGAAGATACAAACAGCCCAACTTATCAGGTGGTCGGGCCGATCGCTAGCCCGCATTTCTCACAATCTATACCACGGAGCGGCTGTGTTGATTCTTCATAGCCCGGCCCTCTGGGCCGGAGGACCGGGTGCAGGAGCCCATGCCAGTTCGCCGAGCCGAGACGCCTCGGCTATCTACATACAAGGCATGGAGCCACGGAGAAAACCAGTAGCAAATACCCGTGCCACAATAATCGGTGGAAGCACCCTGTCTCGTAGTTACGGGCGGTCGGCCTACTTCAAACGATCTCTTGGCTTGTTCTTCGTGTTCTCTGTGTGCTCCGTGGTGAGAAATCCGGGCTTGCCCGGATTCCTTCCCACGGTGGCACGGAGTGCTTGGAGAAGCGTGGCAAGGTTCCGCGTTAGTACTTCTCAGGCACGAAGCGTTTTCCTTCCAAAGCGACTTGGTCGTCGTACTCGCCTTTTTTCGATCGCTTTGGAAGATCAATTGCTTCCTGGGGTACGCGCTCGTAGGGGATCTTGCTGAGCAGATGGGTAATGCAGTTGAGTCGTGCCCGCTTCTTGTCGTCGGAGCGCAAGATATACCACGGTGCGTGCTTCGAGTCGGTCGCCTTCAGCATGGCATCTCGGGCACGCGAGTAGTCGTACCAGCGTGAGCGCGAAGGCAGGTCCATTGGGCTCAACTTCCATTGGCGGAGCGGGTCGTGGATGCGAGCATGGAACCGCTTCTCCTGTTCCTCGTTGGATACTTCCAACCAATATTTAAGCAGGATGACGCCGCCTTCAACAAAATACCGTTCCATTTCGGGGCACAGATCGAGGAATCTTTGGTATTGTTCCTGGGTGCAGAAGCCCATCACGTGTTCGACGCCAGCTCGATTGTACCAACTGCGATCGAAAATCACGATTTCGCCAGCCGCTGGGAAGTGTTGAATGTAACGCTGCATGTACAACTGGCTTTTCTCACGATCCGAAGGAGCGGGCAGGGCGACGACGCGAAAGACCCGCGGGCTGACGCGTTCGGTGATGGCTCGAATGGTACCACCCTTACCCGCGCCGTCGCGCCCCTCAAAGACAATGATCACGCGTAAGCCCTGCGCCTTTACCCAAGCCTGCAGTGTGCATAGTTCCGCTTGGAGTTCTTGCAGCTTCTTCTCGTACTCTTTGCGACACAATTTCCCGGGGGGGCAGTTCTCGTGTTTCTTTTTTTCTTTGCTCATGGTCTCTTCGAGCGTGGCCATCTCCACAAGTTAATGTTCACCATCGAGGATCGACTCACGCTCCGGAATGTCCGGTCCCTTCAAACGGCCAGAGGGATTCGACTCGGAAAACTTTCGCACAACGGAATAAAAGACAGGCGTAAAGAAGATGCCGAACGCGGTCACGCCGAGCATACCGCTGAAGACGGCGATACCGAGCGTTTGTCGCATCTCGGCCCCGGCGCCAGTGGCCAGAACCAAGGGAACCACTCCGAGGATAAACGCAAACGAGGTCATCAGGATCGGCCGCAGGCGAAGCCGACAGGCTTCGACCGTGGCATCGAAGCGACTCTTGCCTTGATCCTGAAGTTGCTTGGCGAACTCGACGATGAGGATCGCGTTCTTGGCTGCCAGGCCGATGAGCACGACGAGACCAATCTGGGTGAAGATGTCGTTGTTCAAGGCGGCCAGCCAAACCCCCGTGATGGCCGCCAGCAGGCACATGGGAACAATGAGTATGATCGACAGCGGCAACGACCAGCTTTCGTACTGAGCGGAGAGGACGAGGAAGACGAATACGACGGCCAAGGGAAAGGCGAGTTTCGTGAGCAAGTCTTTGCTAGCCAGGATTTGTTGTAGCGTAAGCTCGGTCCATTCGAATCCCATCGTGGATGGCAGTGCGGTGGCGGCAAGGCCTTCCATGATCTCGATCGCCTGCCCGGAACTGACCCCGGGGGCGGTACTGCCATTGATTTCGGCGGACGGATACAAGTTGTAGTGATTCACGATCGCTGGCCCGCTGTCGTAGCGAACGGTGGTGAGGGTCCGCAGGGGCACACGCTGGCCACCGGCATTTCGCACTTCGAGATTGCCGATGTCCTCGACTTTCATCCGATAACTTGGGGCCGCTTGCAGATTAACCTGCCAATTGCGGTTTTGAAAGAAAAAGTCGTTCACGTAATACGAACCCAGGTAGGCCTGCAGCGTGGCGTCGATGTCTTGAAGTGCAATCCCTTGGACTTTGGCTTTTTCCTCGTCAACATCGACAAACAACTGAGGCTGAGTGACACTGAAGCTGCTGAAAAGCCCGGCCAGTCGTCGATCGCGGCTTCCCTCGTCGGCGAGGTTCTCGACGGCTCCTTGCAACGATCGAAGCCCCGCACTGCGGCGGTCTTGCACTTGCAACTTGAACCCCGCGGTCGTGCCGAGGCCCTCGACGGGCGGCGCGCCAAACACGCCGACTCGCGCCGTGGTGATCGCGCTGAATTTCTGACGCAGCGACTTCATGATGGCGGGCGCGGCAAGTTCTGGTTTCCCCGCGCGTTCTTCAAACGGATCCAGAATCACGAACATGCCGCCAACGTTGCTGATGTTGGTGCCTAGCACGGTGGAGTAGCCGGGCAGGTCAATCGTGTGGGCGACGCCAGCCTCTGAACGGACTAGCTCGCTCATCTTCCGGACGACTTCGTCGGTGCGTTCGAGCGCGGCACCGTCCGGAAGTTGCGCATTGAGGACCAGATACCCCTTGTCTTGCTCGGGAATAAAGCCAACGGGCACGACCTGAAATCCAAAGTAAGTTGCGCCCATCAAACCGCCGTAGACCATGAGGGCGACGAAGCTGACGCGGAGAAGCCCGCCCACCATTTGGCCGTACAAACCGATCGTTACATCAAACGCCCAATTGAACGCGTGGAAGAAAGCACCGAGAAGGCGGTTGACAATCGCGCTGACAAGCCAACCTGCCACGCCCCCGCCGACAACTAACGCTGCCCGCAATGCCCACATCGTAACAACGCTGGCGTGCGAGGTGGCATCGGCCGCGGCGTGCCCGTGACCGCCGATATCCATCCCCAGCAACTGGCCAACCGGGCCCAACAAAAAGTAATAGGAGAGCAGGCCACCCAGGACTCCGATCCCCGCGCGCGGAAGGGCCTCCTGCTGGGTGTGCCCGTGTTCGCCGTGGCCATGTGGTTTGAGCAACAGGGCCGCGAGGGCCGGGCTCAAGGTCAAGGAATTGAAAGCGCTGATGATGGTAGAGGCGGCAATGGTCAGGGCGAATTGGCGGTAAAACTGCCCGCTGATACCAGCCATGAAGGCGGTTGGAACAAACACGGCGCACAACACCAAAGCGATGGCAACGACCGGGCCGGTGACCTCTTCCATCGCTTTGCGGGCCGCATCGCGTGGCGAAAGCCCTTCCGCCAACCAGCGTTCGACATTCTCAACGACAACGATCGCATCATCGACGACGATCCCAATCGCAAGCACCAACCCAAAGAGCGAGAGGTTGTTGAGCGAGAAGCCCAGGAGGGCCATCACGGCAAACGTTCCGATCAGCGAAACCGGAACGGCAACCATGGGAATGATCGTCGCCCGCCAGTTTTGCAGAAACACGAGCACGACAATAAACACCAAAATAAAGGCCTCGATCAGCGTGTGAACTACGCTGACGATCGATTCCTTGACAAACACGGTTGTGTCGTAATGAATGCGATAGTCAACACCTTCTGGAAAGCGGCTTTTCAGTTCGGCCATTTTCTCGCGGATCGCGTCGGCGGTTTCAATCGCATTCGAGCCGGGCAACTGGAAGATGGCCAGTGTCGCGCAGGGGTTGCCATCGAGATAGCTGTTGACGTCGTAGTTCTTTGCCCCAAGTTCAATGCCTTTCTCCAGGATCCGTCCGTCGGCATCGCGGTGCGTCTCGCGGACGACATCTTTAAAATACACGGCGCCGCCGTTTTTGCTCGTCTTGAGCACGATATTCTCGAACTGCTCCTCGGTCGTCAGCCTCCCCGAGGTGTTGATGGGCAATTGAAACTGAATCGACTTCGACGTGGGAACAGGCGGTTGCCCGAGACGGCCGGCCGCTACCTGTCGGTTCTGTTCCTGAACAGCATGGATCACGTCGCTCGCTGTAAGGTCGCGGGCCGCGAGCTTATCAGGATCGAGCCAAACGCGCATGCTATAGTCGCGCGGGCCAAGGAAGCTAACGTCGCCAACGCCTTGGATCCGTGCCAGGTCGTCCTTGACGCTCAGCGTGGCGAAGTTGCTCAGATACAATTGATCGTAGTAATAACTGCCGTCTTTCCGTTTGTCGGAAACCAGATTGACGCAAAGCAAAATGCTGGGCGATTTCTTCTTGGTCGTAACGCCGATCCGCTTCACTTCCTGCGGCAGTTTTGCCTCGGCCACGGCCACGCGGTTCTGCACGAGCACCTGGGCGGTATCGAGGTTCGTTCCCAGTTCAAACGTAACGTCGAGGTTCATCTGCCCGTCGTTCGTGCATTTGGACGACATGTACAGCATCCGCTCGACCCCGTTGACCTCCTGTTCGATGGGAGTGGCCACATTGTCGGCGGTGGTTTTGGCATTCGCGCCGGGATAGGTCGTCGTGACCTGCACCGTCGGCGGGGCGACGTCGGGGTACTGCGCGATCGGAAGCTGCGTTACCGCCACGACGCCAACGATTACGATCACGACGGAAAGTACCGTGGCGAAGATCGGCCGATCGATAAAGAAATGTGATATCATGGTGTTCGTCGCAGCTCATCTACCGGCTTGAAATTGGGACGCTCGCCATTTGTGCATCGACCGGATATTTGAGCCGGGCACGCTGGAGATTATCGACAATCACCAACCATTGCGCCGCGGTTTCGCCGCCAGCCAACTTGTCGGCCGGTGTGACGGACCGCAACCCGTCGTCGGTGATGGTCCCCAGCGCGACATTTCGCCGCCGAACGGTCTTTTCGCCATCCACAATGAGGATATACCGCTTATCTTGATCGGAAAGAATCGCTGTATCCGGCACGAGGAGCGCCGCGTACGGTTGGCCGATGGTCAGACGCACACGGACCCTCGAACCAGGGACAAACATCCCCTTGGCATTGGGCACCGTGCCGTACAGTTGAATCGTACCGGTGCTTGGATCGACGCGATTGTCGCCAAATCGAAGCGTCCCTAGGTGCTCAAACCCCAACTCGCCATCTAAGGCAAAGGTAAACGTGCTCTCGCGGTCTTTCAAATTGGCTAGCAAATCGCTCAGGTTCTTGCCAGCCGCTCCCGCACTCTTGGCGTATCGTTGCATCGAGCGTTCATCCACATTGAAATAAATGCGGATCGGATCGACCGCAACGATGGTCGTCAACAGCGGATCGCTGCCGCCCGCGTTGACAAGGTTACCTTCAGACATCTCGGCCTTGCCGACGCGGCCGTCGATATCGGCCGTGATCCGCGAGTATTCCAGGTCGAGTTGAGTGCGTTCGACTTCGTTTTGAATGGCGCTGATCTGGGCCTCGAGTGCCAACCGATCGGCCTCCGCCTTCTCGACCTGCTGCGTACTGGCTCCGCCCTTGGTTTGAAGCAGTTTCAGGCGAGCCTCTTCTTTTTCGGCGGCAGTCAATTGCGCTTCCAGTACCTTTCGACTGTCGCTCGCCTTGCCAATTTCTTTCTGGAATGGGCGCGGATCAAGCTCGAACAGCAAATCGCCCTTCTTCACGTATTGACCATCGGTGAAGGCGATCCTTTGAATGTGACCTCGCACACGGGCCCGAACTTCGACCGTCTTATCCGCTGCCATCCAGCCATTGAACTCCTCGTGATCGGAAAGCTGACGCGGCTCGGGATGCATGACGGTAACTTTGGGGGCCTCGGGCGCAACGACGCGCTCCTTCGCTCCGCAACCAACGAACGCGATGAAAAGAATCGCAAGAGGCGAACCGTACCAAAGAGCAAGTGGCAATCGCATGCTAGGTGTAACCTTCATGAAAGTCAGCTCCGGTGAATTCAAACTGGTGAATTCAAATATCAATTGCAACAAACCAGTTGAAGGTGTCCGAAGAATTGGAACCGTTTTCAGCCCCCGGCTTTGCCGGGGGTTTAGCCATCCACGCATTTTAACACTGCGGCGAACCCACGGCAAAGCCGGGGGCTGATTGTTTTTGTGGTTCTCGGGATGCCAGAAAACAACGGATCGGACCGCTCACCTATTCGTTGTAAGTTGCAGGCTAGGCGAAAGCAAGCTTTCAGGCCAAGGGCGAGGCCGTATTATTCGCCCTCGCCACGTAAGCCCAAGTTGTCGCACGGATGGAACACATCGCACGGATCGCATGCGCCTGTGCAATGATAGTATTGGGCCGATAATGGGCGGCAGAGGTCCGGGCACGGCTTACGGCCATAGCAACCGGGGCAACAACCTCGCAAACAAGGAATGCAGGGGCCGGGCTTGCCACAATAGTCGTCCTGGCCGCATCCGCGGCGAAGGCAATCGATACGGGGCAAAGGTTTGGAGCAATACGGATCGAAACACCCCTTGAGCAGGGTTTCCGGGCAGGTCAGAAACGACGAGGAGGCCGCCGACCATTCGCCCTTCGGTTCTTCTGCCGGGGCCAGCGGAAGAAGTCCGACGAACCACATTGCCGCGAGCAACGCCCTAAAAAAACTCTTTCTCACGTCGAACCTCGCTCGCCCGGGCCATGTCCAATCATCGAGGTCGTTTCAGGCAAGGCCCCGTCGGATCGTTTCCGCAATTCATCACGGGGCATCTCGCTCGTGGCCGACTCGAAAAGAAACGACTGGAACCGGATGTCATTCGGAGCGGCTTCAGGCGGCGGTAGCTCTTGGAAGGGCTGGGGCATGGTCGCCGCGTTGGCTTCGAGAACCGTGTCGTTCAACCGGATTTCCCAGCCGCCCCCGAGTGCCCGATACACGGCAATCAGCCCCAACGCAATGTCTCCCTGGGCAAGGGCCGATTGATCCTGCTGCTGGGTAAGTATGCTCTGAAAAAGATAGACGGGTGTGAAATCCACAAACCCTTCGTTGTACTGTTCGGTCGTGATCTTAACGGTTCTCGCCGCCGCTTCCACGCTTGCGTCCAAATGTTGCGATTGTTCCTGCGACCGCAGAAAAAGGACGATGGCATCTTCGACTTCGCGTCCCGCATCGAGCACCTGGTTCTGATACGCATAGGCCAGTTGTTGAAAACGTGCATCCTGCACTCGGACATTGTTGACCAGTCGGCCATAGTTCAAGATGTCCCAACGCACGCCGGGCCCGATTTCGCCAATCATGCTGCCTGGCGTTTTGAATAGATTGCCGAATTGAGCGGCCTCGACGCCAATCGTTCCCAAAATGCTGATGTGGGGATACAGATCGCTGACCGCCAAACCGATGCGAGCACTTTGCGCCGCGACTTGCCGCTCGGCGCGGCGAACATCGGGCCGGCGGCGGATGAGATCGGCCGGCACGCCAACCGCCACATCGAGCGGTGCAACCGGTACCCCAGTACCCGTGCCGAGGATGGCTTCCAGGTTGGTGGGTGGCATCCCCAACAGCACACACAGTCGATTGGCCGCTTGTCGCTTCCCGATCTCCAGCGTGGGGATCAACGCCTCGGTCTGCTCCAGCACTTGCTTGGCCTGCTGCACATCGCGCTCGGTGGTCGCCCCCGCTTTGAATTTGTCGTCTGCCAACTGGTACGATAGCCGCTGAATCTCGACATTCGCCCGTGCATAAACAAGCCGTTGCTCGAACGTGCGGTACTGAACATAGCTGGCAGCCACGTCGGAAAGCAACACGACGAGCACGTCGTCGTAATCTTCGACCGAGGCATCTAACCCCGCATCCGCGGCCTCGATGGCACGCCGATAGCGCCCCCAGAAGTCGAGTTCCCACGAAGCGGTCAGGCCGGCATCCCAATTCGAAAACCAAGCCGAGGCCGGTGGATTGGCCGTGTTCGTACTGAGCTTCACCCGCGAATAGTCGCCAAACGCCGATTGAGATTGCGGAAACAAATTGCCCTGTGCAATTCCAAGCTGCGCCCGAGCCTCCAAGATTCGCGCACCGGCCTCTCGCAAGGTGAGGTTTTGTTGATAAGCGGTCTCGATGAGCTGATTGAGAGTCGGGTCATTGAACACCGTCCACCACGCGCTAAGCTGTTGCTCCTCGCTCTTCACGCGCGGATTCGCATAGTCGATCCACTCGGAGGCCACCGGTGACTGCGGTCGCGAGTAATTCGGTCCGACCTTGAACCCGTTACACCACCAATCGCGGCAGCGGCCGCCAGGCACTTGGCAGCACCCGGCCACGACTGCTAGCAAAGCCAAGGGCGCCAGCAGACGGAACAAAGCTCGCCGTGTTACCGAAACTTCTTCCGACTGACACCCGGAAACACGCTCACCCACGCGGCTATTCGGCCTATGTTGCATGGTGTAATCCTGCCTAAAAGCACCCTACGATCGATACAGGATAGGCAATCGAGCATACCGAGTTATTCGGTAACTCGACTATCGGCGGCCTTAATCGGCAAATCCAATAAGGCCCGATCGCTCGGCACATGCGGCCGATTCGTGTAACTCCGCCAGGTTGACCTAATCGATACAAACCGCGTCCACGAACCTCGCCAAGGTCCGATGGGCACCGGGCGTGGCGTCGTCCGTTCGTTGCCGTGCGCAAATCAGCGACTTGCGACGCTGAGTTGAGATAGCAACCATGCCATGACGCAGACCATCAACGTTTTCAACTGCCTGCCATCGAATCGGCCCTGGTTACAGGCCCGAGCATTTATTCAAATTGGGCGAGTGTATTGGAAACCACCCGAAGCGTCAGCGAGGGAAAAAGCACACCTTCCCTCGCTGACGCTTCGGGTTTGTGAGTCCTCGCTGTCCCGAACATGGATAACGGATTCGCTCTGGTTAGCCCTACCGCATACTCGCCAGGCATTCGTGCTTGTACTATTATGGTGGCATGAACCGAGCTATCCTGGGCAGTTTCATCCTGTTTCTTGCTGGTGTGATCAGCGATACACAGGCCGCCGGCGAAAAGCTTTATGGCGTCCACTGGTGGGATTACGCGCGACCCACAGTCGGTAGCGGGCCCACCGGAGGTTGGTCGGTCGAGACGGTCGTAACCGAATCCGATCTGTGGTGGCACGGGTGGTGGTTTGAGCCGCTCTATCAGCAGGTGACCACCACGCACAACGCAGCGATCGTAACACGCGTCGATTATAACTGGGGACAAACGGTGCCCGCGCCTGCAAGCTCTTCTGCATCGGCCTGGGCCAACAAGATCGTCAACGAGGTCATCGGTCCGCTCGGGTCTTACTCCCGACGCTGGATTATCGGCAACGAACCCAACCTTGTTGGAGAAGGCAACGGCTGGGCTTCCAATCAAATCACGCCGGCCGGGTATGCGCAGATTTATAATACGGTAAGGCAGGTGATCAAGACCCAACGGCCCAATGACGAGGTGCTGTTCGCGCCCGTCAGCCCGGGCGGTGTGATCCCAGGCGTCCGCTGGAAGGATGGCAACCAATGGCTAACCGAGGCGATCGATGCCACGCTCGCACTTCCTGGAGGAGCGATCGATGGCTTCGCAATCCACTCGTACGGCAATCCGTATACGGGCGCAACGCAAGCGGTAACAGAGTTTCATAACACCTTCGTATCGCAATTGGCCGTAATCGATGGCCGGTCGCTCGACGAAGCACCCGTTTATATCACCGAGTGGAATCGGGCGACCTCGACCAGTGGCAATCTGGCTGCGAACGAGCAAGTGTCGGCCGATTTCTTGCGGCTGTCGCTCCTCGATGTCGATGCGTGGAATCGCCGGCCTGGCAATCACAATATTCGCTCCCTGGCCTGGTTCATTTACGAAAAAGACTACGGCAGCGATTGGAATCAATACTCGCTCGAATGGTGGCGATCGCAAGGAAACCCTGAAGGGCACGCGGGCGACCTGTGGACCGCTATGATGAATAGCAACACCCTATCGGCCGGTCTGGTGGGGACACGTCCTGCTGCCGATTACGATGGCGACGGCGCGGTCGGCGCGGGCGATTACACGGCATGGAGGAACAACTTCGGACGAACCGACTGGATCTACGCCGATGGCAATCGCAACGGAAAAGTCGATGCGGCCGACTACGTGTTATGGCGAAAAAGCTTCGCTCAGCAGGGTACCGGAGCGGCATCCACACTCGTGCCAGAGCCAATGTTCCTCGCACTCCTGCTCTCTGCTGCGTTCGGCGGGATGGGGGTTACTCGGGAATCGCGAGTCACTCGGCGCGCGGCGAGCAGCTTGGCTCTGGTTGGTGTCGTCTTCCTGACGGGCTGTTCCGGACGTCCCAGCCGCGTGAATGTTGCGGCTATCGATCCGTCGGACGCCGCCGACCAAGCCATTAGCACCTACGACAAGGACGGTGACCAGCAACTTTCCGAAGTAGAATTACGCGAAGTTCCTGGGATTCTGAAGTGGAGGCAACTCTACGACTTGAATTCCGATAAGTTTGTGTCGGCAGAAGAAATCGCCCAGCGACTAGAGAAATGGAAGGCGGACAAACTGGGTTTCCGTTCCGTCAGCGTGAGTGTGAGGCTCGATGGCCGCCCTCTGCCAAATGTCGAGGTCTCGCTAGCGCCAGAGCCTTACCTGGGCGAAGGAATTCGGCCCGCCACGGGCAAGACCAACACCTTCGGCAACGCGAGCCTAACGGTATCTACCGATGACTTGCCGGAAGCGATTAAACAGCGGGGCATTAAGATCAGTGGTATTTACCCCGGGACATACAAAATATCCCTTTCGCACCCCAGCCGGAAGCTCCCGCTAGTCTCACGCGATGGCTTGCCGCTTGGCGATGAAATTGCGTTGGACACGGCCGGCGCGTCGTTCAGCATCGATCTTTCATCGCGATAGTGCTACGGAGTTCGAGCGCTGCGTCATTTTTTCGGTTGGTCGCCGTCAAACCGATTGCCGTTACGCCGGTGGATGTCGGCATCGATATCGTAACCGACCAAATGCACCGAGCCATCGCCGTACGCCATGTGGCAGCCTCCTGGGTGCGCGCTACCGAAGTACTGCAATGCTTCTGTGCCCGGCGTGTCTTGCAACGGTACGCGGCTCTCGCCAGAGATGGGGTCGTAATACGTCGAGCGGCAAATGTCGTCTTGATATCCGCTCCACATCGACCAATCGTCGCTGTGGTCCAGGCCCGTCTCATATTGATCAGGGTTAATATACCGTTCGCCGACGATGTACGTTTTACTAACGCCGTCCGTCACGGCCGAAAGCTTCACGTTCACACCGCAGAAGAAAGTTCCATTCAAAGCGACCGTTCCGTCTAAGAGCTTGGTCGATTCTTTCGTTGGAGGCCAGCCCGCGCGAGGCGTGACATCGGATTCGTTAAACGTCCTAGGGTAAATGGGCTCGCAAACGTCTTCAAGAAGTTGGATGTCACCCGCATTGGCGGCGTAGTCGGCGCGGGCTTGGGTCTGCGCCTTACGACTATTGACGGGAGTGTGACCGCTGCCATTTGGGTAAGCAAGGGCGGCACGACGCGAAGGGCAATTAAAATCGCTCACCGTGATTGCATCTCGCTGCTGAAATACGGGCCATTTTTGGTTGACGGTCAGCCCTTTGCCCAAATCATAAATATCATTTTGCTCGATGTAGGGAAGGATATTGTAAATCCAGCCCCCCGGCTGGCGATGATTGAAACCTCGATCCGGATCGCCTACCCACGATCCCCACCAGCCGGCCGTCGGAAGAACTTTGTGTACGTTTTCATGCTGCACGATAGCCAATGCAATTTGCTTCAGGTTGTTCTGGCATTGCGAGCGCCTCGCCGACTCGCGAGCGGCCTGGATCGCTGGCAACAGTAGCGCTACCAAGATGCCGATAATCGCAATCACGACCAACAGTTCCACCAGGGTGAAGCCATGTAGGAGTCGAGAGTCGAGGGTCGAGGGTCGAGGGCCGGAAGGCAGATTTCGGATTTCGGATTTCGGGTTGCGGATTGAAGTCGGCATGAAATCTGAATTGTCTGCCAAATACTCTTGAGTTTGCATCTCTGTGTTCGGCAATCCGAAATCCGAAATCCGCAATCCGAAATATGCACGTGCCGCTCGGCTCGCGGCCCTCACATTGCCGTGTGCTGTTTGCTGCAGTACGCATCGCATGGTAGTACGGTCCCTTGGAAGTTCGGAAGCTTAATCGCAACGATGCCCGATCCATACATTAGCAGGCACGGTGCTTGGTTCATCGTCGCGCGGATTCTAGACTCGTAATTCTACGCGCTGGCGCAGAATTGGGCAGTATGTCGCCGACCGGTTCCATCTAGTAGTGCGTCGCTTTACTTTTTCCATGCGATCAACTACTTCTCGCAGTTGCGCAAGCAACTATCGTGCAAGAAGGTCATTCGGGACCTCCTTTCGTCCTCAGCAAGCAACTTACGAATCAAAGCCTTATACAGCCACTCTTTCGCTGCTATTTTTGTTGACACGCTTCACGAAGATGGTATGCTGAGCGCAACTCGCCCATTATGTCAATCTGGGGGGGAATGGGTCGCGGGATCGGGAGGGGGGAATCTCTTGTTAGCGGGGAGAGTACTGATGATCGGGATACGATGCGGATTTTTACCGAATAAGACGCTCGGTTTTCATGCTCTTTCCGTGTGTGCTCTTGCAGCATGGTTGGCAACGGCATCTTTGGCAGCCGTTACCTCGACCACGCAGCATGGTGCCACCGTCGAGGCCTTCGACTCTTTGATTTCCAGCACCGACTTGATTCACGGTCGAGGCACACTGGATGTCGATGTGTATGAGAATCCGATGGATACTTTCGGCAACCCTTCCATTGGCGTTAATTCGTGGCATCCCGTCAATACGAATCCCTTGGACCTCCATCCCGCCTTTACCGATGGCCAAGGCATGCGATCGACAAACTTTACGGGCCTTTTGAACGATAACTTCCCAGTTGAATCCGCCTCGGGGCGGCCGGCGAAAATCGTGGAGTATCCGTTTAGTGCTCCGGTCGATATCGGCCAGATCAATATCCTCACCGGCAACCGCAACAATGCCGATGGTCGCATCTTCTCGACAACGTACATCGAGTATTCAACCAACAATGGCTTCACCTACCAGCCGATCGGGTATTTTCAATCCGATCCCTCCGGTACGATCAACAGCGAAGTGAATCCTCAGCCTCCGCTTTCGCCTCCTCAGAAGTCGACTCTGGTCAGGGTTTTTGACAACAGCAGTCCAACCCTGGCGAGTGGCGTGACAAACCTGATCTTCAACTTTTATTCGGTTGACAACACGGGCGGCCAAATGCGTGACCCGTTCAACGGCGTAAACCCGTTTACAGGGTTTGATGATACCTTATCAGCAGCCTTCGTTTCCCCAATGGTGTTGGAAATCGATGTGTTCGCGCCTAGCGCTGGGCTTACCGGCGATTACAACGGCGATGGCACGGTCGATGCAGCAGACTATATTATTTGGCGAAAGAATGGCATTAACGGTCAGCAAGGATACGACGACTGGAGAGCGAACTTCGGAAGCACGCTAGTCGTGGGTAGCATTTCCGGCGGAGCGGTAGGCGTACCCGAACCAACCGGGGTCGCGATGCTTGCTGTAATTCTCTATGTCGCATGTTCGCGATTGAGGAGAGCATTCGTTTAGGACGTTCACATTGATTGATCTTGTCCCCCTTACCATGAGGCTAGTGCAATGAGAGTGATGCTTGCTTTGACATTGATCGGGGCGCTTGCCAGTTCGGCATCGGCTGCAGTGACCTCGACGACCCAACACGGCCCTGCGGCCACCAGCCTGAACGCACAAATCGCCGTGGGCGACGCCATTTCGGGCCTGATCGGCACCGAGCTTGCCCCCACGAATGGATGGCACCCCGCTAACGGAGATCCTTTGGATAAACTGCCTGCGTTTACAGACGATGCGGGCATTCGTGGAACCGGGCTCACCGGTTTGCTCAACGATTTTCCCGGTGCGGGGAATCCTGCTAAGTCTGTGCAGTACGATCTTTCTGGCCCCACGGATATCAGTTCTATCCAAGTTCTTACGGGCAACAATGGCAAAGATGGTCGCGTGTTCTCAACGTTTACCTTACACACCTCATCAAACAACAGCAGCTCCTATAATTTCCTCGGTTATTTTCAATCCGACCTGTCGGGGACTGCAAACCCAGGTCTGTGGGGATCGACCTTGGTGACCGTGTACGACAACGCCTCGAGCGTCTTGGCTAGCAGTGTCACCAATGTGCAGGTTCGGCTGTATTCTGTCAGCAACACCGCGGGGCGCATGGATGATCCTTTTGATGGTGTGAATCCTTTCACAAGTGTCGACGATGGGTTTGCCGCGGCCTTCGAATCGCCGCTGGTGTTCGAGATCGACGTTGTTCCCGTGCCGGAACCAGCAACGATCGGCCTCCTTGGCAGTTGCGGTCTGGCGCTCGCCCTGGTGGCGCGGCGTCGCCGTGCTGGTTGACCCCACATTCGTCTTTGCGATGCGAGGGAACGCTGAGGATTACTCATAACTCAAGGGCGGTGAGCCATGGCTTGCCGCCCTTTTCGTATCGCCTCTTTCGACTGCTGCAAGTCGCTATTTCTCACCGGAATGACCACGAAGCCGCGGACGCTTGCAGTAAGAGCTTTTTCCCAGAACCGTCGGCAACCGGCTCGTTATGCAGAGTCATCAGTGCAATCGCGGTGAATGAATTCTTGCAATTCGTTTACGCGGAGCCAACTGCGATAGAACCGAGAATTCGCTTCGCCGTTGGCTCGGCGATAAACGAGCGTAACGGGGGCATTCGCCGTGCATCGATTAAGAGCGCCGCGACATGCGTGCATTCGTTCGAGTCATAGAAGCTCCCGCAGCGATTAGGAGCAGGAAGATTGAGCTGGTTTCCGGCACGGCCGCCGACGTATTCACGGCCGAGCCGACGACCGTCGAGCTGCCAAAATTGGCCCGCCACTCGGCGTATGCCGCCGATGTGCCATCGTTCTTGCGCCACACCACATAATCCGCGGCGTCCACAGAGCCATCGCCGTTAAAGTCGCCGGGCAGAAGGGCGAGTGTGCCGAACACATCAATCTCCCGAACCAGCGGGGAAACATACGGGGCGACAAAACCATCATTGTTCCCGGTGAACGGGTTCACTCCGTCAAACGGATCCATCATGATCCCACCCAGGTCGGAAACAGCAAAAAGATGGAAGCGGATATGCGTGGCATCTTCGGCAAGCGGAGAGCCGTCTTCACGAACGATTCGCACCAAGGTCGCGCCTTGAGGCCCGCCTGGCGTACCAGCGTTGTTTGTCGAACCCGAGATGTCGGACTGAAAATAGCCAAGGAAGTCAAACACGACACCATCGGTGGAAGTCCAAACGGCCGTTGTGGAATAAATGCGGCCGTCGTTGCCTAGGTTGCCCGTGAAAATCCGGATTTCATCAATATCGTGCGGTGCACCAAGATCGTAACGAATAAGTTTCGCGGGTGCCCCGGCCGTAGGATAATCATTCAGCAGCCCCGTGACACCCGAACCAATATCTCCTACCCCATCTGTAAATGCGGGAAGCCCATTCGGGTCGTTTGGGTTCGTTGCGGCTGGATTGGCCGGATGCCAGCCTAGATCGCCTGGAAGCACGGTGGGTATCTTGCCTTGTATGAGATCGCTGTTGCTGTAAGCGTAACCGAGGCCAGCGTCGGTGGCTGCGTGCTGCGTGGTGAAGACGACGTTGGAACCGGGGGGCGAACTGTTTCGAGCGGCAAACTCTTGATACGACAGCTTCGGTTGCCCCGCGCCATCGACAATTCCCCAGTTGCCGCCAGGTTCATCGATCCATTGGTACCAGTACGTGCTCGTCACATACGGTTGGGACTCCAAGTAGTCGTAGCTCGTGGCCATATTGTCTCGCTGCAGTTGCTGGGTGTTGGAACCGACGGTTTGCCAACCAAACTCGGTAACTGCGACATCGGCGGGGTCGTTGTTGCTTGCTTGCCCCGCGCGAACGGCGTTGAAGTAGTTCGCGATCGAGGCGGATGTTACCAGCGAACCTTGGCTGATGTAGAAGTGATAGCCGAATTCGTCCCACGGATAGCGACGCCCGAAGTCGTTCTGCATGGCGTTCCAAATATCCCCTTGGTTGTAAACCTGCTGCATGTAATCCATGGCGGTGGAAAAACTGCCTCCGATATCGTGTGCCAGCAGTCCGCCGCTCATGAGTGTTGCCCCCTGAGGGCCGAGGAGGTTCGCCGAATCTAAAGCGCGGTAGGTTTCCGAAAGCATACGCGCATACACGCGGGGCAAAATGTAGGTGCCGCCGGCGTTTTGCGGATCGCTCGCGTAATTTGGGTTCGTCCATGAATTTGGTTCGTTCCACAGTTCCCAACGTTTGATGTTGCTGCCGTAGCGATTCACGAGCAGTTCGGCCGTATCGGCGTAATCAGACACATAGGTGTTGAACCCATCGTTGTTGGGGTCGTTATTCCAAGCTCCCTGGCCGCCGGCCACCGTTTCGTTCGAGAATAGCCCTAACACTTCCAGCCCAGCGTTGTGGGCATTTGTAATCACCTGGTCGTACATGGCCAGCTGGGTTGAATTCCAGCTAGTCGCGCCAGAATCGAGGCGGAAGTTGACGCGAATGGTTTGCGTGCCGGTCGCCGCAAATTGTTGGGCTTTTTGCGGCGTAAGTAAGACGTTACCACCCCATACCGGCGCGCCAGCATTTAGCCCGTGAAAGTAGTCCGCACCGGCCATGGATGCGGTAGCCGCCATCATCACGATTACCCCGGAGTGCAGCAACGCGAGACGTAGTACGTGCTTGGATATCATCCCCTGGCCTCATTGACGTGATGTGAAATGGCGATACACAGCCGTCCCATCAAGTATAGCCGTGCTCGACGATCCTGCAATGAAATCTGCAGATCGATGGCCTTTGCGGTGCATCCTCAGCCTACCAGGGTAGGGTGAATTAGGCCACTTAGCGAGGAAGCAAGGACCTGAGATGCTCGAAGCTTCGCTGGGCTTGTTCGACGGTGCCGCACTCCACGCTCAGCACAATATCTCGGGGCGAACTGCGACACACTTCGATCACAGATTGCCAATCGATGATGCCATCGCCACAGGCACAACCGACCGGGGTGCCGGTAACTTTGCCGCGTTCGGCCGATTGCTGAATCGAAATATCCTTCGCGTGCAAATGTACGAGGCGACTGCTGACGTGCCTCAACCAGGAAATCGGTTCCTCGCCGCACAGGTAGCTGTTGCCCGTATCAAAGTTGATGCCGATCGCGGGGGAATCGACCAAAGCGTGGATGCGGTCGAGACCCACCAGCGATTTACTGTATTGCTGATGAGGCTCCAGGCCGATGACGATGCCACGTGGTTCGGCAACCGCCGCCGCCTCGCCGAGCACGTACCGCATGAGCACGAAGTCCTCTTGCTCGGTCGTCCAGCGCGGCTTGGGGCCTTCGTCGGTGTTGACCACGGGGGCGCCACACTCGGCCGCGAATCGGATCGCCTGCTTGAGATACTCGACGCTGATCTCTGGCTTGCACAACGGGCAATGCGCCGACAACCCCGATAGCCGCACACCGGCCCGCTCGCAGGCGCGACGAACTCGCAACGGATCGTCGAGCATCGAAACGCTGTGGAAATACCCGGCTTCGCTGAGTAACTCGCGGCCCCAGTGAACCATCGGCTCCACGAAATCGAAACCGATTTCAGCTGCCTTTTCCACGCCCCACTCGAAGGGCTTATCGGCCGAGCGGATGAATTCGAGATTGATTCCTAGATGAATACTTGCCATCTGAAAAGCACCTGCGTTTGTCCGACGATAGAGCGACACAATACTCCCAAAGCTAAGCACAAAGATATCAAGCTGCTCGGTTATTGCCAATGGTTTCGGCTTAACAACCTCGACGGAGGATCAAGGGGGCAGGACACTCAAACAGGGCCAATCACTTTTTCAATTTGGGCGAGTGCATTGGAAACCAACCCGAAGCGTCAGCGAGGGAAAAAGCACACTTCCCCTCGCTGACGCTTCGGGTTCGTGAGTCCTCACTTGATCCGAACATG
>JADZFK010000248.1 GCA_020849945.1 Pirellulales bacterium | reverse complement strand
TCGGGGACGAGGCCCACGTACCAAAACACGGCCGAGATCAGCAGGTAGGTCGAGATGGCGAACACGTCCCACAACAGAGGCGATTTGAAATTGATCCAGAGCGGGCCACGGGTGTTGGGGTAAGGGGCCATCCAAAAAGCAAGCCAAGGCCGACCCATGTGGATGACCGGAAACAACCCGGCGCACACCACGGCGAAAAGCGTCATTGCCTCGGCCGAGCGGTTGACCGATGTCCGCCACTTCTGCCGGAAAAGGAACAGTACCGCGGAGATCAGGGTGCCCGCGTGGCCGATGCCGACCCAGAACACGAAGTTGGTGATATCGAACGCCCAGCCCACGGTGCGGTTGAGGCCCCAGGTGCCGATGCCGGTCGCAATTTGGTAGGTTACCGCCAGGGCGCCGGTAACCAAGGTGGTAAACGCAATAAGAAACGCGGTCCACCACAAGGCCGTCGGGCGGCGTTCAAACGGCGCGCAAATATCGCGGGTAACGTCGGCAGGACGTTTATCGCCCGTAATGAGGACCGGTCGCAACTGCGACATCTCCTCATCCCATGAAGAGGGGTGGGCGGCGGCGGGGTGAGTTGATTGGGCTTTAGCCACGGCGAGTCTCCTCGTCGCGATTGGTGACGACTCTCAAATAGGAAACCGCGGGCCGAACATTGAGTTCTTCCAGAACGCGGTAGCGGCGGGGATTCTTCATGGCGGCGTGAATGGCAGTCTTCGGGTCGTTCATATCGCCGAAGACGATTGCCTGGGCGGGGCACGATTGCTGGCAGGCCGTTTGAATGGCACCATCGGCAATCGGCAGCCCTTTGCCGCGGGCCTCAATTCTACCGGCCTCAATTCGCTGCACGCACATCGAACATTTTTCCATGACGCCCCGCGAGCGGACCGTTACCTCTGGATTGAGGACCAGGTTCTGCCGCAGGTCGGGGTGGGGGTACTCGAACCAGTTGAAACGACGCACTTTATAAGGGCAGTTGTTTGCACAATACCGTGTGCCAACGCACCGGTTGTACACCTGCTCATTAAGACCTTCGCTACTATGCACCGTGGCGAGTGCCGGACAAACGGTTTCGCAGGGAGCGTTGCCGCAGTGCTGGCACATCATGGGTTGATGCGCGACCTGAAGCGAGTCGTTCTCTCCCGAGTAGTAGCGATCGATTCGCAGCCAATGCATTTCGCGTTGCCGGAGAACTTCGTCGTAGCCGACGACGGGGACGTTGTTTTCCGCCTGGCAGGCAACGACGCAGGCCGAGCATCCCGTGCATTTGTTCAAATCGATGACCATGCCCCAGGCATGTCCTGGCGTGGGATGGTCCTCGGGCCACAACTGCGGCTCGAGCGCCACATGGTGTTCGACGGCACCGGCCTCGGGATTCTTGGCAAACGCGGCCAGTGTGGTGTGCTGAACGATCTCGCGGTGCTCGGCGCCGCGAGGAGCAATCTCGCGCGGCATCTCGAGCGAATGATACCGCTGCGTGGTCGCCAGCGGACGACGGCCGGCTGTTTTGGTAACCGATACCCCCGAGCGTTGGTAACGGAGCGAGTTGAGCTGAAACCGCAGCAGCCCCGAGGCATTGGCCCCCACCAACCCCTCTTCCGAAACGGAGTCTTTCGCGCCGATCCACTGCGGCCCGATCTTGGCGAACCGCTCGGTTCCCTTGCCGCCGTACCCGAGTGCGATTGCGAGAACCCCGTCTGCCTGGCCAACTTGAACCAGGGCCGGAAGTTCGACTTTCGATTGGCCGTCCTCGCTCGCAACAACCACGATGTCGCCCTCATGAATGCCGAGTTGGTCGGCATCGTTTGGCGAGACCGCCACACAGTTGCCCCACGTGACTTTGGTCACGGGGTCCGGCAACTCTTGCAACCAGGGGTTGTGGGCATGAAGCACACTCGGCATGGCCACGTTACGGTGCAAAACAACCGTGAACGATTCGCTGGGGGCATCGACCACAAGGGGTTTGACCGCGCTTGTTGCAAACTCGGCATTCGGGCCGGCATCGGTCTTGAGTTCCACAAAACCATCGCGCAGTGCGTTATCCCAGAATTCATGGAACGAGGTGACGGCTTCGATCCGGCGTCGCGGAAAGAAGGATTCCTTCCAATGAGCCTGAATTGCGTCGAGAGCGCTCGTGGGGGTGCCCGACCAAGTCGCCAAGCTTTCAAGCATCGAGCGGGTATCCGCCAAAGGCATCAGGGTTGGCTGCGCCAGGCTTACAAGCCCCGCAATCGGTTCCGAATCGCCCCACGATTCGAGCGGGTGGTGCGCGGGGCAAACGAACTTGGCATGCGATGCGAACGAATCGACCCGCGGGGCGAAGCTGATCGTAAGAGGGATGCGGTCGATGGCTTCGGCCAGGTCTGGAAAACAAGCCAGGTCGTGCAGCAGGTCGAGGTCGGCCACGAGCAACGCACCGATCCGATTGCCGCGCAGGTCGCCGATCAGCTGTTCGACATCGCGATCTTGGCCCTGTCGCTGGCGGCTCGGTTGGGCAAGATCGACCGTCGTGCCGTAGTTGCCCAGCAGGTGGTTCGCGTAGTTGATCAGCCGTTGCACGGCGACATCCTGGCTATCGCTAACGACCAGGCACTTGCCGCGGGCGTTCCAAAGCCTTTCGGCGAGATTCTCCAGCACGTTGGCATGACGCTCATCGGGTGAAGGGGCCAGGCTTTCCGAAATGGGCTGGCCGGCCCGCGAGGCCACAAGCTCGGTCAGCCTCGCAACGAGCGGGCCGTACTCCTCGGGCCGAACGGCATACCGCTGATCGGCGTTGCTTCCGGTAAGCGACAACCGACTTTCAAACTGTACATGGTGCGACATCTTCGGCCGGTCGGCTTCCGGGGCTCGCCGCGAGCTCCAGGCCGCCGTAAACTCGACCGGCGATATCCACGTGCCAAGGAAGTCGGCACCAAAGGAAACGACAACATCCGCTCGGTCCAACCGGTAGTGCGGCAATACGCGCGCGGCGTGAGTTGCCGCGTGCGCTTCCAGAATGGCCGACGAACTGACCGGATCGAAAACGACGTGCTTGGCGTCGGAGTAGGACTTCAGAAACTTGTCGATCACGGCATGCAGCGTTGGGCTGGTGATACTCGGTGTTACGAGCCTGACGCTGCCCCGCCCTTCAGGCAGTTGTTTCAGGGCCTGAAGAATGGCCTTGTCGACCGACGGCCAATCGGATTCTTTGCCGCCAAGCAACGGCCCTTTCAGGCGGAGGCTATCGTACAAGCCGATCGTTTGGGCTTGGCCAACGGCGCACAGGCCGCCGCGAGAAAGTGGATGCTCGGGCAGGCCCTCCATCTTGAGCGGTCTTCCGTCGCGAGTTCCGACCAACATTCCGCATTCGGCCGAGCAGCCTGTGCAAGTCGAGGCGTAGTAACGCAGATTTCCGGGTATGGCGCCATCCGGAAGCGAGGCGGGCGGCAAGGCATGACCGACCGGCGCGCGCCCGCATCCCCCCAGCGTCGCCAGTGTGAAGGTGAAACCGGCCGCTTCGAGAAATTGACGGCGATTCAAAGCGGGTAGCGCTTCATTCGGTACCGCGCCTTCGCTTGGGCGCACGGAATTAGGTCGCACGGCCGCTTCGAGCCCGTTCATGTCTCCCTGAAAGTTGGTCATCGCATTCCGTATCCGAGTATTCTATTTCTTGTGAGTGACAAAAGGCTTCACGAGCGGATCGTTGGAAGGTCGTCACGCTGAATCGTGTTAATGGTGGCATACAGAGCAGTCGGTCGAGGCCTGGACGGGTCGGCCATTCACCCCGTTGCGGGCGGCGTCGCGGTGGCAATTCACGCACCAGCCCATCGAGAGCGTTGAAAACTGTGCCAGTCGCTCCATGGATTCGACCGGCCCATGACACTGCTGACACTTCACCCCCACCGATACGTGGGCCTGATGATTGAAGCAAGCGTAATCGGGCAGGTTGTGAACGCGAACCCATTCGATCGGCTTCGGTTTGCCGCCAGGAATCGGTTTCAGTTGCTCATCCAGGGCCAACGACTCGTAAAGCTTCTTCAGTTCTGGTGAGATGATTGTTTTTGGAGACCTGCCCTCCTTGTCTGCAAGCTTGAGCTCTTGCAGGGTTTGATCGTACGGAGCCGTCACGTATCGATGGCACTTCATGCAAACTTCGGCGGCGGGAATACCGGCAAAGCGACCCGACTCGGCCGCCGAATGGCAAAACTTGCAGTCGATCTGCAAATCCCCGGCGTGCAGCCGATGCGAATAGGCAATCGGCTGCTCGGGCGCATACCCTTGCTGATTGTCCGGCAATCGCCAAACGCTCAACGCGGCCACAAGCAGCGAGCCGCTCAGGCCAATGGCAATCAGCAGCACGATAGTTAGAACTCGTTGTTGCATGGCGGGTTCAAAGAGCCTCGGGGGTCACTCAATAGGAACCTTGGTGCCCGGTCGGCTTGATGGTGTCAGAGTTTATCTTGGTTGAATGTGGGTGCTGGGACGGTTGAATTGTCAGGTCCTTCTGTACTTTCCGCCCCGTCGAAATTGCCGGAGCCAGGCTCTGCTCACTCGATGCGTGTGGAGAGGGCAGGCGCTTGTTTGTGCATCATGCGTTGGATCACGAGGTGCATCCAGGAGAAGCAAACAATGACCACGACCACGAAGAACATCCAGCACGAGGTCCAAAGACCGGTTGCTCGCAGGAGGTAACCAAAAATAACTGGATAGACGAAGCCGCCCAACCCGCCGATGACCCCCACAATGCCGCCGACGACGCCAACATCGTTCGGAAAGTAGTCGGGAATGTGTTTGTAAACGGCGGCCGACCCAACGCCCATCACGGCCCCCACAATCAAACTAAGGCTCGTGAAGACCCAGATATTCGCCTGAAAAAAGATTTCCGTAACGCCCCGCGCCAGCAACTCCTTCTTGCCGACCTCTTGCCCAACCTTCACGACCGGTTCCTGCCAAGTCGTGGAACGAGGGAGGACCAGCACGTTCTTCACGCGTTCCTCTTGCGATACAAGCTCGCCCGACTTCGGCTGAAGCGGATAGGTTTGCTCTTTTCCCGTCTTGGTAACTTTGACAACGATCTTGCTTTCGTTCGCTTCGAGCACGGTGCCGGCCGCGGAAGCCATGATCCCACTGCCAGGGGCGCGAATATCCATCTGGGGCACGATCAGCAATAAGCAGCAGATCAAAGACAACCCCAACACCCAATACATCATGGTGCGGGCACCCCACCGGTCAGACATCCAACCGCCCGCCGCGCGGATCACGCCAGAGGGAAGACTGTTGCAAGCGGCAAGAGCACCCGCCAATGCAATCGAAGTGGAATAGGCATTGACGTAATACGGAACAAGCCACTGCGCGAGTGCAACGAAGCCGCCGAAGACAAAGAAGTAGTACAAGCCAAACCGCCACACGCGCAAGTGCCGCAGCGGCTGAAGCCGCTGGAGCAACGTCTTCGCGGCGCTTCCGGAAGCCAATCGCTTCTTCGTGGTGAGGAAGAACACGATGCTCATGGCCACCAACATAGCCGCATAGATTTTCGGGAGCGAACGCCAACCTTCCGGATGTTCGCCGTTCGAGGTTAACCATGCCAGAATCTGGGGCGCACCAAGGCTCGTGAGGGCCGCCCCGGCATTACCGGCACCAAAGATGCCAAGCGCCGTGCCCTGCCGGTGCTTCGGAAACCAAACCGACGTGTAAGCGACGCCAACCGCGAAGCTCGCGCCCGACAAACCAAACCCCAAGCTCGCAAGCAAAAACTGGGAGTACGTATTGCAATAACTAACCAAGTACATGGGTATGGCGACAAGGAACATAAGGGCGGCGAACACGATCTGTCCGCCCAACTTATCGGTAAGAACCCCCAGCGGAAGGCGAAAGAGGGCACCGGACAAAACCGGGATGCCGATCAGCCAGCCCATCTCCATCGGGCCCCAGGTATAGATACCGTTATCGACCAGGTACGTCACCAGCACGCCGTTCATCATCCACGCGGCGAAGCAAACGGTGAACGCCAGCGTGTTCATCGCCAGTATCCACCAGCCCGTGCGTTGTTCGGCGGGAGTAAAGTCGTTCGTCATATTCTCGAATGCGTCCAGCGGAATGGCTCGCGTGATCAGCCCTTCTTAACGCCACGCCGATACCAGCGCACGACTTGCGGCTTACGCCACAAATACGGATTGGGAACCACCAACACATGCACCAGCCGGGTGAACGGGAAGAACCCGATAATCAAAAATGCGAGCACAATGTGCAACTTGATCAACCACGGCATGGCCGCAAGATAGCTGATATCCGGCGAAAGCTTGAGGATCGACCATAAGTAAGGCGTCAGGCTCGTCGCAAACCAGGCAGACCCCCAAGGGTAGAGCAGTGCCTGGCTGACGCCCGTAACGACCTGCACAAGCAGCATGCCAAAGAGCACCCAGTCGACGACCGTGGTCACCTTCCGAACCTTGGTGCTGGTCGCGCGGCGCACGATCACGCCAACGAGGCCGATAAGCGTAAGAATCCCGAACGCCAACGCGGTCACCTCGAGCACGTAAAGCCGCCACGGCACGCTATTCCAAGCCAGTAGCGATCGCGGAATCGAAAATGCAATCAAATGGCCCACGATGACGGTCAAAATGCCATAGTGAAACGGCACGACCGCCCAGAAGTGATTCTTGTTCT
The DNA here is from genome assembly GCA_020849945.1 of Pirellulales bacterium. Classification (GTDB taxonomy): domain Bacteria; phylum Planctomycetota; class Planctomycetia; order Pirellulales; family Lacipirellulaceae; genus JABDGM01. The sequence goes on along the minus strand of JADZFK010000248.1, from coordinate 10,987 downwards.
CCAGAAACTGGCTCGACAAACTCGAGTAGGAGAACGACTGCACGCGGTACCTGTAAATCGTCATTAAAAAGAACGTAAACAGGCACACGTACGGCAACGCGATGAACAGGAATTGGTCAAAGAAATGTTGATTCATGTCGTTTCCTTCGGGAACGTTCCCTGGGCCTCCTGGGAAGTGTTCGACCCGTGGTTGTATTGCATCTGGAGCGGCACGAACTCGCCACCGCTCGCCACCGCTGCTCCAGGCATCGGATACGACCGCAGCGGATCCGAAAGCCCTTGTGGCCGAGGCCCGTTCTGCCCCGGAAATGCGTCGTGATTGCGGAGCAATCGTTCGTCGTTCTCCCCCCAAGGTTCGCTCGCGCCGAATTGGCGCTCGAGCACCATGAGCAAACAATGAACCACATGCCGGAACGGCGACTCATTCTTATCCAGCGAGCCCCGCATTTTGTGTAGGGCCGGGAATACACACGCATGCGTAAAACGCCGGGCTTCCTCCTCGGGTAGCGCCGCGATCAGCGCAAGCACATGCGTCAGGTGGTCCGGCAACTCGGCCGATTCGGGAATCTCGTATTTCGCCAGCTCCTGTCGCATTCGCACAAGAAACTGGCCTCGCGTGTAGTCCTCGCCGAACAAGTGCCAGCCAACTTCCAGCGCGCAAGCCGGATTAACGTCAAACGTCTTGGCGTAATCCTCTTCCAGTTGAAACGCGGCACACCGTTCGACATACCCGCCGAATTCGCCGATGCCGCCGACCGCCTCCGGGTACTCCGATTGCACGATCACGTACAGCAGTTCCACCAACTGCAGATAGTGCTGATCGGGATACGCAAGGAGCCGGCTGATGGTTCCCAACGCGCGCGCGATCTCACTCGGCCTGGGCTCGTCGTAAAAGGCTTCGAGGATCGGAAGCTCGTTCGTCACAGTCCCCTCCGTGGTCCGCCGACAAATCCGAAGCCGGTTTCGGCCTTTTGCTCGTGCGGTTCCCGAATCATTTCGATGGCCTGTTCGCGGTACATCGGCGGGATGACGAACCGATCCTCGAACGTGCAGAGGGAAGTAAGGCGGTAGATTTCATCCGCTTCTTCGATGGTGCAATTCGCCTCGCGCAAGTAGCGATCGGCGGTGGCTCGATCGATATCGCCGACCGTCTCCGCGCGGCGGTGCCAACGCACCGCGAGTTGCTTGCCCAAGGCGTAACGAACGGCACCTTCGTTGCCCGCCCCCAGCAGATTGGCCAGGTACTGCATCGGCACCCGAGCCGCATCGATGCTGTGGAACAGCCCGTCCATGGCGTGATTCGCCAAGTCGCCGTTCACGTCGGCCATCACCGGCGACATCGGCGGCACATAGAACAGCATCGGCAGCGTGCGATACTCGATGTGCGGAGGAAGCGCGAGCTTCCACTCCATCACAAACTTGTAAACGGGCGAACGCTGGGCCGATTCAATCACCCCGTCCGGAATGCCCGCCGATTGCGCCTTGCGGATGATCTCCGGATCGAACGGGTTCAGTATCAGCGAGCGCTGACCCTCGACCAACTGGTCATCCGGAAGATTGGCGACCTCCTCGATCCGATCGGCATCGTACAACAGCACGCCCAGGTATCGAATACGCCCCACACAAGAGTGGAAGCAAGCGGGTGCTTGGCCCGTTTCCAGCCGCGGATAGCACAGAATGCACTTCTCGCTTTTCCCCGTGAACCAATTGAAGTAGGTCTTCTTGTACGGGCAGGCGGCCACGCAGCTCCGCCACGCGCGGCATCGCTTCTGGTCGATGAGCACAATGCCATCCTCCCCCCGCTTGTAAAGCGCGCCCGAGGGACACGACGCAACACAGCATGGATTGAGGCAATGATTGCAAATCCGCGGCAAGTAGAAAAACACAAGCCGCTCGACCGAGCTAAGCTGCAAACGCTGTTCTTCCGTCAGGCCTTCGAGGTTCGGGTCGTTCGCCGCGTAAATGGGCGAACCGCCAAGGTCATCGTCCCAGTTCGGCCCCGCCTCAACCTTGATATCCTCGCCCGTTATCATCGAGATCGGCTTGGCGATCGGTTGATCGGCGCCTTCCTTCGCGTTGAACAGGTTCTGGTAGTCGTAGGTCCAGGGTTCGTAGTAATCGTCCATGCTGGGCATGTACGGATTATGAAAAATGTTCGGCACCACCCGCGCCTTGCCGGTTGACCGAATGTTGATGGGCCGATCACCCTTCTTCTCCCAGCCGCCGTGATACTGGTCCTGGTCCTCCCATTTGGTCGGATAACCGGTGCCCGGCTTCGTCTCGACATTGTTCCACCACATGTACTCCGCGCCTTTGCGGTCGGTCCACACGTTCTTACAGGCAATGCTGCAAGTGTGGCAACCGATGCACTTATCGAGGTGAAACACCATCGAGACTTGAGAGCGAATGTTCATGGTGGGATTCCTTGATCGTCGCTGGAAGCGAATCCGTTAATGAAAACAATTGGACGACGGAAACGAAACTAATTCTAGAAGCGAACGACCGGACACTTGCGAATGAGGATATGGGTATCGCGATTACAACCGATCGGACCCCAATAGTTAAAATGGAAGGTAAACTGGCCGTAACCCCCGATCATGAAGTTGGGCTTCAGTCGGGTTCGCGTCAGGCTGTTGTGGCCCCCGGCGCGGCGATTCTTGCGAAGCGGCGACAACGGAACACTATACGTCCGCTCCGGCGAGTGATACTGAATGCAAATCCCCGGCGGAATTCGCGCGCTAACCGCCGCCCGCGTTACCACAACGCCGTTATCGTTGAACACCTCGACCCAATCGTTGTCGTCTACCCCCAATTGCTCGGCGTCTTGCACGCTGATCCACAAAGGATCAACCCCACGCGAAAGCGTCGTCATCCGTTGGTTGTCCCCATAAGTCGAGTGGATGTGCCACTTGCCGTGGGGCGTCAGGTAGTTGAGCGTCAGCACCTTCGATCCGCTCTCGACCTCATCCCCACTGAAGGTAAGATCGGCGTACTGCGTGGGCAGCGGCTTCGGCTTGTACGTCGGCACGTGCTCGCCAAACTGAATGTATACCGGGTGATCCAGGTAGAAGTGCTGGCGACCGGTTAACGTTCGCCAAGGCACGTCCGTATCTATGTTGTAGGTGAACGCGGAATACGTTCGACCATCCTCGATGAGACCCGACCACATCGGGCTGTTGATGAATCGTTGCGGTTGGCACTGCAAGTCTTCGTAGGTGGCGCGAACGCCGCGATTCTTTTCCGCCAGATGGACGAGCGGCAAACCCGTCTTCTCCTCCATGTTTTTGTACGAGCGATAGGCCAACTCCCCATTCGTAACCGAAGCGAAATGAAGGATCGTGTTGCAAACCTCGGTATCCCGCCGCAGCGAAGGGTATGTCTTCCCGTTCCAAGTTACCGTCGGGTGCGTCTTGCAGTACTCGTCGTATTCCTCGGTGATGGAGTAACTGGTTCCGTGCGCACCCAGGCCGCTCTCGCGCACGTTGGGGCCATACGAAATGAATTGATTGAAGATGTTCTTGTAGTCCCGCGAAACCACCCGGAAACCTGGCATCGTCTTGCCAGGGATCGGTTCCACGCCACCATCGATCCACTGACGCATGGTGGGTTGGGCAATTTCCGCCGCCGAGTCGTGGGCCAACGGCGATGCCACAAGGTCCTCCACCGGTTCCGGAAAATGCTTCGCCGCCATCTCCGAAAACTTCTGCGCCACAAGCTGGAATATCTGCCAATCGCTCTTCGATTCCCAGCACGGCGGCACCGCCTTCGAAAGGGGGTGGATGAAACTGTGCATGTCGGTCGAGTTGAGGTCCGCCTTCTCGTACCACGTGGCCGCCGGCAACACAATGTCCGAGTACAGCGCCGACGTGTCCATACGAAAATTCAAATCGACCACGAGGTCCATCTTTCCTTGGGGCGCGTTCTCGTGCCACACGATCTCTTTCACCGAGTTCGCCGCCATGTCCTCGTTCACGCAGTTGTCGTGCGTTCCCAAGTAGTGCCGCAAGAAATACTCGTGGCCCTTCGCACTCGACATCAGCGCGTTCCCACGCCATATAAACCACACCCGCGGCCAGTTCGCCTCCGCATCCGGGTCTTCCACCGAAAACTTCAGCTCCCGATTCTTCAACCGCCCAACCAGGCGATCGATGATCTCGCTGTGCGTCTTCGCGCCCGCCTGCCGCGCATCGGACGTGATCTTGATCGAGTTCTCCGGAAACTGCGGATAGAACGGCAACCAACCGTTGCGCACGGCGCGAACCTGCAAATCCATCGCGTGGCCATGCGCCATGTTATCGGGGTCGCGCTGCTTCGGAACCGTGTGATAATCCGTGAAATCCTTTTCGTATCGCCACTGATCGGAATGAACGTAATGCCAACTCGGCGCGTTCTGCAATCGAGCGGCCGGGTACCAATCGCGGCCAGACATGATCGACGCCCACGACTCCGCCGGCGCGAGCTTCTCTTGACCCACATAGTGCGCAAGGCCGCCGCCGTTCTTGCCAACGCAACCGCAGAACATCAGGGCATGTATGCCCGCCCGGTACATCAAGTTGGCATGATACCAGTGATTGATCCCGGCACCGATGATGATCGTACACTTCCCCTCGGTCAGTTCGGCCGTGCGACCCCATTCGCGGGCAAAACGAATCACGTCTTCCCGCCCGCGGCCTGTGTACTTCTCCGACCAAGCCGGTGTGTAGGGCGCGTTCTCATCGTCGTAGCTCTTCGGGTAATCGCCCGGAAGACCACGGCTCACGCCGTACTGAGCCATCAAAATATCGTAGACGGTCGCCACGCGAACCTGCTCGCCCGAGGCCGTGGTAACGGTTCGCGTCGGCACCCCGCGCCGGTACGTCTTCCCCTGCCCGAAGTCATCGAACTCGACTTGCGCAACGCCGTCGTGCTTCGCCAAAAACGTTAGCTGCGGGTGAATCTCCGACCCATCCTTGCCGTCCTTCAGCAACAGATTCCACTTCCCCTTCACATCTCCCCACCGATGCCCCGAACTGCCCATCGGCATCTTCGGCGCGCCGGCCTTCTCGTCCCACATCAGGAACTTCCACTCGCCGTGCTGCTCCTCGGCATATTGCTTCAGCCGACCGGCCCGCAACAACTGCCCAGGCCGCTCGACCCCGTCGCTCCCCTTGGAAATCTCCACCAAAAACGGGGCGTCCGTAAACCTCCGCGTGTACTCGTCGAAATAAGGCACCGTTCGCTGATGGTGGAACTCGGTAAGCAACACGTGGTTCGCCGCCATCCACCAAGCACCATCCTGCCCGGCGTTGATGTCGATCCACTCATCCGCATACTTCGATACCTGGCTGAAGTCGGGCGCAAAAACCCACATCTTCGTGCCGTTGTGCCGCGCCTCCGCCGCAAAGTGGCAATCCGGCGTCCGCGTCATGTTCAGGTTCGAACCCATCACCGCCAGCAGCTTCGCATGATACCAATCTGCACTCTCCGCCACGTCGGTCTGCTCGCCCCAGGTTTCGGGCGATGCCGTCGGCAAGTCGCAATACCAATCGTAGAACGAAAGCGAAACACCGCCGATCAGCTGCAACAATCGCGAACCAGCCGCGTAACTCACCATCGACATCGCCGGAATCGGCGAAAATCCTACAATCCGGTCTGGCCCGTGGTTCTTGATCGTGTGAACCAACGAAGCGGCAATAATCTCCAGCACCGTATCCCAGTCGGTACGCCGCAGGCCACCCTTGCCACGCGCACGTTGCCACCGGCGACGCGCCTCGGGATTCGATACCAACCGCGTCCACGCCTCCACCGGGTCCTGGTGATTCGCGCGGGCTTCTCGCCACAAATCCAATAGCGCGCCGCGAATGTACGGATACTTCACCCGCAACGGGCTGTAGAGATACCAACTATAAGAAATACCACGTTGGCAACCACGTGGTTCATAGGGCGGGATGCCGCTTTGCAGGATCGGGTAATCCAGACCCTGCATTTCCCACGTCACGATCCCGTCCTTCACATGAATCTGCCACGTGCAACCGCCCGTGCAGTTCACGCCGTGCGTGCTCCGCACGATCTTGTCGTGTTGCCAGCGATTGCGATAGAACTCTTCCCACGTTCGCTGCTTGGGGTTCACTTCATCGCGGATCCACGCTATGGCATCCAGTACGCTCATGATCGACCTCGACCCGTATTCGCTTCAACCAACGTACGCCGCACGGAGTAGAAGCGACGCCGCCAGAGAGAATCTAAGAAAAATACACCAAACACGGCACCTGCCAACCCCGAAAGCAGGAACGTTACTTGACCACCCGACGAATCGGCAGGTGGCTGGGCCGTTGTCGATTCAAAGTACGCAACGAGGGAGTTAATCTCCTCGGACGACAAAGGATGATTCTTGAAGATCGGTTGCATCGTCTCCGTTCCCGGCGCCACCAGCCAGGCACTCAACGGCGCGCGACCCTTGAGTCGCTCATACACATTCGTCAAATCGGGGCCAAGTAGCCCACCTCCCAAGGCCGGAACATCGCACATGCTGTGGCAAGAAATGCAGGCCGTGCCACCGGCGCCGAGCCGTTGCGTACCCAAATAAATGGCCCGCCCCTTCGCTCGGTCCTGATCCGTAAAGGGTTCCGTCGAAACCTGGGCCCCTTTGAACTGCGATGTCTCCAGCTTCGACTCGGCTTCGATCAAGTCCAAAAGCTTCGCTGCACGATCCGCCGTGATCCCCGGCGGCGTGGGCATCGGTACGTTCCGCGCCTCTTCAAAGAGCTTCTTCGCGTACGGGTCACCGCTATCGATCACACCACGCGGATTCAAAAGGAACTTCGTCAGCCATTCGCGGTCTTTGCGTTTCGTGACGTCCTTAAGATCAGGCCCCGTAAGCCTGCCGCCACCAATGGTATGGCAGCTCATGCAGTTCTGACGGAAATAATCCGGCGTGTCCTGCCCCAGCGAGGAGGCCGCCGTGGCGACCCAAAGCACGGCGCACACGCAGACACGAACCAAACGAAGCCCGAACTTCACCGGTGTGGCGGCCGCGACGGAAGACGCCAAACCAACTCGACCCGGTAAAACCACCATACAGAGGGGTGTCGGCGATTTTGGTTTGCGGAGGGAGAAAATAGCCCTTGGAGTGAACCGTTTGGTTCGCATGTCTGCAAAACCTCAAAAATACGCTGAAAAACTGAATTAAGGACAAGCTTGTCCGCAAATCATGTCTTGTCTATAATGCTATGGTCGGCTAGAAAGGACGTCAAGGTCCAATTATCCTTTTTTCGCCAGTAATCTCATCGGCCCCCCGATCGCCATGATCTCACAGACCGTTGAGTACGCGCTACGCGCTGTGGTTACCATCGCTCAAAACACAGGCGTCCCGTGTACGGCACAACAAATCTCGCAAGCTACCCAAGTTCCCGCCCCCTATCTCTCAAAGCTTATGCAGGGCCTTGTTAAGGCGGGAATCGTTAGTTCCCAACGCGGGATCCGCGGCGGCTTTGTGCTCGCAAAGGAACCGGTGCAACTCACCATTTGGGAAGTTGCCCATGCCGTGGACCCGTTCCGGCGCATCCAGGATTGCCCGCTCGGACTCCGGTACTCACGGGGGGGCCTCTGTTCGCTACACAGGCGCCTCGACGCCATCAAAGCGGCCGTCGAGGAACAATTCCGCAACACCACGATTGCCGATGTCCTCGCCGACAGCGGCGACGCCTCTCCACTGTGCCGCGCCACGGCGGTCGACGTGGTGCTCCTAGAGCACTTGGAGGCAGGAACCGATGTGGTGGCGGGTACGGATTGGGAGACCGAAACCGACGTAGACCCCTCGCAATATGGCAGTGAAGGATTCGAGTCGGAAGGCCTGTAACCCTACCGCCACGCAAGTTTGAATGCTTCGCCCTTTCCAATGCGGAGCCCTCCCGCGAAGTGGCGGGCAGCTTGTCCGGCCCCCGCAGCCCTCGCCATCGCCCGTGGTCATCCACGGTTGGAGCGTGGCTTTCGACACAAACCACAAGGGATAGAAGCGTTGGGCTATTCTTATTCGGCGTCCGCGGCGCGCGTGCTGAAATCAGTCATTCCGCAGTTAGCGCGGATGGTGACTGCCGCTACGGACTAAGGTCCGCATTCCGGCCACGGACTGAAGTCTGTGCACAATATGCCGTGATGTGCGCAACGTGCGAACCAAGACGCTCTACCGTAGCAATAAGGAGAGAACACCGTGAGAGCGTTACGAAGCGAGGGCTACAAAACAATATGGCGACAACGACCCAACCAACAGTCGGCCCGTCCATGATTCCGGTGGATATGGAATTTCAAGAGTTGGTGATGGAGTACTTGAAGGAGATGCCAGGCCGAGTTGCGAGCCTGAGGAATGCGTTCGATTCGCACGACATGCCCGCGCTTCAGCGGCTGGCTCATCAACTGAAAGGGTCGGCGGGGTTGTACGGTTTTCCTAAGCTCGGCGATTTCGCGGCGCACTTGGAAGAACAAGTGCGAGCACAGGCACCGCGAGGCCGCGTGGAAGACGCGCTCTTCGCCGTCCTCGAATCGTGCGCGAGTACCTGTGAGCATTTACCCTCAACGAATTCAATTGGGATGTCGTCATGCTAGCGCGAGCACTCATCGTCGATAACGATCCCGGCATGCGAACACTGCTCAAGGGAGTGCTTGCGCGCGAGTACGAAATCCAACAGGTGGAGAGCGGCGAGGTTGCGATCGACCTCGCCGCGAAATGGCGGCCGGAGATCATCTTCCTGGACCTCGTGATGGATGGCATGGATGGTCATGAAGCGTGCCGCCGGTTGAAGCAGTTGTTTGTTACCGATCCGCCCGCCGTTTTCCTGATTTCCTCGAGTACGCAGGCAGAAGACCTGCGATGGGCGTTTGAAGCGGGGGCGGATGATTATCTGGCGAAGCCGTTGCGGGTGGCGGAGTTGCTAACGCGATCTCGACTTCACCTGCGGCTCAAGAGGCTGATTGCCCGCTCGTGTGGCTCTGCTGGCGAAGGGAACGAGTCGCAAGACGCCGCTTGCGAACAACAAAAGGCCTACACGGCAGCGAGCGAAGAGCGAGAGATTCAAGAATCGGCGGCGACGGTGCTGACGAGTCTTGCCGAATCGCGCAACAAGGAGACTGGGGATCACTTGTATCGAATTCGAGAGTATGCATTGCGGCTTGCCCGGGAGTTGTCGTTGTTGCCGAAGTTTGCACGGCAGATTGGCCCAACGTTCCTCGCCGATATTTTTCGGGCAAGCCCGTTGCACGACTTTGGGAAAGTCGGCGTGCCAGAGCGGATACGGTTCAACCCAGGGCGGTTGACGACCCCGGAGTACGACATCATGAAACAGCACACGGTGGTGGGGGCCAGCATCTTGCAGCGAATGGCCAGCCGCGCGCACTTGGGTACCTTCTTGCCCATGGCAGTGGAAATCGCAAGGTCGCACCACGAGCGATGGGACGGAACCGGGTACCCCGAGGGAGTGACGGGCGACGCGATCCCGCTGAGTGCGCGAATCGTAGCGGCCGCCGACGTGTACAATGCGTTAACCTCCGATCGTCCGCACAAGCCTGCTTGGCAAGCCGAGCCAGCGCGAGACTACATCTTGGAACGCGGAGGAACCCACTTTGATCCGGTCGTGGCCCAGTGCATGACTCGCTGCTTCGACGACTTCCAGAAAATTCACGAGCAGTATCAGCAAGCCGATGCTCCTGGGGGGCCGACCGAGGACGCGCCCAAACTGGTCATGATCGCCAGCACTTGAAGTGGCCCCGCGCGAACGGGGCGCTAAGCGGCGTGTCGTATTTGGGCAGCGCGGATTGGGCGAAGTGCGAGGCCCTCCTGCTCTTCGACGGCAGACCGGATGTGGGCCACGTATTGGCCGATGGCGTGATCGGCGAAATGGTCGAACGAGCCCTCGCGCAGCCCGCGGACGAAGCCGCGCCATCGATCCTTCATGCGTTGCCAGGGGGTCAGGCGGCGAATCTTGCCGTAGGCATTCAGGTAGACTTCTTGTCCTTTGTGCCGATACCCGAGCCATGCAGGCGGAACGCGAGGGACGATGTCGTTGTTGTTCACCCAGCGGTAAGCTTCGAACTGGACGAAATTGACATATCGTCGGCTGCCGATTCGCGGGCTGCCGAAGGTGAACAGTGCTCGGGGGTTCGATCGGATGTAGGAGAGCTTGCATCGGCCCGCGCAGATGGCCGCCATTGCGCCGCCGAGCGAATGGCCCGCAAACCAGAGCGTTCGCCGATTGGTTGCCAAGGCTTGTTCGAGCCGCGGCCAAAGGTCGTCCACCTCGCGTTTGAAGCCCCGGTGAACCCATCCGGCTGTCTCGGCCATCGCCCGCTTCAGGTCGAGGTCTGCGCGCACGTCGTTCCAATCGCCAGGTTGTGTGCCGCGGCAGGTTACGACCGCATCGTTTGCGTTGGCAAAGATGTACGCTTGGGCGCCGTCGTTGTCGTAATAACGAATTTCGGGGAACCCAACGCGATTGGCCAGAAACCCCGCCTCGCATCGCGAAAGGTACGACAGGCTCGACAGTTCGGCGAACAACAAGGAACGCCGCAAAAAGCCGAGCGACTCGATCGGTTCCTCGAGCCGCGAATACACGTGGCCTTCGGCCGACCCGTCTAGCATGCCGACGACTTGATAGGCGAGTGAACCCATAGTGACCGCACTGCTAGCAGGACTTGGAGAGTTTGCGCAGGAACGGATACACCATCGGCAGATACCGAGTGCCGAGTTGAGAAACATCGCATGCTTGCACGTCTTGGGGAACCATGCAAGGCACAACATCGCACGAACGCGAGTCGATGGGAGCTTGCTTTTCTCGAGTCGCGGGTTTCGTCGACCATGCCATCGAACACAACGGCATGAGAGGGTCGAGAATATTGCGCGTATTGCAACGGGGGCGGAAACGTGGTTTTGGATGCAATAATCGGTGCTTTTTGCGCCGGGTGTTGCGCGTTTCTGCCGGAAACTCAAGCGTTTTCCCGGGGTGGGGGTGTTGCAATA
>JADZFK010000247.1 GCA_020849945.1 Pirellulales bacterium | reverse complement strand
GGCTTGGAGAGGTGTTGTCGAGTAGCTGGCGTAGAGGGACGCGACGCGGGCGTCGTGGTCGCGATGGTGATGGCCCTCGTGACCGTGACCATCGTCGTGGGCCTGTTCTTTGTCATGCACGCCTTTTTCGTCGGAAGGTTCGGCATCGGTGTGCTTGTGGTTGCGAGGCGTGGCGGCGAAGAACTGCACGATCACCACTTGATATTCGCCGGCTGGGGCACCATCGCCCTCGGTAAACGTGCCAAGCTTGAAGGTGCCATCGGAGTTCAGCTTGGCACGAGCACTCAAGCCTGTTTGCCCCGAGCGAAACTCCACGAAGCCCGACTCAACGGGGTGGTCGTCCTCAAACCAAACCGAGCCAGTGGTGGGATAGGTGGCCACTCGTTTCGAACAACCCGGCAGCGCTAGTCCGAGCAAGAGCGCCGGCCCCAAGGCGAGCTTGCAAATACGAAAACATGCCACGGAAAGAGCCCTTTGATCGTTTAGAGAATGTCTGGTTCTGGGATGGTAACCTTTGTTGCATCGCTCCCATCGGCACGGTGGCAATAAGAGCGCAGCACTTCGGGGTCCGTGAAATTGTCGAGCGTACCGACTGAGCCATCGGCAAAGACAAACGGGCAAGTGCCTGCATGCCAACTGCCGAAGCCGATAATGGGGATTGCCGTATCGCCGGCCGATCTTGCAAGAGGAATCCCCGGGCCACCGATGCGGGCAAATGCGGGCAGGTCTTGGCCGTTGTAGATGGGGCCGTTCTCGGGCGCTTGGGCCAGTCGGCCGAGCGGCACATGCAACTCGCCGGCGAGGAAGGTTTTGCTAGCGCCGTCGAGCAGGTCCTTGTTGCGAATTTTATCAAGCCAACCGGCGGGCGAAACACCCTTGCACAAGGGTCGGCTAGAGATGAGTACACCGGTGCCGTTCCCGCCCAGGTAGTAGTCGGTGTCGTCGCCGAAAGCACCGCCCGTGTAGTCGCCGTGGTTGCCGGCGTAATCGCCGACCGCCCCGCCCGTGAGCTGAACCGTTTCGCTTCCCCCGCAACCACATGGGTATGTCACCGACTTTGTAATTGAGGAGGAAGGAATGACGGCTTCGACTGCCGTTCGCCGCGTCGGGCAAATATAAACACTGGGGATCAACTCGCGGACGTCACTCGGGTGACTTTCGAATGATTCGTACAAACTCCATTGGCTCGCAAGATTCGATTCTTCGAGGTAGGGCATGATACGCACCAGCCACGAGGGTTGAGTCGTTTCGCAGATATAGGATTCGTAACCCCGCGAACGCAGCCGCGCAGGAGGGAAGGATTTCTGGGTGTTATCAAAATTGAGAGTCGCCAGGCCGATTTGTTTGAGATTGTTCTTGCACTGTGCGTAGCGAGCACTTTCGCGGGCAGCTTGGATGGCAGGCAGCAGGAGCGCAACGAGCGTGCCGATGATGGCGATGACGACCAAGAGCTCGACCAACGTGAAACCGCGTAGGGGTCGAGGGTCGAGAGTCGAGAGTCGAGAGTCAGAAAGGAGGGATGAGGCCGGTTGCAGGGCGAGCCGGAAGTGTGAGCGCCCGGAGGCGAAGCGGCGAGAAGTGAAGTGCGAGTAAGTGCGGTAGGGGATCATCGTGGAATTTCCTCGGCAGGGGTGTGGCGATGGATCACCGCGAACGATGCAAGAGCGATTAACACATAAAGCAAAGCAAGGGGTTCGGGAACAGTAGAGCCTGTTGAATTCACCAGGGAGCCCAAACCGAGGCCAGCCACACTAGAAGCTTTACCATAATTTGCCCGCCAGACGTTGTGGTCGGCCGCATTGATGAGGTTGTCGGTGTTGCCATCGGCATCCAGGTCGTAGCCGGTTTGGTTGAGAGTTTTTCGCCAGACGACGTAGTCGGCGGCGTCGGTGGTGCCGTCGTGGTTGTAGTCGCCGGGTGGTTTGAAGAGCGAATCGAGGTGGGCGGTGGCCCAGTCGGCGGCGAGGTCGCGGACGGTGTTCGACGTGGTCGAGGTGCGTAGCACGAATACAAACGGGTCAGAGTTGTCAAACCCGGTTGCGCGGGCGCGAAGGGCGATCATGTAAGCACCAGCCGGGGGCGAGGTTCCGGCATTGCCGTCGTTGTCGCTCAGTTGCAGGATGAGGTGTTTGTGGATCGCGCCGGTATCGATGCCGTCGAACGGGTCGATATCGGCCGAGGTCGTATCGATTAGCCCACCAGGAATGAGTTGGTCGGAAGCGTTTGTAGCGAACAAGTCGAAGTTCTTGTCGATGACGTCCCAGGTAAGACCGGATTGCGGCAGGACGAACTGGACATCTTCCAGGGCGAGCCCGCCGCCGTTCGAGTCGGCGCCATTCCAGAAAAACAAGTTGGAGACGACCGACCCGACCGTCATCGGCACGAGGTCAAAGTACACGTTGTGATTGGAGGGAAACCCTCCGGCGCCGGGGGGCATCGTGGCGCTGCCGGTAGCCAGCGACACGAAACCAGGATTTGCGGAGCGGAAGTTCGAGAGGAATTGTGAGCGGTGAACACGATCGCCCAACGTGCCGAAGAACGAGTTGTCATCTACAATACCGGTGACGATCTTTCCGTTCATGGTTTGTAGTAGTACATCATCCACGGCCAGCGACGATGAAGGAGCGACGCAAACGATTAGCAGTGCCAGCACGAACAACATGGTTCGAGGCGTTGGGCATCTGATTTCTGCCCGAAGGTAACTGCTAGAGCAGCGAAACATGATCCTGCCATGCCGAGCGTTTAGCCGGTTGTTGACCTGTCTTTGCCTTGTAAGCCAAGAGAGTGGGTTCATTGAGAAAGTGGAGTACATGATCTGGATCTATTGTGTCGCCCGTGGAAGAGAGTTGTTGCGAAGTGCGATGGACGTTGATGAATTGGTTGGTTAGGAAAGCGATGGGTACTCGGGGCGTTTCACTGCGGTCGTACCAAGGGGCAACCCCGGGTACCCATCGCGGGTACTTCATAACTACAAGCAGAATTCTTTAACGGTCTCATTTGTTTCAGCACGGCAGCGGCTGGTGCATCGCCGGAAGCGGGCCAAGCCGACAGGGTAGAGCGACAAGACCACAAGTGCCAGGGTCGAAGGTTCGGGCACGAGCACGTTGGTTTCGACAAACTCAATACCAAGCTCGATGACACCTTCAAGAGCTTCGTCGAGGTCTTCTTCGGTAAGCATGTCGAACTCGGCCTGTGAGATGCCGAGGAAGGCGGGCGTGATCAGGCCTTCAGTGCCCATGACGAGGTACACGGGGTCGGAGGGATCGAAGCCATCGACGGTGCCGGTAACAGCGGCCAGGTAGATGCCGGGCGTTGCGGAGCTATCGACGACGAGGAAGGGGTGGTCATCGAACGCGCCGCCGGCGCCGGGCGAGCTGCCGAGTGGGTCGCCGCCATCGATGCGGAAGTTGGCCGAGGCAGGCGCGAAGGAAACGGGGCCGATGCCATTCCAGAAGAAGAGGTCATCGGCAGGGCCGCCCAGCGAGAAAGCATATTCGTGGATGCGCAGCACGTCGGTCGGCAGCAGTGCGGTTGCCGAAGTGGGGTAAGCCACGAGGCTGGGGTTGTTGATATCGGGATGATTGACGCCCGGTTCGAGTGCGATGAATTCGCCGAGCAGTTCGCCCATTTCAACTTCGAAGACGCGAGTCGAGTCGTCGTAGGCAAGGCCGGTCACGTCGGCACCGCCGATGACGGTTTGGGTGCCCGTTGCGGGGCGGGCGAGGAACATATCGAAGTGCTGTGCGAGGGCCTGGCCCGTCCAGGCCGAGCCGATTGCGATCGCTAGTGAAACTGAGAGTAAGGAAGAAAACGATTTCATGAGACGTAAACTCCAAGAAAGTAGATGAATCAATGGATGTAAAAGGAACGACGAACAGGATGGATGATGTGTCGGTTGCAGAACCGTTTTTTCACCACGGAGGACACAGTGGGGGCTCCCCCTGCACGTAGGTCAGTTTCTCCGAAACTGACGTTGCGAGTTTCGGAGAAACTCGCGTACGTGCTTAGTTCTGCGTGGGGCGAGCGAAGTTGTGGTTTTCGTTCACCCAGGATTGAATTTGCTCGGCTGCGATGGCTTCCACATGGCCGTCGGCATACAGGTAGTTGGCGGCGGTGCCCGCATGGCGGGCGACGGCCACCTCGGCCTGGATGCGTTCCCAGCGTTCTGCCGGGGTTGGGTAGGTTTCTGAAAACCACTCCCACGAATGAACGTGGTCGAACTGCCCTTCGGTCGAAACATTCGCCTCGAAGAGCACGATCGTGTTGTGGGTTTCGGAAAGTTCGTCCAACCGGCTGGCAAAGTCGGGGACCGTTTCGGGGTACACAAGCCGCTCGGTTTGCGTCGGCTGGCGAAGGTAACCGTTGAGCGAATAACTGGTTCGCCGGTTGCTCTCGCGTTCCAGCCGCTTGCGGTCTTCGGGGCAGAGTCGAATTTCATCGACGCTTTCCAGGTAGGGCGCGAGCGTGAAGATCCACGATGATGTGATCTCCTGCTCGTGCCAAACGTGTGGAAATCGCCCCTTGTGGGCAAGCCCGTACTGGTGGATCGCTAAACCGATTTGGCGCATGTTGTTCGCGCATTGCGTTCGCCGCGCCGCAGCACGGGCTGCTTGCACGGCAGGCAACAAAAGCGCGATGAGCACGCCAACGATCGCAATTACCACCAGCAGCTCGACCAATGTAAAGGCCGAACGGCGCGGCATAAAGCACCTCGAAATGTATCGGCGACACACGTCGGGCAGCGCGCAATGCTTTGCCGAACGCGCATGTGGAAAACGCTGCGCGCACGGATAGCGCGCAGCACTTAGCCGAAACTACGCCGAAAGCTGGGGCGGGCCGCGCGGCGAAGGAAGGCCCAAACTGGCCGAAGCGAAAGAAACTTGCGACTGCCAAGGCAACGATGCAATGATATGCTGCGCGACCAGCAGCATCGCCGGTTGCGGCGGCTGGCTGACCGAATGGTCTAGAAACTGGCAGAGATCGCAATCGTGTAGATCGGCAAGACAACCACCGCCCGTCACCGACGGGACATCGGGCACCTCATGGTCGTGTTCTTCGTCATGGCCGAAAGGCTCTGCACGGGTATGCAAATGAAGATGGCCGGCGTGCTCATGTGCCGAGCAAGCAATACCGCCCAACAGGCCATGATGGTGCTCTTCCTGCCCTGAAAGCCAATGCAGCCCTTGGCCCAGCAGCGAAATGCTGGCGTACAGGGCCAGCACAAAGTAGCTCAGAATATGGCGGGAAGCATAGCGCATCGTGGAACCTGAAACCTACGATAGAACCTCAAAGTAGACGTGTCAATAATATTTCTTGGGCCGAGTACGAAGTCCTAAGTGTACAGTATCAACAAAGCACCATTGGGGCGGTTGTTGCCACGGCCAATCCGTTATACCTGTTCGGGACAGCGAGGACTCACGAACCCGAGGCGTCAGCGAGGGAATGGGTGCTTTTACCCTCTTTGACGCTTCGTGCTGGTTTCCAATACACTCGCCCAATTTGAATGAATGATCGGCCTTGCGGTTGTTGCTCAATATGCACAAAGCCCTTTCCGCACACTCGGGGAAAGCAGGGCTGGCACTTCGAATGTCACTCGGCACGACAAAGCACTCGACGAAAAAACGCGGGGTCGCCAAACAACGTCTGGCAACCCCGCGATGAGGTAGCTACTGCTGCAAGAAACGCTTTTCCAATCGGCCGTTTCTACCGACCACGTGCCCGGCGAGTGGCCGTACATACGATCCCCGCCATGCTACTCAATAGCATCAAGCAGGAACTTGGTTCGGGAATTTGGCCGTTGCCTACGACGAAGCGAGCCGTTGCGGTGGTGCTGCCGCTCATGCCTGCCAAAAGGCTTCCTGGTGCGCCGATGAAATCGATGCGGTAGGTAATGTCGAAGAAGCTATCGACATTCCAGTTGGATCCTGGCGGGCCGAGGCGTGTCAGCGTGGTATGGCCGGGGCTGGGCAGGCCG
>JADZFK010000246.1 GCA_020849945.1 Pirellulales bacterium | reverse complement strand
CCTCCTCCGATGAAGGAAGACTTCGGCAAGATGTGTTTCTGAATGCCGCGACTCTTGCAATTCGCAAGCCGCGGCATATTCCGGCTCGGGACAGGTAAATGTATTTGGGGGTACCTGGCAAACCCAAAAAACCGGGGGTGCCTTGCGGTACCCCCGGTTGCGGGTTTGTTGGGGTTTGGTTGTCGTTAAGGAATCCTTCGGACGCGACGATCGCATCCGATTGTTTTCGTTCTTAGCCTTGTAGGGCGTTAGAACGTGTAGATGGCATCGACGCCGAACAAGGTGTCGTTGAAGTCACCGCCCGTGGCAGCTGTGTAGGCGTCTTCCGAGGGTGTCCAGTTGAACTTCACTTCCGGGCGGATCAGGAGATTCGCGCTCGCCTTGTAGTTCAGGCCGGTAGCCACTTCGTAAAAGGAAGTCGTCTGCCCGGTGGCTTGATCGCTCTTCCACCATTCAGCGCGGGTACCCCACTTCCAGCAATCGTTGATGGTGTAGAACAAGTAGTTGTTAATGCCGTAGCTGAGAGCTTCCCCGAAGTTCTCGCTGGCGGTCGTGTCGAGCAGGTCGCTTTGGAACACGTACTGCCACTTGCTATTGAGGGTGACATCGACAACGTTGCTGTGCGAGTAACCATCGCCTCGCCAGCCGAGGTCGCCGGCCGTCATCATGTAGCTGTACTTTACATCATCAGAAACTTGATAAATGAAACCGCTGTGGACAGCGTTCCCACTTCCGAATTGGTCGTAACCGGTATCCCAGCCTAGTGTCCAACCAAGGTGAAACGTCAGATTGTCGTTAACCTTGTAGGCGGCTAAAGCCCCCGTGTGTGTAAACGGTTCGCTATTGAACTGAGTGAACGAGTGGCTATAGAAGAAGTTGCCGGTCTTCGGGACGACTTCATACCCAACAAGCGTGTAGAAGTGGCCAACTTTGATGCTCAAATCGCCATTGGCAAATTCCACGTACGATTGCGGCAAGGCCCAACCATAGGCACCGTGATCCCACGAGTTGTCGTACCCTTGAGGCCCGTTGCCGCCGCCGGCTCCCGAGTTGCCGAAGGCTTGGGTCTTCTGGGCATCGACGCCGTACATCAGATCAAGACGATACCCGACGCCCCAGCCGCAGCCGCTACCGTCGGCAATTTTCTCAATGTAGAACCATTCCTGGTCAAGATTGAATTCGTTTGGACGGTCCCAGAAGGAAAGGAGGTCGTTATCTCGGACAGAGAGGGGGTCGTTGTTGGAATAATAGCCGATCGACAACCAGCCGCCGTAGGTGACCTCGTTGCAGCAGGGCGACAGCTCGCTTTGAAGCGTCCACGGTTCGCCGAAGCAGCAGCCGGAACCGCAACCATCTTCGCAACCGCAAGAGGGTTCGTCGCCGCAACCGGGTTCGTCGCCGCAGGAAGTATCCGCGGAGCCGGAGTCTGCGGCGGGTTCCGCGGCAGGTTCCTCCGCAGGCGCTGGCGAGGGCGCTGCGAGCGTCTTCTCCGATTTCTTTTCGGCGTCCTCGAAATAGCCGGCCATTGTGCCGCGAATGGTGGGCTCGGCCGTCGGCGCCACGGCGGTCTCGACTTGCGGCTGATAGGCCAGCGAGAAGCTGGTCCACATCAAACCGGCGCCGAAGGCGGCGCAATGAATAAACAAGCGTTTCATGCTGGGTACTCCTTTACAAATGCTGGCACGGATCGGGTCCGGCTTGCCCACACCGTTCACAAAGGCGAACGGTTCAGTTGGATCGTTACTCGTGGCAAGTAATACGGGGGGGGATGCAAGGCGGGAGCGAACGCGGGGGTACACACAATGCAGCTTGCAGGAAGCGCACTGCGGCTAAACCGTGTTATCGGTGGGCGGCAATTGCTAGCATGAGCCAGCCTGCATTTTTTCTGCTGCACCGATGTACGACGCGGAAGCTGTAGCGATCAGGGAAGAAAGTCGACTCCTCGGTAGTCGGTACCGCAAGAAGCCGTGCGGAAGTGATGAGAAGAGGGGTGCGATGGGCCGTAGTCTTACTGCTCTTCAACTTCATCGAACAGCGCGTCTACGAACTGATCGGGCAGGAAGGGGGCCAAGTCGTCGGCCTTTTCGCCAACGCCGATATATTTCACCGGCAGCCCCACCTGTTGCCGAATGGCAACCACGACGCCGCCCTTGGCGGTGCCATCGAGCTTGGCAAGCACGATGCCGGTACAGTTGACGGCCTCGGTAAACTTGATGGCCTGGCTGATGCCGTTCTGTCCCGTCGTGGCATCGAGCACTAGGATCACCTCATGGGGCGCGGCCGGCAACTGCTTGCGGATCGCATCTTGAATCTTGGTCAGCTCGGCCATCAGGTTCTTTTGGGTTTGCAGGCGGCCGGCCGTATCGACGATGCACACTTCAGTGCCGGTTTTGATCGCCTCCTCGACCGCGCGATAGGCCACGCTGGCCGGGTGCGCATTCGGTGCGCCCGTGACGATTGGCACATCGAGTCGATCGCTCCAAATCGTGAGCTGCTCGACGGCCGCGGCGCGAAACGTATCACCAGCGCCGAGCAACACCTTCTTTCCCTGAGCCTTAAGCATGCAGGCCAGTTTGGCGATCGAAGTCGTCTTGCCGCTGCCGTTAACGCCGCAGACCATGATGACTGTGGGGCCGCTCTCGGCAAACTTGATCGGTGCCTCGGGCTGAGCCAGCAGTTCGAGCAGTTTCTTCTTGATGCTTTGCAGCATCTCGTGCATCGTAACGACGCGGGCGCGGAAGTCGGTGGCGACCTGGGCAACGATCTGCTCGACGGCGTCGTAACCCATGTCGGTCTTGAAGAGTTTAGCGCGAAGTTCGTCCAGAAAGGTGTCGTCAACGAGCCGGCCTTCCTTCTTGAAAAGGTCGCGGACGTCGGTATTGAGCGACTTCCAGGTCTTGCTCAGACCTTGCTTGAGTCTATCGAACAAGCCCATGAATCATGCCGGATCGAACAGGGTGAGATGCGAGAGGGAAGTATCAAAGTGTAACGATTTCTGGGCGATTCCGATATGGGCCTGCTACCGCAGAGGTGTCCGGAATTCCGCCCGGTAATCATTGGCCCGGATTTCTCACCACGGAGCACACCGAGACACGGAGCAAACAGAGAAGCAGATTTCTCCGTGCCTCGTATGTAGTTCGCCGAGCCGTATCGGCTCGGCGAACTGGCATGGTTCCCTACACCCGGTCCTCCGGCCCAGAGGGCCGGGCTATATAGAATCAACCCAGCCGCTCCGTGGTTTTGATTGTGAGAAATGCGGATTGGCAGCCGCAGACGGAAGCGGGCGGTATTGCCGTTGTAATAAGCGTTGCGGCACGAAACGTCGGCTTCCGCCGACGGCTATGGGAAGCGATCGGCTCTCGATCCACCAATAGCCTCAATCTATAGGAAAAGAATGGCTTTTTTATCTTGGCGGCACTATACTCAATGCGCTGTTGATGAGGGGAGACCCTCGCATGGTGCGAACTTTCTTTCCTATTTCTTTTGGAGGTATTGCTAATGAAGACTGCAAACAGCCTTGGTAAGTTCCTTTGCGCGTGCTTGTTGGGCACCTGCGCATTGGCGGCCCCGGCTTGGGCCGAATATGACACCACCGATCCTCGCCTTCCTTCTCCAAACTATCACTCCACGAACGCCATCCAGTTCAACACGCCTGATGGTGTGTTTGTAATTGATTCTTTCTTCGATATTTTCACGGAGTTGCAACGATTGCCTGTTCCACCCGCTGGTTCGCATCGGATCGATTCGTTTTTTGACGTGTTCACCGAATTGTCCGTACATCACCCTGTCGGGACACTCCCCGTGCAAACGTTTGCTAACATGGAGATTTGGATTCTAGGGTCTCAGCCAGGCGAACCGTTCGATACCGAGATGCTTTCGCTTTCGTTGCAGGGCGGCGACTTGCCAGCTAATATCCGCGTGCGCGAAAGCCCCTCGAGGCCATCCACCGGGAAAGGTCGTATCACGGATTTGGGCGGTGGCATTTTCCGCGTCGATTCGTTTTTCGATATCTTTACGGAACTGAGCTTGGATGGCGGCGAGTGGATTCCCGCGAGTGGTCCGCTGCACATCGTCGGCAGCTCCCCTGCCGTACCCGAGCCCGCGAGCGCTACACTACTCGCGTTGGGCAGCATCCTGCTGACATCTGGCCTTTTGCGCCGCAGAGGCCGGTAAGTTGCTTTTCTCCCAACGAGGTTACTGAAATGAAGACCCGTCCAGCAAGCTTGCTGGATGATACCCGACCATCATGCAACCGCGAGGGAACGCGGCTGCATGGGTCGTGGTTGCACAACTTCGTTTGCCGTTCAGAATCGTGCCGTTTCAGCAAGATAGCCCACCCCACTGGGCTGAAAAATAGCCAGGCCCTTTGGGCCGGAACAACGCACAGGGCTCCATAACCTCGCGTGTTTGCCAAAATATTTTCCGACCCGATGCGGGTCGGCTATTTCTTTTTTGCGTTGGGTTGTTTCTCAACAGGCTGCCAAGCAATCTCCCTTAGTTGGCATCCTTGCGGTGGATGAACTTGTCGAGGATACCGTTGACGAAATGGGCGGATTGCGCCGTGCCGAACCGCTTGGCTAATTCGACGGCCTCGTTGATCGCGGCGCGGTCGGGCGTGTCGGTGTAAAGGATTTCAAAGGCGCCAAGCCGAAGAACGTTGCGGTCGGTGGCGGCCATGCGGGCCACGCTCCAGTTGTCGGCAATCTGCGAGAGCTGGGTATCTAGCTCCGCCTGGTTCCGCCGCACACCCAAAATGAGCGACAGGCAGAACTCCTCAAGCTCGGGCGAATTGAGCCGGGCGGAAACAAACTGCTTCGTCTCGGCCACCGTGGTGCGCGGATTCACATCGTCCTCGAAGAGGATTTGTAGCGCGACTTCACGAGCACGAGAACGGCGGGACATGGGGAGGGTTTATTTAGCCCCCGGTCAATGACCGGGGGCTAAATGGTCTGGTATGTTCTTCAGTAGGTTAACCATCTGCACGGCGGCTTCGGCACATTCGATGCCTTTGTTGCCGACGCGGCCGCCAGCGCGGTTGAGGGCCTGTTCCATTGTTTCACATGTGAGTACGCCGAACAACACCGGGATGTTCGTATCGAGGCTAATCTGCGTAATTGCCAGGCTAACGGCGCGGTTGATATGCTGATCGTGGGTCGTTTCGCCACGAATGACGGCCCCGAGACAAATGACGGCAGCGTACCGCTGCGAGGCGGCCAATCGTTTGGCAATGAGCGGCAACTCCATCGAGCCGGGAACCCAAGCCACGTCGATCGCGTCCTCCTTCACACCCAATTCCTGAAGCCTGGCCACCGCGCCATCCAACAACTTTCGAGTAATGGCTTCGTTCCAACGGGCAACAACGACCGCAAAGCGGTCGGTGGAAGAGAACTCGGCGGGATGTAATTCAGTAGGCATCGCTATGACAGATATTCCGTGATTCGGTTGAGGAGCCATCTTTCATTCCGTTACGGGCTTGTTGCCTATTGGGTATTGTCATTCCATCCAGGAAATCACGTATTCTTGGCAATTCCACCCAAGTGGATTCACGATTACGTGTTACGAGCTAGCTGATGCGTTTGCAGACTCACAAAGTCGCTCATAAATGGCATCCGGCGCCAGGTCGGCGCCATTTGGCCAAGCAATGGCACCGAATTCATCAAGATAGGCTTGGCGGAACAGTTCCGGATCGCGGAGTGGCTCGAAGACCGGACCAAACAAACGGTCTCTTAATGGAATCGAGCCTTGTGTTCCGTCAATGAATTGCACAACCAGGTTAAAATCGTCAGTAGTTTTTATTGACACGATGCGTGGCATGGCGGCTATTCCAATGGAGCAATGTCGTTTAAAGGCAAATGCTGTTCGGCACGGTACCAATTTTCATGTAACTCGTCACGATGCTCAGCGGCCCATTCCGCAACCAGTGATAAAGTTCTTCGGCGAAGCTCTCATTCAATAACTCCCAAGGTCTCTATGTTGACCTTCGCGGCATCGTTTCCGTAATAGACATGAAAGTGAGGTGGAGGATGCAGGGCCGATCAGTTTTTCAATTTGGGCGAGTGCATTGGAAACCAGCCCGAAGCGTCAGCGAGGGAAAAAGCACATTTTCCCTCGCTGACGCTTCGGGTTAGTGAGTCCTCATTGTCCCGAACTTGAAAAACTGATCGGCCCTGGCGGAGGATGGTCGTCGAAATACATTCGAATTGTAATGCCATAAAAGTGGCTGATTGTCGGCATGGATATTGATCTCGTTCACATGCGTTCTTGCAATTCATTCGTACACATCGCTACGATGCGCGATCTTCAAAACGAACACCCGGACGGCTTGTTCCTCAACACGGTAAATCACGCGATAGTCGCCGACCCGATAGCGATAAAGCCCCGCCAAGTTGCCTTTGAGCGGTTTGATGTTAGCGTGATCGCGCGGGGTCCGTTCCAATTGCTCAAAACAGCGAGCGAGTTTCTTGGCCAAGGGGCGGTCCGCCCTTCGGTAGAAGTGTTGCGCTTGTAGGGACAAATCAACTCGATACATCGCGTCGCACCTCTCGCCAATCGACCGTCCTTCCTTCCGCCACATCGCGCTCGGCCTCTTTCAAATCTTCCAGTAAACCTGGAATGCGCAAGAGTTCCTCAGTGGCTTCCTCGCTCATGCGTTCGTCGAGGAACCGCAGGAACTCGGTGGCCATTTTTAGCTGAGCTAGCGGCAGTGTATCGATGGCATCTTTTGCGGATTGGCGTAGTTCGGCGGTAGTCATGGGGGGCGCTCGCATTTTATCTTTATCGATACTTGAAAGATTGAACGCCGGCCGGGACGGCCGGGCTATTTATTCTTTTACGCTCATCAAAAATTCGGCGTTCGATTTGGTTTTTCGGAGTCGGTTGACGAGGAGTTCCATCGCGTCGGGGCCGTTCATTTCGTTCAGCACGCGGCGGAGCAGGCAGATGCGGCGGTGCTCTTCGGGGTCCATGAGCATTTCCTCGCGTCGGGTGCCGCTGCGGGCGATATCGATCGTGGGCCAGACGCGGCGATCGACCAGCCGGCGGTCGAGCATGATTTCTTGGTTGCCGGTGCCCTTGAACTCCTCGAAGATGACTTCGTCCATCTTGCTGCCGGTATCGATCAGGGCGGTGGCCACGATGGTGAGCGAGCCGGCGTCTTCGACGCGGCGGGCCGAGCCGAAAAACCGCTTGGGGCGTTGCATGGCGTTGGCGTCGATGCCGCCGGAAAGGATTTTTCCCGAGTTGGGGCACTCGGCATTCCAGGCCCGGGCTAGCCGGGTGATGGAATCGAGGAAGATGACCACATCCTTGCCGTATTCGACCATCCGCTTGGCCTTTTCGATGACCATCTCGCTCACCTGCACATGGCGGGCCGAGGTTTCGTCGAATGTCGAGCTGATGACTTCGCATTGGGGGCCTTTGATCTGCCGCTCCATGTCGGTTACTTCTTCCGGCCGCTCGTCGATCAGCAGCATGATGACGTAGGCCTCGGGGTAGTTGGTCAGAACCGCCTTGGCCATTTTTTGGAGCAAGATGGTTTTTCCGGCCCGCGGTGGGCTGACGATCAACCCACGTTGGCCGAAGCCGATCGGCACGATCATATCGACTACCCGCATCTCGACTTCCTCGGGCGACGTTTCCAGCACGATCCGCGCATCGGGGTGGACCGGCGTTAGGTCGTCGAAGAAGATTTTCTTCGAGAGCAGGTTTGGGTCGTCGCCGTTGATGGCTTCCACACGTAGCAAGGCGAAGTAGCGTTCATTCTCTTTGGGTGGGCGAATCGTGCCGGCGACCGTGTTGCCGTTGCGCAGGCCGAAACGGCGAATTTGGCTCGGCGAAACGTAGATGTCGTCGGGGCACGAAAGGTAGTGGTAATCGGAACTTCGGAGGAAGCCGAAGCCATCGGGAAGGATTTCGAGGGTCCCCTCGCCAGACATCATCCCCTTGAGCTTCACCCGTTCTTTGAGGATTCGGAAGATCAGCTCTTGCTTCTTGAGGCCGCTGAACTCGGGGACGTTTTCTTCCTCGGCCGTCCGCATCAGCTCGGGCATGCTCATGCGTTGCAGTTCGGCGATGTGGATGTTGCGGTCTTGGGCATCGTCCTTGGCGATGGCGGCCCCGATGCGGCGCACACGCTCGGCGGCCTTATCAAGTTCCTCGGCCAACGAAAGCGGCTCTTCGCGCTCGAGTTCCGCGAGTAGCTCGCGGTCGATTTGCACGTTGCCGTTTTCGGAATTCGGTTTCAGCCGGCGGTGAAGCGGGCGCGGACGATCCTGCCGCGTGTCGCGGCTCGCGGAATCAGACATGAGTTATTCGCTCCGGTGAGAAGAAGAGCGGCGGCGCGCAGACGGCGCCAAAAGGTGGGAAATGCCAAACAAGAAGGAACATCAACCGCCCAGCGCGAACGGCCGGGCAAGGAAACGCCTCTCTGCCAAACAGTCGAGAGCAGAGAGACAAGAGTCAAGAGCCAGTATGCGCGGGCGGCCGCTTTGGGAATTTCTGGCTCTTGACTCTTGTCTCTCGACCCTCGGCTCCATTATGTCATGCGAATGGTAGTTTTGGGAAGACGGAAGTTCGCGGAAATCCGGGGGTTTCGCATGGTTCCGCCCTACCCCGCAATCGTCCGACGCCAGAAATCATCCACGGCCTGCCGAAGCTCCGCTTCGCTGCCAGCATTGGAAATGACGACGTTGGCCGCCTGCCGTTTGCGTTCGACGGGCCATTGGGCGGCCTCGCGGCGGGCGAATTCCTCTTCGCCCCAGCCGCGGGTTTGCCGGGCACGTTCGAGCCGCAGGCTGCGAGGCGCATCCACAAAAAGCACTAGGTCGCACAGCGGTTGCCAGCCCGCTTCGAGCAGCAGGGGCGCATCCAGCACAACGGCCGCCTTGCCAGCGGCGGCAAGTTCATCGCCCCGTTCGGCAAGCCGCTCTCGAATTCGTGGGTGGAGCAGGTTTTCCAGGAACTTGCGTTCGGCCGCCCCCTTTTCGTCCTCGGCAAACACGATTTTGGCAATGATCGAACGGCCCCCGGGCGCAAGAACGCCATCGCCCCAGCGTAGGCGGAGCATTTCACGCACTTCCTCATCGTGTTCGAGCAGTTCAT
The DNA here is from genome assembly GCA_020849945.1 of Pirellulales bacterium. Lineage (GTDB taxonomy): Bacteria > Planctomycetota > Planctomycetia > Pirellulales > Lacipirellulaceae > JABDGM01. Next base: position 1,980 of record JADZFK010000246.1, on the reverse strand, counting down.
GGCCGTCACGATCGGCATCGAGCAGGCCCGCGCCCAGTTCCACGAGCAAGTGAGCCACAACCGACTTGCCGCTGGCCACGCCGCCGACTAGGCCGATGGTTATCATGGGAAATCCTCCTACTCGCACTCGGCCCATCAGCGGGTAGCGGGTAGCACCGACATTCGGTCGCGTTTGCGGTGCAACTTCCGCAACCGTAGCCCAGTCGATTGTCGGCACCACCCGCGAAGTATTCGCCTATCTGGTCATAATTAGCCGCATGGCCAAATGACTCGCAAACTCCCAAAACTGATTTTGAACAACACGTTCTTAGAAATCCCCTGTTCAAGAATCGGCTTTTTCGGCCGATGGAAACGAGAAGCGTGAAAGTGCGCTACAGAACTCAATAGCAGGACAACGGCTCCAGGTTCAGGTATCCTCTGGCCATCAAATTTGAGCAGGTAAGCATCTCCGCCGCCGCCTAAATGTGGACCGGCAAGAGATCCTTCAGTGAGCCCAGAACTGTAGAGGCCTCCATTGGCATCTACAGCCAAACCAAGCACGCTGTCGGTTCCTTCGGTACCGTATTGAATGCCCCACTGCCTTTGCCCGTCTGGGCTGAACTTGCTAAGGAAGGAATCAATACCACCCGCGTTGTTGCCCGCGAGCGCTCCACGAGTTGCTCCCGATACATAAATGTTGCCAAATTCGTCCAAGGCTAAGCTAGACGCCCAGTCATCTACCTCTGTCATCAGATAACTAAGCCACAGCATGTTTCCGTCAGCATCGTATCTTCCGAGAAAAGCATCGTTGCTCGTCCAGGTATTGGTGCTGTATGTTCCCGATGGCCCATATCCAGCAATGTATGCACCTCCGAACCCATCCGCTTGAACGGCGTAACTTTGGTCGTAGTTTGACGATCCCCACTGCCGAACCCAAACGGTCTCACCGTTACTGTCGAGTTTAATGGTGAGTGTATCGGCACTACCGAAAGACTGATCGCCTACTACTCCTAAGGTTGTGCCGGAGAGGAAGACATTACCCAATTCGTCGGCTGACACGGCCCAGGCACTATCAGCAGCATCACTTCCAAATTGCCGCGTCCAAAGCTGGTTGCCGGCATCGTCAAATTTGCTGATGAACGCATCACCAAGACCAGCGTTCTCCTTCTCCAAGAATCCCCTTGTTTGGCCGGAAACGTAAATGTACCCAAGGCCATCAGCCGATATAGAGTCGATTTCATCGGATTCAATGCTTCCGAAGTGACGCTTCCAAATGGTGTTGCCGTCCGAATCAATTCTCATGAGATAAGCATCAGCATGACCGCCAGGAACTTCTTCACTTGCACCGACGAACGTGACACCGCCCAGGTAGGCATTTCCCAAACCATCAGACGAGAGAGCGTATCCTAAGTCGGATACGTCGGAATCAAAGGTGCGAGACCACTGCAAATTGCCGTCCAGATCATACTTATTGAGTGCGGCATCGTACGCCAAGTTGTTTTCACCGACAGGCGCCTCGAAGTTCCAAGCGAGGAATAGATTCCCAAGTGCATCTACGGCAACAGCATTGCTAATATCGTGCTCTGTCGTTCCAACTTGACGTCCCCAGATAACCATGTTCGGAAACTGTACGGCACCGAGATTCAAAGGGAGGGAGAGCATAACCAGAATCGTTACGCCACAAAGGATTACAAGGGTAAGCCCGCGTTTCATTAGATTGTCCAAGGTTAATGCCCCCAAGAAAAACACTGTAGCCGATGCTGCCCAGAAGTCCAATCCGAGAAAACAAAGCTTCTAGTGCTGGGGTGCAGGAACGCTATTGTTTTCATGCGGCGGTTGCTAGCGTGGGTTTTTTTGATTTTCTGGCGTAGGGAGTGCCGGGGCGTTGGCGGATGTGGGTGAGTAGTCGATCATCCTCGCTCAAGAGGGCCGCGCGAACTTGCAGGATTGCCTCGCCCGTGATTCCATCGTTCCAGAATTTTTCGCTGCCCTTCACGCGAT
>JADZFK010000245.1 GCA_020849945.1 Pirellulales bacterium | reverse complement strand
GGCTCGACGTCTCCACAGCAGCCGCCAGGTCGGACATTTCGTGCGTGTACAATAGCACAGGTGGTGGCCAAAAACAAGAAAAAAATTTTTAAGAAAGTGAGGGGGCGAGGGGTGTGGAGCGAGGAGGAGGGGAGGGAGGGGGAGAGAGAGGGGGAGGGAGGAAGAGAGAGGGGGGGGCCGGTCGCTGAAGCGACCTCGCCGGGGGGGGGCTATGGGGGGTGGGGGGGTGGGGGCGGTTCGAGGTTGGTTGGTTGGCCCGTGGTGCGGCAGTGGTTGGCGATGTGGGCCAGGAATGTTGCGCCGACATCGGCGAGTTTTTTTTGGCCGATGCCGCGGACGTTGAGCATGGAATTGGGTGTGGAAGGACGACGGCGGGCGAGGTCGCGGAGCGTGGCGTCGCTGAAGATGATATAGGCGGGTACGCCGCGTTCGTCGGCGATTTTTCGGCGGAGTTCGCGAAGGGAATCGAAGAGTTCGCGGTCGACGGCGTCCCAGGAGTCGAGAAAGGCGGCCGAGGGGCGTGGGCGATCTTTCTTGGCGGGTTGTAGCAGGGTGGGGGTGCGTTCGCCGCGGAGGAGTTGGCGGCCCGAGTCGGTAACGCGGAGCGTGTGGTACTCTCCTTCTTTGCATAAGAACGCCTGTCCGACGAGTTGCTCGATCCACTGGCGGACATCTTGTCGGCGGAAATCGCGGAGGAGGCCCCAGGTGCTGAGTTGGTTGTGGCCGGCGGCGCGGATGCGTTCGTCCTCGGAGCCGATGAGGACGAGTGCGACGTAATCGGCACCGAAGCGTTCTTGAACGCGGAGGACGCAGGAGAGAATTTTTTGGCCGATGACGAGGGCATTTTCCACGAGGTCGAGATTTCCGAGGCACACATCGCAGGCGCCGCACGGGCCGCGGTTCCAGGATTGGCCGAAGTGTTCGACCAAGGCCTTGTGGCGGCAGGTGGTGGAGGAGGCGTAGGCGTTCATTTTATCGAGAGCGGCGAGCGCGGCGTTGCGGGCATCGGCGGAGGTGTCGTCGAGGATACGCTTCCAGGTCATGAGGTCGCTGCCGCCGTGCAAGAGCCAGCACTCGGCTTCGACGCCGTCGCGGCCGGCGCGGCCGCTTTCCTGCTGGTAGTTTTCCAACGATTTTGGCATGCCGTGATGGATGACGTATCGGACGTTTGATTTATCGATCCCCATGCCGAAGGCGATGGTGGCGACGATGGTATCGGTGTGTTCGGTGAGGAATGCATCTTGGTTTCGGATTCGTTCATCGTCGCTTAGCCCGGCGTGGTAGGGCAGGGCGGAGTAACCGAGGTTGTTGAGGAGAGCGGCCGTTCGATCGACCGCGGCGCGGGTGATGCAGTAGATGATTCCGGATTGGCCGCGGTAACGATCGATGACGTGGCAGACTTGTGCGAGGCCGCGTCCGCGAAGGGCGACGTGATACTGGAGGTTTGGTCGATGGAAATCGCCGACGAGGACTTCGGCATTTTGGAGGCCGAGTTGCGAGACGATATCGTGTCGGACTTGTTCGGTGGCGGTGGCGGTGTACGCATGAACGGCGACGTTGGGGAAACGGGCGCGGAGCGAGCGGAGCGCGCGGTACTCGGGGCGGAAGTCGTGGCCCCAAGCGCTGATGCAGTGGGCTTCATCGATAGCGAAGTAGCTGATTTTTTGGGCGGCGAGGAAATCGAGCGTGCGAGGTTGGACAAGTCGTTCGGGCGACATGTAGAGGAGCCGCAGTTCGCCGGCCTGTACTTGTTGGGCCACGCGTCGTTTTTCATCGGGCGAGTGGGTGCTGTTGACGGAGGCGGCGGGGACACCGCAGGCGACGAGGCCGTCGACCTGGTCCTTCATCAGAGCGAGCAGCGGCGAGACGACAACCGCGACACCCGGTCGGCACAGTGCGGGCGCCTGGTAGCAGAGCGACTTGCCGCCGCCGGTGGGCATGACGATGAGCGAATCGCGGTCGCCGAGGACGCTGGCGATGGCTTCCTGCTGGAGTGGGAGGAAGTCGTCGAAGCCCCAGTATTGCTTGAGGACCTGGCGGACGGAATCGTGGGGACTGAGAGCATCCATGCAATGAAAGTGCGGACAAACTCGGGGAGTGGGGTGGGGGGAGTTAATTCACGACGGAGGCACGGAGGCACGGAGATACAGAGAAGGCAGATTGGTCATTGCAAATTGGTCATTTGTCATTGGTCATTTCTGAAATGACCACATTTCAAATGGCCGATTTCAAATGGCAAATCGATCCCGTGAATCCTCCAACTCCTGAATCCTCTCCCGGCCGCTCCCTACTAGGGACGGAAGTTAACTGGGCGTTATTTTAGTGCTGGAGTTGTGAGGCGTACAAGCGCTGCGAGATCGTGGTAGGATGGAGGGTAGTTGGCGTGGGCAGGTTGTTTGGATGTCTCGATCGGATGCGGAGTCGCCATGTGTATTTGTTATCAACATGTGCTCGTTTGTGTGGTGTTTGTGTTGGCGTGGGGGGGAATTGCATCGAGTGGCGTTGGCAAGGACTATTTTCTGACGATTGGCGGCGGCTACGATGCGACGGGGAACCAGCTTTCGCTGGAGCGGAACGTGGTGTTTCAGCAAACGGTGTTGTCATCGCGTCGGCCGGATAAGCCTTCCTACGATTTGTGGTTTGCCGACGGCAACGACCCGCACCCCGATTTGCAGTGCCGTAATCCGAAGTACGAAGAGAGCTACCCGCTGGCCCAACGGATGCTGGCGGAGTTGTTGGGAGATTCGGATTCGGCAGATTTGAAGTATCGCAACCACGAGTTGGAGCAGGTGCGAGGAGCGGCCGAGTTGAAGCAGGTGCAAAAGCGATTTGAGGAGTTGGCACGCGAGTTGAAGGCGGGGGATCGGGTGATTGTGTACGCGGCGGGTCACGGCGGCAAGGCGCAGCAGGGATCGCGTCGACGTGGGGGCGGAGGGGCGGCGAATCCGTACAACACGACGCTGTATTTTTGGAATAACGAACCGCTTACCGCGCGAGATTTTGCGGGTTGGTTGGATCGATTTCCGCCGGAGGTTGAAGTCGTGCTGGTGATGGTGCAGTGTTATGCGGGGGGCTTTGCGCACACGATCTTTCAGCAGGCCGACAGCAGTAAAGGGCTTGCCGATCATGGCCGGTGCGGTTTCTTCGCGCAGTTGCACGACCGACCGGCGGCCGGCTGTACGCCCGACGCGAACGAAGGCGATTACGAGGAGTACACCAGTTATTTTTGGGGGGCGTTAGGCGGTGCCTCGCGTTCGGGCGATTCGGTGGGCGGGGCCGACTTCGACGGGAGCGGGGAGGTGTCGTTTGCCGAGGCGCATACGTATGCGGTGATCCAGAGCGATTCGATTGACGTGCCCGTGCGGACGTCGGAATCGCTCTTGCGTCGCTACAGCAACGTGGCCAAGACTAATGATGCTGAGGGTAAGTTGCTCAAGCTGGAAGGCAAGCTCTCGGAGCTTGCCGCGCACGCTCGACCGGAGCAGCGGGCGATCTTGGAGCAGCTTGCAAAGAGGCTGAATCTGGGAGCGGATTCGACTGTTGCCGATGTCGAGTTGAGGATCGGGGAGATCAAGGGCAAGCTTGTTGCCGCCCATGCGAAAGTGGAAACGGCAGCCCGAATGAAGCGGGGCGCGTTGAAGGCGGTTCAGGCGAAGTTGTATCACTTTTGGCCGGAACTTCGGGCAGAATGGTCGCCCTTGGGTTTTGAGTTCGCAACCACGCGGGCGGATGAGTTTGTGTCGGCCGTGAAGGAGCTTCCGGAGTATGCCACGTTGCAGTATACGGAGAAACGCGAGGCGGAACTTAGCAAGGCGGCCATGCAGTTGGAACGCGAAAAGGCATGCGGCGAACGGCTACAACGCGTGTGCGAAACGGCCGTGCTGGCGGGCAACCTGCGTCAGGTGGCCGAGGAGGAGATCGTTCGCCGCTATGAACAACTGTTGAGGTTGGAAGACGGAACGTTGGTGGAGAAGTAGGGAACGCGAGCCAAGCGAGACAATCAACCGAAGTGGTTGCGAGCTTGGTCGTTCGATGTCCCGCTCGGCTCGCGGGACCTACCTTGATGGTGTGGCTTGCGGACTCGACACACAGTGCGCGAAACGGTAGGCTGGTTATCTTGGAAATTCGCGGTTTGTTAGCGCACGTAGCTCAATGGATAGAGCGTCGGCCTCCGAAGCCGAAGGTTGCTGGTTCGAGTCCAGCCGTGCGTACTTTGTGAGGTTGTGGGATGCGTGTGGGGGAAGCGTTCCGCTTCGCCGAGCCTTCGCGTCGCGGCTGAACGGAGAGGCGTAGTTTTGGCTTGGCGGCGAGCGGTCAACGGGGACGTATTTCTTAGGGCAAGCGGCGGATGCGGATGTTGCGGAATGCGACGGGGTCGTTGTGTCCGCAGAAGCCGAAGTGACCGGACTTGTTGGCGGCGCCGGGGTGCTTCTTTTCGTCGGCGGGATTCTTGCGGACTTCGGCGAGGTTGGCGGAGAGAACGGGAAAGCCGTTGAGTTCGATTTCGATGCGATCGCCATCGACGCGGACCTGTTCGAAGTTCCATTCGCCGGCGGGCCGGAGGAATCCGCGGCGGGCGGGGGCCAGGCCATAGACGCTGCAGCAGAATTGGTAAGGGTGCAGCGTTGCATACTTGGGGTGGTCGTCGTCGAGGAGTTGGAGTTCGAGCGCGTCGAAGGCGGGAACCTTGACGGGGAAGGGAGAGCGGATGGCGAGGCCGTTGTTCCCGCCGGGCGGCAGTTTGAATTCGAGCCTCGCGATGAAGTTGGCGTATTCTTCGGTGGTGAGCACGTTGCCTACGTGTTTTTCTTTGAACCGCAATTCGCGGTTGATGACCTCGACGCTGTCGGTATCGCCTTGCCAGCCGGCGAGATCGTGGCCGTTGAAGATGGTTGAGAAGTTGGCGTCATCGCCCTTGATTTCGCCGAGAAGTCGATTGGCTTCGTCGTGGGGGATTTCGCGGAGGAAGACATTGCGGAATCGGGTTTCCGCGCCATGTGTTTGCAGGTAGATAGGCCCGCGGCGGAAGATTGGTTCGTTGGGGGCATAGTAGTTTTCCATCACCACGTTGTTGACGACGAGCTTGCCATTGAGGCGGACGAGCACGTAGGGGCCAACCATGCGGATGACCATACGGTTCCACTGGCCGACGGGGTTATCGGCCACGACGAGCGGGAATCGCTCGTGTTGTTTGTTGTTCCAAAGAGCGCCGGAGCCTTTATCGGCGCCGTGTTGTTTTGCTTTTTCGTTCGAGGGGTCCCAGATTTGGACCTGCGGCGTGCCGCGGAGGTAGATACCGCTATCGCCCTCGGGGCCGATCTTCCAATCGACCCGAAGTTCGAAATCGGCGAAGTCGCGTGTCGTGGCGAGGTAGGGATCGTGGCCATCGCTAATGAGTTCGCCGTTGGCCACGCGCCAGTGTTGAGCGATCCCCTGCCGCATTTGCTGATCCCAGGCGGCGCGATCTTTGGGGGGCAGCGCGGCGATTTCGCGGGGGTCGCGGGTTTTCGCGCCGGACCAATCTTTGAAATCGCGCCCGTTGAACAAAGCGGTGAACCCCTCTGGAGGCTGGTTGTTTTCTTGAGCCGTTGCAACCCGTGCCGTGCAGAAGGCAAGGGCCAGTGCGATGCACCGGGCGGAATGGAGTACGGCGAAATGCGTGCAGGCGTTCATGGGGTGGCCTCGGGGCGAGGGGGGAATCTTCAAGACGCAGTTGTCGGAAGGACTTGATTCTAGCCTCGGGACTGCGGCTCGGAAAGAAGTTTGGTGGGTTGATGGAAGCAAGTCGAAAAGTAGGTCTGCCGAGCTGAGGCGGACACGAAGAATTTCGGATTTCGGATTTCGGATTATCGATCACCCGAATGCAACCTCGAACGGATTTGGCAAGCGATTCAGATTCGATTCTGCTCTCAATCCGCAATTCGAAATCCGAAATCCAAAATAAGCATGGGCCGCTCGGCTTGCGGTCCCTACTTGGCGGGAGTGGTTGATTGATCGTTCGGAAATTTGATTGCTTTGGAGGCAGGGGGTTGGTTAGATTGGTTGCGGGAGGATACTTCGATGCGATATCGGTTAGATCGGCGTGGGTTTCTTCAGGTTTCGGCGGCCGTTGGCGCGGGGGCGTTTCTTGGGCGGTCGGCCAGGGCGTTCGATGTGAACGGCAAGCTGCGGTTGGCGGCCATAGGAACCGGCGGTAAAGGGCGGGGCGATTTGGCGAGCATTAGCGCGAGCCCGCGCGTGGAAGTGGTTGCGTTGTGTGATGTGGACGAATCGAAGCCCCACTTGGGATGGGCGGCCGAGCGGTTTGCGCGTGCCGAGCGGTTCCACGATTATCGGAAGTTGCTCGATCAAGCAAACCTGTTTGATGCGGTATGCGTGGCGACGCCCGACCACATGCACGCCCCGATCGCGTTGGCGGCGATGGCGTTGGGCAAGCACGTGTACTGCGAGAAGCCGTTGTCGCACACAGTGCATGAAGCGCGGCGAATGAGTGAGGCGGCCGCGCGGCACAAGTTGGTGACGCAGATGGGGAATCAGATTCAATCGCACCATTTCTATCGGACGGCGGCGCAGGTGGTGCGAGAGGGTGGGATCGGCAAGGTGCGCGAGGTGCATTCGTGGCAATCTACGAATATGGGTTGGCTTCTTAGCCCCGATCGCCCCAAGGGTGCCGACCCCGTGCCGAAGACGCTCGAATGGGACTTGTGGCTGGGAGTCGCCCCCGAGCGGCCTTACAAGCGCGACGTGTATCACCCGTTCAATTGGCGGGCGTGGCAAGACTTTAGCACGGGTCAACTGGGCGATTTCGGCTGCCACATTTTGGACCCGGTGTTCAAATCGCTTGGGCTTACCGCGCCGATTTCGGTGGAAGCGGCCGCGCCGGCGCTCAACCAGGAAACGTGGGCGCTGCGCAGCAAGGTGGAGTATCGATTTCCGGGCACGCCGCAAACGGTGGGCGAAACGATTGGCGTTACGTGGTACGATGGGCCGGGCAACAAGCCCGAGGGAGAGAAGCTCGGTTTGCCGAGCACGTACCAGTTGCCGACGGCGGGGTCGGTGTTTGTGGGTGAGAAGGGAGCGATGGTTCTGCCTCACTACGCCGCCTTGCAGCTTTTTCCGGAAGAACAATACCGCGACTTCAAGATTCCTAAGTTGGAGGACCTCGACCACTACACGACTTGGGCGCATGCGTGCTTAGGGGATGGCGAGACGGGTTCCAACTTCTCGTACGCGGGGCCGCTGACGGAGACCGTTCTGCTGGGGGCGATTGCGATACGCTTTCCTGGCGAGCAATTGGTGTGGGATGCGAAGCGTGCCGAGATCGTGCATCACGAGGGCGCGAACGGGCGGTTGACGAAAGCGTATCGCCGGGGGTGGGAGCTGCCGACTGCTTGAGAATCCCCCCCGCATGGCGGGCGGCGGCATTTCACGGCGAGGCAAATGGGGGGGCCCTCCCCGTTGCATTCTATTTATCCATCATCGATGCGGGACGTGGTAACGTGTTTCGGCGTTGCCAGTTATTGCAAGCGGCCCCTGCTTCTGTTCGGCGAAGCAGAGCATCGTAGCCGGTTTTGAGATGGATCACCAGATGAGGGGGGTCTTGCCTCGGGTAGGGGGAATTCCCTAGGGAGAGATGACTGCGACGGGTGTTCGAAAATCTCAAGAAAAATCGAATATCTCAATACTAAACCGGGCTTGCTCGCGCCTTACCTGGAAAGAATGGAGTAGGGCCTGCTCAGAGCGATTTTTCTCTTTGAGCGGGAGAGGAGTAGGTGCTGCGGGCGGCATGATGTTTCGGAGTTGTTACCGGAATTGGGCGATTCGAGTCCGGCGTGGCTCGCGGGAACTACTTGTGGGACTTATCTGGTTGGTGAGGCGGAGTTAGCCAGTGGACATCGGCAGTACACGAGCGATTTCGGACCACGAACGGCGCGACGCTTTCGCGCGGTTGTTCGCGCAGCACGATCGCTGGTTGTTCGCGTATTTGGTATCGCTGCTTGGCAGTTCGGCCCATGCCGAAGAAGTGTTTCAAGAAGTGTGCGTGGTGCTGTGGCGCGAGCATGAGACGTTCGAGTTTGGAACGAACTTCGTGAAGTGGGTGAGCGTGATAGCGCATCATCAGGTGCAGCGATTTCGTCGGCAAGAGCGGCGTTCGGGGCCGCAGCTTAGCGAGGCGGCGGTTGACTTGCTGGCGGCCGACGCGGTGGATCGGGCAGACTTGCTGGAGTATCGGCGCGATGCGTTGCGGTCGTGCCTGGAGAAGTTGCCTGCCAAGGATCGCCAGCTTGTTCGGACGTGCTATTCGGATTCTCGCCAGTCGTTCAAGACGGTTGCGGAGAAGCTTGGTCAGCCTGTGAACACGGTGTACAAGGCGTTGGGAAGGATTCGCAAGTCGTTGTACGACTGCATCGAGAGGACGTTGAGCGTCGAGGGGCTGAACCGATGAATGATCGTTGCGAAAGTGAATTGGCGTTGCTGATCGATGCCGTGTGCGATGGCACGATCTCGTCCGCACAGATGGAGCGGTTGGACGCGGTGCTTCGGGCCGATCAAACGGCACGCGAGTATTACAACAATGTCTTGTTTCTGCACGGGGAATTGTATTCGCAACATGCGTCGGGGTTCGAGGCGGAAAGCTTGGCGGAAGCGATGCTTGGAATTCAGCACGTGGAATTGGCGGCCGAGCGGCGAGAGGGTATCGGCAAGGCATCGCGAGGAAGTTCCCAGTGGAAGAATTGGTTGGCGATTAGCATTGCGCTCTTGGGGGTTGCGGCGGTTAGCAGTTGGGTGACGGGATCGTTTTTTTCGGTCGGCGGGCAAGTGGCATCGAGCGGGGGGAGCCCGTTGCCGAGTGATTTGCGGGAAGCGGGGGTTGCGCGGGTGACGGCCACGCGGAACTGTTCGTGGGACGCGGGGACGGCAGCCGATTTTGGCGAGCGGCTTGTGCGAGGGCAGCAGTTAAAACTAACGACGGGGCTGGTCGAGATTACGTTTGATGATGGGGCCGTGGTGGTGTTGGAAGGTCCGGCGACTTTTGATGTGGAATCGCCGGGGAAGGCACAGTTGCGAGAAGGGCGGTTGGCGGCGGTGGTTCCGGAACGGGCGCGTGGGTTCGAGGTTCTCACTTCGCGGCTTAATGTTGTGGACCTGGGGACCGAGTTTGGCGTGATGGCCGACACGGCGGGTGCGACCGAAGTGCATGTCTTCAATGGTTTGGTGAAAGCGCACTTGCTGGATGATGCGGGGAAGAACGTGCGAACGGTGGAGTTGAACACGGCGGAAGCGGCGCGGATCGAGCCGGCAGCGGCGGTCGTGGCTCGGATACCGGCGCGGGATGATGAGTTTGTGCGGACCTTGTTTGGCAGCTCAGGCCCGCGCGATGGCGTGCTTGCCTACGACGGATTCAATTACCCGGCGGGTCCGCTGGATGAGCAGAACGGTGGGTTTGGTTGGGCGGGGGCGTGGTTTACGGTGGAGTCGGATAGCAAGGCCCCGGCGAGTTCGAACGGGGTTGCTTCAGGCAGTTTGGATTTTGAAGGCGTCATGCCGTTGGGTAACCGGGCGATTCAGACGGCGCAGCAGAACCGTGTGCGTCGTTCGCTGGGAACGAGTGTGGGAGGCGTGTTCGATTCCGCGGGGCTGGTGGAAAACCGGGATGGCGTGCGATTGATTGGCCGCGATGGCTCGGTCGTCTACCTGAGTTTCTTGCAGCGGGTGAGCAAGATCAACGATGTGTTTTATGGATTTGAACTGCACCGGGGCGACGGGAACGGAAATCGCGTGCTCTCGATTGGCAGCGGGGTGGATGAAACGGGTTACGGGGTGACCTCGAATGTGAACGCGTATGGAAAGTCCAATTTCCCGTCGTTGGGGCAGGAGAATACGGCGATCAATATGTTCGTCGTGCGGATCGAATTTGGCCAGGACAATCGGGATCGCTTGAAGGTGTATCGGAATCCGGCGTCGTTCGTGGAAGAGTCGGCATGTAGGCCGGATGCCGAGTTGGTGGGCAACTTCGCGTTCGACCGGATCAGTATGGGCAATTTCAACGGCACGAAGATTCACGAGATCGATGAAGTCCGCGTGGGTACGACCTTTCGGGCGGTGACGGGGCGTCGTGGCCGGGTGATCGATAAGCTTCCGCCGCGCGTCGCGGGGGCTGTTCGACGGTTCGACTTGCGTGTGCCGTTGATTCTTGCAGAGACAAGGTGAAGCGTTCTTGCGGTAATGAACTTGTAGTTTTGTGAAACCCATTTCTTAGGAGGTTGCATAATGAAACGATTGTGTATTGCGTTTTGCGGTGTGGCACTGGCCGTGGGCCTGGTGCCTGCCGTTGGTTGGGGCGCATCGCCCCCTGTGTTTGTGCCTGGCGGTTGGAATTCCAACCCGTGGGATCCCAACAGCAACATGATGACGAATAATTTTGATGGCACTTATTCGGTCACGATTGGCGGGCAAACTCCCGGCGCTCGCTATGAATTCAAGCTCGTCGAGGATACGGATTTCGATGGTGGCGATTGGGGCCCAGACCCGAATCGGCCTGGCCCCGGTAATTCATGGGCGTATGCCGATGGATCGGGAAATGTTTCGATTACCTATGACCGCAATCAGGTGTTCGATGGTTGGTTGACCGAGGAGTATCGCATTGGAGGCCCAGCGGCCAACATGGACCCCGGTGCGTGGACGTTCGTCGGTGACTTTCAGAGCGAACTGGGCGGTAGCGATTGGGACAATGGTTATGCAGGCTCGTCGATGTCGTTCATCGGTGGCGGCATCTATGAATGGACGGGTTCGTTGCCGGCCGGTTCGTACAACGGCAAGGCGGTCAGGACCGGCAGTTGGGATGCCATCGGCAAGGATAACCGCAGCGTCAATGCCGATAACTTCCCGTTCTCGGTGGGCGGGGCGAGCGACACCGTGACGTTCCGCGTCGATTCGCTCAGAGGCGTTGCGCAGGTGACGGTCGAGTCGATTCCCGAGCCGGCAAGCCTTGGCCTGCTTGGTTTTGTTGCCTTGGCGGCCGCGTTCGCGGCGCGCCGTGGTCGGTAGTGTTTTGATTGGTTGGATGGGCGAGAGTTCCAGCCACTGGCGAGCCCAGTGCCCGGTCGAAGGGCCGGGCCTGGCTCGCCGGGCTGGAACAACCTCGCGGAGCTTTTCGCAGGAAGAAACGGAAGAAAGGGTGGAGCGTATGCGGTTCTTCGTTCCCGAGGTGCGATCCAGGAGCAATTCCATACCAACTGTGGGGCAAGCTGGGCGTGTGGATTTCGGATTTCGGATTTCGGATTTCGGATTGGTGTTGGAGTGGATTCTGCATGGCTTGGCAAGGCCGTCAGAACCTGCACTCGGCCGCCTGATAATCCGCAATCCGCAACCCGCAGTCCGCCATGTAGCGAGTCGGCCTCGGCTCGGCGGACCTGCTGGCGTAACGGGCCGACGTGCATTCACGTTGGTGGAATTGTTGGTCGTGATTGCGATTATTGGCATTTTGGTGGCGTTGCTGTTGCCGGCGGTGCAGGCGGCGCGCGAAGCGGCGCGGCGGATGAGTTGCTCGAACAATTTGCACAACGTTGGGCTGGCTTGCCTGAACTTTCACGATACGGCAAAGCACTTGCCGTACAGCATCAGCCAATGGCAAGAGGACTTCAATCGAAATCGTGTGTGGATTGGTCCGCCGCCAGGCCCAGGCAACGGGAAGATGATGCACAAGAATGGCGGTCCTGGTTACAACGGCAAAGGGTGGATCGTGGACATTCTGTCTCCCATGGAGGAGACCGCGATGAGTGATGCGATAACCGAAGCATTGAGAGCTTCTACAAGCGATGGTTTTTCCATTACTGGCCCGGCAGCGGGAACGGGAATGGGGATCGGTTCGATTCGGCCCCTGATGCAACAGCAACTTGCTTGGTTTTCGTGTCCGTCGGACCCATCGGCAAAGCCCTCGACAGACCAGTTTTATTGGGACAAGGCCGGGCAAGTTACAACCGCCACGACAAGTTACAAGGGTTGCCTTGGCGACTCGGTAATTACCGATGGCACGGGAGGGACTTCGCCTTTCAACGATTTTGGTTCCAAGCCCGATTGCCACAACACGGCGGACTGCAACGGACTGATTTGGCGAGGAGCCTATTTTAGTCCGATTCCGTTGCGAAAGATTACGGACGGGACGAGCAAGACGTTCATGGTGGGAGAGACGGTTGTGGAGCAGGACTATCATTCAGCCGCTTACTTTGCCGACGGTGATTGGGCTAGTTGTGGCATTCCCCTAAATTTCTTCATCTATCCCCAGACCAAGGAATTCGTCTCGGCGGCACCGCAATGGCAGCAGGCGCGAGGTTTTAAGAGTCGGCACCCCGGAGGTGCGCAATTTGTGATGGCTGATGGTTCAGTGCATTTTGTGAACGAAGGCATCGACCACAACATTTATCGCGGTTTATCAACGCGCAATGGCGGGGAAACGGTTGCGGTGGAGTAGTTCTTGGATGATGGAATCGTGCTTGGATGATTGAGGAGTGAACATGACCTGGAGAAATCGGTTATCGGCGATTAGTGGTGTCGGGCTTTTGGTGTTTACTGGATGTGGAGGCAGTTTCGATTCATCCGCAGGTGGAACCGTCACACTAGATGGAATCGCATTGAAGTGTGGTTGGGTAGCGTATCACCCCAAGCAAGGTGGTCCCCCTGCTTATTCCTCAATTGACGAGGCGGGCTACTATGAGATTTCCACGGGCAGCGAAAAGGGCCTGCCTTCCGGAGAGTACCTAGTCACGGTCGTTGCTAATGAACCACCTTTGCAGCTACGAACGAAGGAGGGCGGCCCTACTCCGACAGGAAAGTTAATTACACCAGTAACATACGGACAGAAGGACAAGTCGGGGTTGTCCTATACTGTTGCACCAGGGGCGAACCGAATCAACCTTGAACTTTCATCGAAGTGATTGAGGGAGTTCGGGATTCGCCGACATACCGTTTCCAATAGCCATCGGCGGAAGCCGGCGGGTTTGCAAGGGTGAAACCGCCGGCTTTTTCCGGCGGCTACAGTCTAGGCTTTGTCTCAAAACTGGTTCTGGTTTGGGTAGCGATTTGTGCAAGGTTAAGAATCCAGCGATCCGCGAACCCTCCCCCAACCCCTCCCTAATAGGGAGGGGAGTTTTGAGACAAAGTCTAGTAAGAAGAGACAGCAGTCAGGGTGTTTTGGATTGGTAGTAGATCATGGCGTGGCGGACACTTGTAACTTGGTACAGCGTTGAAGGCAACAAGGGCGGTGGCTGGGTTGTGCCGTGGTTGTTGGTTGTGTGCTCGTTTTCGTGGGGGAGTGCGTGGGCGGAGGATGTTTCGGCGCCGACGATATTGCAGTGGTTCGAGGCGACGTACAACACGATGGAGCGGCGGTCGGCCGATATGTTTTTGGCCGGGTATGGGGCCGTGTGGACGCCGCCGCCGGGGCGGGCCGATATCAGTAACTACTCGGTTGGGTACGATGTGTACGATCGCTTCGACCTGGGCAAGGCGGGCAACTCCACGCTGTACGGCACGGAAACGGGCCTCAAGCAGTTTGCCAACGTGCTCCACCGGTTTGATGCGCGGCTGCACATCGATGCGGTGCTGAACCACAACGGCTACTCAGAGAATGACTACGTCAACCCGCAGTTCAACTCATTTCAGCAGGCGGGCGGTTACCCTGGTTTTGTGTTGCAGAACCCCGACGGTGGCACCGACCCGGCCGGCGTGCTTGGCACCTACGGTGATTTTCATAGCCCCGCGTTCGGCGGCGATTATCTCAACGGCCAGCTCTCGGGGCTATTAGATATCGACCACGGGATGAATCACCCGTTGATTCGCCAACCGGTGGCGGCAGGGAATCCGCAGAATATTCCGGCGGGGGTGACGGCTTGGGTGGGTCGGTTGGCCAACGTGCCCGACGCCAACAACGCTCGCTTCTACCCCGATACGAACCTGCCCGGGGCCACGTATTACGACCCCAAGACGATGCAGAATGTGACGGTCCACCCGTTCAACCTGGCCACGCCACTGGCGGGCGATGCCGTGGCCGAGAACGCGACGGGGCTATTACGGCGCAATTTGCAATGGTTGGTGCAAGTGATTGGGGTCGATGGTTTCCGGCTAGATGCGGCCAAGCACATGGAGCACTATGCGCTCGAGCAGTTCGATTCGGCCGTGTATCGCAGCAACCCGCGGCTGCGGCTCGATGGCTCGGTGGAGCACGTGTTCATGTACGGCGAAGTGGTGCCGGGCGATGGCCAGCCTCCAGGGCAATCGCAACAAGATTTTCTGTACGGTTATATCCGCAAGGATATCAACCCGGCACAACCGAATACGATCGGCGGCAATCGCGACGTGCTCGATTTCCCCCTGCGCGGCGAATTGAGCAGCAACTTGCAGAACTCGGGCGTGGGCAACGACTGGCGGAATGTGGTCAATTCCAGCATGGACGTACGCCACGATGGTTATCACAACGGTTCGGCCGGCGTGGCGATGGTGAGCAACCACGATGGCGGCGGGGCGGAAATGAACAACGTGGCCCATGCGTACATTCTCACGCAGCCGGGAAACGCGATCGTGTATTACAACGCCAAGGAATTCGGGACCGACCGCTCGTTTCCGGTCGATGGTCGTGGCGATGCGCTCGGCAACTACGGCAACACGATCACCGAGTTGGTGAACATTCGCAACACGCACGGCCGCGGAGATTACCGCCAGCGATGGTTAGAGAAGGATTACTTCGCCATGGAGCGGAGCAAGAACATGCTTGCGCTTTTTGATAACCGCAACGACTCGGGCAGTTCGGGCTACAAGACGATGGACGTCGATTTTGCGAATGGCACCCGGCTGGTAGAGCTGACGGGCAACGCGGCGGCGAACG
Source organism: Pirellulales bacterium (assembly GCA_020849945.1). Taxonomy (GTDB): domain Bacteria; phylum Planctomycetota; class Planctomycetia; order Pirellulales; family Lacipirellulaceae; genus JABDGM01. The sequence goes on along the minus strand of JADZFK010000245.1, from coordinate 28,725 downwards.
GGCTTGATCAGGTGGTGACGGTCTACCAGGTGGGCGGGCAATCGAAGGTGGATGTGCGCTTCCTGCACAACGGCGGGCAAGATAAAGGGTACCTCATCTACGGCGTTCAAGTGCCGCAGTCGTCGGCGGGGTTGGTGGTGACGAATTCGAGCAGCACGCTTGCGGGCGGCAGCCCGCCCGCCAACAACACTTACGCCAATGCCACGACGCGGCTTGCCAGCCTGCCGGTGGTGACGGCGAACACGATTGCGATTCGGCTCGATACGCAGGCGGTGACGCTTCCGGGCGGGTATCGCGACCTGGATGCCGATGGCGATAACGCCGTGCTGCGAGTGAACCAGGGGATGGATACGAACGGAAATGGGTCGATCGATTACACCGCGCCCGGGTCGGTGGTTTACGGTTTCGAGGAGTTCTCGCCGGGTGAAAAAAGCCCGGGCTTCGGCAGCCCGACGGGCAATGGGTGGTACCAGAAGTCGATCGATGCGACGAGTTTGCCAGAAGGGTACAACTTCATTACGGTGCGGGCGTTTCGGCACCGCGCGGATGGCGGGCCAGCCGTGTTCAATGACTTTCGGCAGGTGGTGTATCTCGATCGTTTCGCGCCGCCCGCCGAGGTGGTGAGTTTTGCCCCGTTTGCTTCCGCGCCGGGCAACCCGAACAATCGCGATCTCATTGTGCGGTCGGTCGATGGGACGGCCAACAACATGCACGTGCTGCTGGATTTGCCCGCGGCGACCACGAATAGCCAAATTTTGTCGATGGTTTCCGGCACGAATCAATTGAGCTCGTACGATCGAGACCTGTTCCTGCGAGGTTACAACGGCGTGTCGCACGGCAACCACGTGGTGACGGTCGTAACTTACGAGGAGACGGGCAACTCCAACATTCAGCGTTTCGCGGGTCAGTACACGCAGACGACGATTGGCCTTGGGTTTGGCGATATGAATTCGAGCAACGCTTATTCGACGACCGACATCCGCTGCTCCTCGGGGACGGGAGCTTGTGGGAACAACTCGGTGGAGGACGTGCTTTACAGCCAAAATACGAAGTTCGCAGCGGCATTTGACGTGAATGGGGACGGTCTGGGCGACAACCGCGATTTGTTCTTGCTGGGTAATGAGTTGGTTGCGCGCGGGGCAGGCCAGACCGTCCTTAATTCTTACACCGATCTGTTGCTGTTCCGTGGCGACCTGAACGGTGGCGGGGGCACGAACGTGGCCGATATGACGACGTTGTACGCCAACTTCGGCAATATGAGTTGGTTGATGGACTTGAACGTCGATGGCGCGGTGGACATTGCCGACGTGGAGACGATGATCACCAAGCTCTTCCGCACGAAAGCGGGCGATTTTAACCTCGATGGCGCGGTGGACGGAGCCGACTACGTGCTGTGGCGGCAGTCGAGCGGCATGATGGCTGGCGCGCAGTTTACGCAAGGCGATGCCGACCTCGACGGCGATGTAGACGCCGCCGACTTGGCAGCGTGGCGAGGGAATTTCGGGTTTGCTCGTGCGCCGCTAAGCCCGGGGGCTGGGTTGGGGGCGATGGTCACGGGCGTGCCGGAGCCTACGCCAATCTGCTTGTGGATGATGGTGACGTGCGTGGGAACACTGATGAGGCGGGGGAGAAGAAGTTTTCTCTCAAGAGAGGAGTGATATTCGTTCTTGGATGGTAAGGGAATGTTAGGGCAGCCTCCGGCTCTGCCGGGGGTTGTTGATGTCGCTACCTTGCGTGGATGGCTGACCCCCGGCAGAGCCGGGGGCTGAACTGGGAACATCGGACAATTGAAGGTTGGAAGTATTCGTTCAAGGTGAACTGGTTTTTGAGAACTGGAGGAATTGCAATGAGATGTTTAATGGCGGCAATCGTGACTTTGGCAGCGGCCCTGCCGGCGGCGGCACAACCTTGGTATGCCCGGGGTGATTTCAACGCCTGGGCGGGTACTGCAAACCAACTAACCGACATGGGAGGCGGTCATTACAAGGGTACCGTCTCGGGGCTGTTTGCCAGCGATCCCAATACTCAAACGTTTTTCTACAACGAGTACAAGATTACCGTTGACGACTGGAGCATTAACGCTCCGGGCAGTAACGGCAAGGTGGCCACGAACACGGCTGGCGAAATCACGTTCCATTTGTGGGACAACACATCGTGGAGCGACGGGTGGTACCCGAATAACCAACGGCGGGTGGGATACGATGACCCGAGTGTGTTTGGTTGGGAAGTGGTCGGTTCGTTCAACGGTTGGCCGGCTACGGCGGATCCGAGTTACGCCCTTACGGATCAAACGAATGGTTTATACCACGGCGAGTTCTTAATGAACCCTGGGTTCTATGAATTCAAGTTCCGCAAGCAAGGCGATTGGGCGAACGCGATTGGGGCCGATTTTGGCAAAGACTCTGGCAACAACGGTTTTCGGGTGTGGTCGGCGAACGAGTTGTGGAAGTTTGATCTCGACCTGCCGAATGGTCGGTGGCGGGCCTATACCGATGCGCCTTCGCCCGATTGGGATAAGAACAATAAGGTCGATGCTCGCGATTATGTGCTTTGGCGCAAGAACAACGGCAGCCAGGCTGCCTACGATGTTTGGCGGGCCAACTTTGGTTTCAGTCTGCCGTGGTACATTCGCGGTAGCTTCAACAACTTTGATACATCCACGCCTTTGATCGATCAGGGCAACGGCCACTTTACGGCAACCGTGACCGGACTTACGGCGGGCACCGACTACGAATACAAGGCCGCCCACGATGATTACTCGGGTGCGGTTCCAGGCAGCAACGGCAAGGTGCGAGCCGATGCGAATGGAGAGATTCACTTCCATTTCTATGAACTGGATGGCGGCACGTGGACCGATGGTTGGTCGCCTGCCAACGAGAGCCGGGTCGGTTACGACGATCACAACCTGTTCGATTGGGAAATTGTAGGTTCGTTCAACGCATGGCCTGGCACAGGCGACCCGGCCTACTACCTGACCGACCAGGGTGGCGGCCTGCACACGGGAACATTCGTCTTTGCGGCGGCCGGCACGTACGAGTTTAAGTTCCGCCAGCAGGGCGATTGGGGGACTTCGATCGGCGATAACTTCGGCAACTCGGCTGGCAACAACGAGTTTGTGGTAGCCAACATTGGCGACTCGTGGACGTTTGAGCTGGACTTGCCACATGGCCGATGGCGAGCTTTTCAGACGCCGCTCGTGGTGATGGGGGCGGCTGTTCCCGAGCCCGCAAGTGTGGCGCTGTTGGGGTTTGTTGCGGTTTTGATCTCAGGCGTCCGTCGACGTTCCTAGGATGAGGCATCGGCAGTGGGAGTAGCGGGTAGAACTAGCATGGTGAACCGAAACCGAAGAGCCACTGGTTTGCCCGCACTCTTGCTGTGTGTGGTGTGTTGTTCATGGATGAGTTGTTCGCGCGGGCCTGCGGGGGAGGAGCCTTCGCAGGCCGGGGCACCGCGCTCGTTTGGAAGTGCGGAGAGCGGGGGCGGGGTGTATCGGGGTGATTCGGCGGTCCGCTTGGCTGCACACCAAGGCGAGGCCGCCGCGGTGGGCGAGCGCCTCGCGTCGGGCGAGGGTGGGCAAGCCGCGCCGGCATGGGCGGCCGATGCGGTGTTCTATCAGTTGTTTCCCGAGCGGTTTGCAAACGGAGACAAGCGGAACGATCCTACGCGGGAATCGTTGGAGAACCCGCGTGGCGTTTCCGAAGACTGGTGTCTATCACCGTGGGGTGGAGATTGGTACGCGCGGGCTGGTTGGGAAAAGCGGCGAGGCCCCAACTTCTTTGAGAATGGCGTGTTCGACCGCCGTTATGGCGGCGACTTGCAAGGCGTACTCGACAAGCTCGACTATCTGGAGACGCTGGGGATCAACGCGATCTATTTTAACCCCGTGTTCTATGCGCGGTCGCTCCATAAGTACGACGGCAATTCGTTTCACCACGTGGACCCGTTTTTTGGGCCAGACCCGGCGGGCGATCTGAAGCAGATCGACCAGGAGACGAGCGATCCGGCGACATGGCAGTGGACGGCCGCGGACAAGTTGTTCTTGGAGGTGGTTCGGCAGTCGCATGCTCGCGGTATTCGTGTGATCCTGGATGGTGTGTTCAACCACACAGGTCGCGATTTCTTTGCCTTTGCCGATTTGCGGAAGAGGCAGACGGAATCGGCCTACCGAGATTGGTATATCGTGCAATCGTTCGATGACCCGGCAACGCCGCAGAATGAGTTTCGCTACAAGGGTTGGTGGGGTGTGGATACGCTGCCCGAGTTCGCGGATGACGCCACGAAGATGAATCTGCGAGCCGGGCCGAGGCAGTATATTCTTGATAGTTCAAAGCGGTGGATGGACCCGAATGGCGACGGCGACCCGGCGGATGGGATCGACGGTTGGCGGCTGGATGTGGCCAATGAGGTACCGGTGGCCTTTTGGCGCGAGTGGCACGCGGCCATCCGCAAGATCAACCCCGAGTGTTACACGGTGGCGGAGATATGGGACAACGCCGGTCCGTTCGTGGCCGATGGGCACTTCTCGGCGGCGATGAACTACCACGGTTTTGCGTTTCCCGTGAAGGGGTTCCTCATCGATAAAGCGTTGGCGCCGAGCGGAGCGGTACGAATGTTCGATGATCGCCGGGGAGAGCTTGCCCCGGCCACACGCCATGCCATGCAGAACTTGATTGATTCGCACGATACGGATCGAGTGGCCTCGATGATCGTGAATGCGGGTCGCAGGCCGTATAAACAGCCGGGGCGATTCGATTTCGACACGCAGGTGTCGCCGCGCAATGCGTCCGATTATCTTGTTCGGAAGCCGAACGATCGGGAGCGTATGGTGCAACGGCTTATTGCGTTGCTTCAGATGACCTACGTTGGCCCGCCGATGATCTATTACGGTACGGAAGCGGGGATGTGGGGTGCCGATGACCCGTGCGACCGGATGCCGATGGTGTGGCCCGAGTTGACGTATGAGCCACAGGCAGCCGACCCATTGGGTCGTCCGCGAACGGCCGATGCCGTGGGATTTGACGGGACGTTGCATAACTTCTACCGAGCGGCGATTGGATTGCGAGCGCACTTCGCGGCGTTGCGTCGGGGGGGGATTGAATTCGTGGCAGCCGACGACGCGGCCGATTTTCTTGGCTTCCGCCGCGAGTTGGAGGGGGAAACGCTGTACGTGGGGCTGAACCGCGGCGAGGAAGCGTATCGTTGGTCGTTGCCGGTGGAGAAAGGCGAGTCGCTGGTGCAGGTGTTTGTGGCATCGGGTGGGATTGACCGGGTGGCGGTTGAATCTGGCGAAGGGCAGGCGGTGGTTGCCGTTCCGGCGTTGGATGGAGTTGTGTTGCAGGTTCGCCCCGAAGACAGACGGTAGACGATGGCCAACGGACGGTAAGCGATGGCTGCGGAACCTAGCGATCGATCGCATGATCCACTTATCTATCGCGGGAGATGCCGTGTGGGAAAAGAACCGCAATCCTTCCGCGTGTTCGGCGGTTGGTCGATAGGGGGGCTTTGGGTTCTCATCGTGTTCGCGGGTTGTTCGCAGCGTGATTCGCGTACGGTGATTACGCTCTGGCATCAATCGCGGCCGGCCGAGCAGCGGGTGTTGGCCGATGAAATCGAGCGGTTCGAAGCAGCACACCCGACGCTTCGAATTCGAGCGTTGTACAAGGAAACGGAAGAGCTACGCAGTGCATTCCAAGCGGCCGTGCTGGCTGGCACAGGCCCGGAGCTTGTCTACGGGCCTTCCGATGTACTGGGAGCGCTCCACGCGATGGGTACACTTCAGGACTTGAGCGAGTGGTATCCGGAGCCGGAACGAGAGGATTTTGTCGAGGGGGCTCTGACCTATTTTCCCAAGATGGGAGGGTCCACAGCAAAGGAATTGATTCAGATAGGCGATCGTTTTGGGAACCACCTGGCGCTGGTTTACAACCGGCGATACGTTCCGACGCCCCCCGCCACAACCGATGAGCTGATTGCGATAGCGGCGCGGAATTCGCTCGATGAAGACGGGGACGGTCGCAAGGAACGTTACGGACTGGTGTGGAACTTTACGGAACCGTTCTTTGGAATTCCGTACTTAACCGGTTACGGTGGCTGGGTGTTCGAGGAGAAATCGAAGCCCCCGGGTGGTTCGGAAGTTGGGGAGACTCCGAAGCCAGCGTTAGATACCCCCGGGGCCGTGGCGGCTTGGCGGTTCATGCAATCGCTTCAGCGGCTTGAAGTGGTACCGAAGAATTGCGATTACGAGCTGGCGGATTCGCTGTTCAAGACGGGTCGGGCGGCGATGATCATCAACGGCGATTGGAGTTGGGCCGACTACTTGGCAACGCCGGGGATCGACGCGGCGGTGGCCGTTCTGCCGGTCGTGAGCGAAACGGGCCAGCCGATGCGGACGATGTTCTCACCGAAAGGGTATTCGCTGAACGTGAATGCCGGGCCGGTGGCGGCCGCGGGTGCGATGGAGTTCGTGCATCATATGACGAGCGACGACGTGCAGCGCCGCATCGTGCATGAGTTGCGAATGCTACCGGCCCGGCGTTCGATGCTCGAAGACCCGCTGTTTGAAACAGACGAGACGTTGCGGGCATCGCGCGCGCAGATCCAGAACGGCCGCCTGATGCCGACCGCGACCGAGCTGCGAGCGGTGTGGGACGCGATGCGGCCACCGTATCAGGCGTTGTTGGGAGGCGGCATGACGCCCGCGGCGGCGGCAACCGCCATGCAGCGATCGGCCGAAAAGAAGATTGAGCAGATTCATGCGGAGGCGACGCCGGATGGTTCGTTGGCTGCGGTGAACCTGGCCGGGTTGGTTCTTGTGTTGGGGCTGATCATTTGGCAGCGGAAGAACTTTGTGCAGTTCTGTCGCGATTGGCGACAAAACAAGTTGGCCTATCTTTTTGCGTTTCCTTCCATCGTGTGCATCTTCGCGGTGATCGTGTTTCCGTTTTTCTACAACATCGTGCTCTCGCTCTCGAACATGTCGTTGGCGAACTACCGCGATTGGCGCGTGGTTGGCTTGCGGAATTACGCCGAGGTGTTCGTTGATCCGAATATCTGGTTCGTCTTTTGGAAGACGATTCTGTGGACGGCCGTCAACGTGGCGTTTCACGTTGCACTGGGCGTGATGTTGGCCGTGGCGTTGAACGGGCCGATTCGCGGGAAGTCGTTGTATCGGGTGATGCTGATCATTCCGTGGGCCGTGCCGGCGTATATCACTGCGCTTTCGTGGCGTGGCATGTTCGACTACGAGTACGGGGCCGTGAATCTGCTTTTCACACAAGCGGCCCGATTCGCTCCGGTGGCGTGGCTGCTGGGAATGCTTGGCCTGACGCCGCCCGTGAACTGGTTGGGCGACGTAACGCACGCTTTTCAGGCATGCGTGATGGCCAACGTGTGGTTGGGTTTTCCGTTCATGATGGTGATTGCACTGGGCGGATTGCAAGGCATTCCCCAAGAGCTTTACGAAGCGGCGCGGATAGACCGGGCATCGCGCTGGCAACAGTTTCGGCTGATCACGTTGCCGCTCTTGAGGCCGGTGCTCTTGCCGGCCATCACGCTCGGCACGATTTGGACGTTTAACAACCTCAACGTGGTGTGGTTGGTATCGAACGGCGGCGAGCCGTTCGATGCAACGCACATTCTGGTGTCGTATGTGTACAAGGCGGTGTTCAATCAATATCGCTACGGATACGGAGCCGCGCTCTCGATGGTCATCTTCTTTATGCTGCTCGTTTTTTCGCTGTTGTTTTTGCGGCGAACCCGGGCTACCGAAAGCGTTTACGGATAACCGGCATGCGCGAATCCAGATTCATCACCGCCCTTCGGCACACCGTGTTACTTGTGTTCGTGGCGATCGCCGTGTATCCGGCGTTGAACGTGGTTTCCATTTCGTTGCGTCCGGATAATCGGCTGCGATCGACCGACCTGGCGATTATCCCGCGCGATTGGACGATGAAGAGCTACGAGATGTTGTTTACCGAGAAGTCGTTCTTGACGTGGCTTTGGAATTCGTTCGTGGTATCTTTGGGTGTAACGGCGACGGGGGTTGCACTGGCGGCCATCGGCGGCTACGCGTTCAGCCGATTTCGGTTCGTTGGCCGCAACGCCACGATGCTCGCGATTCTTACGACGCAGATGTTCCCGGCCACGATGTTGCTCTTGCCGCTCTACTTGTTGATGGCCAAGTTGCATCTGATTGATACGTACTTGGGCCTGATGGTGTTTTACACGTCGACCGCGTTGCCGTTCTGTGTGTGGCAGATGAAGGGTTTTTACGACACGATTCCCGCCTCGTTGGAAGAGGCGGCACGAGTCGATGGCTGCGGGCGAGCCGAGGCATTTTGGCATGTGATTTTGCCGCTTGCGGTGCCGGGACTGGTGATTACCGCACTCTTCAGCTTTATGGCGGCCTGGAGCGAGTACATCGTGGCGGCCCAAGTGATGCAAGACGAAGACATGTTCACGTTGCCACTGGGGCTTAAGAGCTTTCAGGCCAGCCTTTCCACCGAATGGGGATTGTACGCGGCTGCTTCGATTTTGGTTAGCGTGCCGGTGGTGGTCATATTCCTTATGCTGAGCAAGTACCTCGTTTCGGGCCTGACTCTGGGGTCGGTGAAGGAGTGAGGGGCGAGGGGCGAAAAAGGGGGAAGGGGATTATGCGTGTTCGCCGGCTAGCCAACCGGTGCTGAAGGCGGCCTGAAAGTTGTAGCCGCCGATGAAGCCGTCCAGATCGAGTATTTCGCCCGCAAGATAAAGCCCTGGCACGAGCTTGCTTTCCATCGACCGCGAATCGACTTCATCGAGTGAAACGCCGCCAGCGGTTACCTCGGCCTTGTCGAATCCGCGGGTACCCGCGATGGGCATGGCACACGCTTTGAGTGTTTCAACAATTCGCGAGCGTTGAGGGCTGGAAAGTTCGGCCAAACGCTGATCGAACGGCACGTTGGCTTGGCGGAGCAGGGATTCCGCGAGGCGGCGGGGAAGCAGCTCGGCCACGAGGCCGAGGATCGCGCGTTTGCCTTCCCGTGCCGCGAAGGTTCGGATGCGATGTTCCAGTTCTTCGACGGTGATCGTGGGGAGAAAGTCGATTTCGAGCACGGCCTGCTGGGGTTCGGGCAGAGCGGAGACGGCACGGCTCACATCCAGTGCGGCAGGCCCGGAAAACCCGAAGTGTGTGAACAGCAGCGAGCCACGGCGTTCGATCAGGACCCCTGGCGGCAATCCGCCGCGTCGACGGCGAGTTGTCGCGGCGGAGGTTTCCGCTCGATCGCGGACACGCACACAGACGTCGCCGAGTGTAAGTCCCGAGAGGGCTTGGGCCCACGGCTCCTCACACACGAGCGGCACCAGCGCGGGGCGCGGCGGGCGGATCGTGTGCCCCAGCCGCGCGAGCCAGGCGTAGCCGTCGCCCGTCGTGCCGCAGCGCGGATAGCTCTTGCCGCCGGTGGTGACGATCAGTTTTTCACACGGGCGCTCGCAATGGTTCGTAACGACCACGAAGCCATGCGGCCCGCGAATAATCTCGCGCACGCGCTCATCGAGTGCGAGAGTCGCACAGCTGCGTTGCAATCGGCGGAGCAGGGCGTGTAGCACGTCGGCAGCGCGATCGGTTGCGGGAAACACTTTCCCACCGGGTTCCACTTTTGTGGCAAGCCCCTCGTTGTGCAGGAGTTCGATGAGTTCGCGCGGCGGCAAGGCGGCCAGCGCGGAGTAAAGGAACTTACCGCCGGGGCCGAAGGCCGCGATGATCCCCGCCGCATCGCAATCGTGGGTGATGTTGCAGCGGGATCCGCCGGACATGAGGATTTTCGCGCCGGGCTTGCGGTTTTTTTCGAGGAGCAGAGTATTTCGGCCCCGTTCGGCGGCCCGCGTAGCTGCTAGCAGGCCGGCCGCCCCCGCGCCAATCACGATAACTTGCTGGGTTGGTTCCATCGGGCAAGGCGATCCGGTTGCGTAAACTGTATCGGTGAAGGGGTGGTAAGGGCCTTGCATTCTATAACGATATTTGCGGGTGGGAAGCGGCCGAAAAACGAAGGAGAAAGCAGGCTCCGCGTGCCTACCGCAGCGGAGTATCCCCCCCAACACCTCACGATAGGAACACGCGCCCCAAGCGCGGCCACTTATGGAAATAGCCGAACCATGTGCCCCGCTTCGCCCCGATTTTCCTGCTTGGCGACGTACTGCCGACGATGAACTTTGGAATACCGTGACACACGGATTCGGTTTCTTCATTTCGCTGGCCGGCGCGCTCATCATGATGGATAACGTGCTGATGACTGGCAACTTGCGATTGGCGGCCGGTTGTGGCATCTATCTTACGACACTGATCGCCGTGTACGCGATGAGTACGCTTTCTCACGGCGCGCAATCGATCCGTTGGAAGTCGCTGTTTCGGCAGCTCGATCAGGCCTTCATTTATCTCCTCATTGCCGGCACCTACACACCGTTCTCGCTGGCCTACCTGAACGGCTGGCAGTGGAACGTGATGCTTGGCGTGATGTGGTTTGTCGCGTTGACGGGCTTTGTCTCGAAGACCGTTTTCGCACATCGGGTGGAAGCGGTGTCGGTCGTCTCGTATGTGGTTCTGGGGTGGCTGCCGGTCATCGCCATTCCCACGCTTTGGCAAGTCGCACCTGGCAGTGTGCTCGAAGCCGTGTTCGCCGGCGGGTTTTGCTACACCGTCGGCACCATCTTCCTGGTGTACGATGAACACGTCAAACACTTCCACGCGGCCTGGCACGTGTGCGTCATTTCCGGCAGCATGTGCCACTTCCTGGGCATGCTGGTGTTTGTCGTCCGCGGCAGTGTGTGACGCCTTGCCAAAGTTCGGCTGGCCCACTGAAAACGGCGAATGAGGCCTTCCACCTTGATGGAAAAGGCGACCGTGCGATTTCAGGGCGATCTTGGCCAGGTGAAACCGTAAATGGCCCGGCCATCTTGGCCGAGAGATTCCACTACTTGCCAGTAGGAGATTGCCAGTAGCAGGGCCGATCCGTTATTCATGTTCGGGGAAGTGAGGACTTACGAACCCGAAGCGACAGCGAGGGAATGGGTGCTTTTTCCCTCCCTGACGCTTCGGGCTGGTTCCAATACACTCGCCCAATTTGAATAAATGATTGGCCCTGTTGCCAGTAGGGCATTACCAGGTTGCGATCCGCCCCGAAACGGGGCGGCTATCTACGCTGTGAGCGACTATCCTGGAAGAATTGCTCCGCCAGAGTTGTTTCTCCCATTGTTTCGCCCGGGCGTAAAGTTTGGACTGGCCCGATCAGTGTAATTGCTTTATTCTTGATTTTTGGGCAGAATAGCTATAATGGTGTGGGTGGGATTTACGCCTGCTGGGCCCCCTACGCAATTCTAGTAGCGTTGGTAAGAGAAATCTGATAAAGTATTTTAATTGCGGTGGTTTCCCGATTACCGCGGCCTCTTTCCCTGCCTTCTGAAGGTCTTTTGTGATGCATAATACTCGTCATTTTCCAAAATGCAGTTCGGTGTTCAAGGCAATTCCATGCGTTCGTGTTCAATCGTTGGCCTCGCCATCACAAGCGAGCCCCAGGCCAGCCTTCAGTGAAGTAGGGACCGCGAGCCGAGCGGCCCATGCTTATTTCGGATTTCGGATTTCGGATTTCGGATTGAGAGCGGAATCGAATCTGAATTGCTTGCCAAGTCCTTTCGAGGTTGCTTTTCGGTGTTCAGCAATCCGCAATCCGAAATCCGCAATGCGAAATTCCCCAAGTCCGCCTCGGCTGGGCGGCCCTACTGGCCGACATGCGTTTACGCTCGTGGAACTGTTGGTCGTGATTGCGATCATCGGAATCTTGGTCGCCTTGTTGCTGCCGGCAATTCAAGCGGCGCGTGAGGCGGCGAGGCGTTCGCAGTGCCAGAATAATTTGAAGCAGTTGGCACTTGCCGTAATGAACTACGAGAGCACGTATAAGTACCTACCTTCCGGAGGCTGGGGCTATCGATGGGCTCCTGATCCCGACCATGGTGCGGGCATCGAGCAGCCGGGCAGCCCGTTCTACAGTGTTCTTGCGTTCCATGAAGAGCAAACACTGTTCGATCTAGGCAAGGGGGGCACCGTTACACAGCGACTGGCTGCGAACAAGGTTCGGCTGGAGACGCCGGTCACCGCTTGGGTTTGCCCCACGCGACGGCGGGCGATTGCCTATCCTAACACTTCACCCATCGATTTTGTACGGAAGCCTTATGGCTCGGATCAACTGACACTCTTGGCAAAGAGCGATTACGCATTCAACGTCGGTTCGATGTTCGTCGGCTTTGGTCCCGGGCCCGATTTGGGAACGAGTTCAAATCCGTGGCAGAATGGCGACAATGGCTACGGCTTTCCCTCTGCAAATGTGGTAAAGGCTGCGACGGGAATTGTTTTCGCGCACTACAGGTATAAACTTTCTCAGATCACGGATGGAACCTCCTCGACGTACCTTTTGGGAGAGAAGAGCATTGATCCGCTTCGTTACATTGACCCAGGCTCTGATGGCGGTGGCTTGGGTGATGACCAAGGCGCCCTCGTTTCAGACGAGCGTGACACGGTCCGCTATTCAACGACAACTTATACGCTTGTTGCCGATACCCCTGGGCAGGATAATACATGGCAATACGGAGGCCCGCATACGGGCGGCTGTCAAATGGCTTTTTGCGATGGTTCTGTGCAGACCATCTCTTTCTCCATCGATCCTTTGACGCATACGTATCTGGCGAACAGGAAGGATGACAAGGTTGTTGATCGAACGAGTGCCTACTGATACCTTCTGTTGAGGCTTATTGATTGGAATTGGTTGTTTCATCCTCGCACGCCATTGGCGAGGCTCATATTCCGTCTTATTCACGTCTCGGATCGGTAGGGCCATGATGTTTCGTATCACCGCGTTTTGCTTCCTAGGAGGTTCCGCGCTCGTTGCTTGCACGGTGGGATGTGGCGGCCCGAGAGGTCCCTCCAAACTGGCACTGAATCCGAGTGATACGGCCAAGACTGTTCTTGAGCAGTACGACAAGAATGCCGATGGTTCATTAGATTCCGCGGAACTTGGCGCTTGTCCAAGCCTCACGAGTTCTGTTGGCCAGTTTGATAAGAACAAAGATGGACGAATTGATGCGGATGAGTTGGCTGGTCGATTCAAGGTGTGGTTGGATTCGCCTACGAGGCTTCTTCTGCTTCCGTGCATTGTGAAATTCGACGGTTCTCCTTTGGCTGGTGCGAAAGTTCAACTTGTTCCCGAGGAATTTCTGAAAGACTCGCACCTACGAGCGGAGGGGATTACGGGAGAGGATGGAATGGCGGGAATTACCATCAGCGCTGCCGATGCGGAGGCAACTGGAATGTCTGGGATTAAGGGGGTGCGTCTCGGTTTGTATCGTATTGAGATTACGCATCCATCAATCAAGATTCCCGAGAAGTACAATACGGCCACTACGTTGGGAATCGAAGTTTCCCCAGCAAGCTCAGGCTCGCCCGCCGTATTTGCATTAACCAGTCGGTAGTCGTACTGTCCGATGCCGGCGGCAGTCCGAGTCGAGGCAGCGAGGGGGGAGGCTGCATGGCCTTATGGAGCAGTCCGTCTTTGGCGTTGCTGCCCAAGTAGAAATCCGCGGGGCTTTCAGCTGTCTTGGTGCGGAGGGGCCACGGCTTCCGCGCTCCGCTTCGCGTCGCGGGTAAACATCGAAAGCTTACCCGGTGGGCGACTTGGGCCGGACACTGGTATGATAGGGGGATGAAAGTTCTTCTGGCATCGCCTCGTGGGTTTTGCGCGGGCGTGAACATGGCGATCGAGTCGCTTGATTTGGCGCTTGCAGCGCTCGAACCGCCGATTTATGTTTATCACGAAATCGTCCACAACAAGTATGTAGTCGAGCACTTTCGCAATCGTGGCGTGAAGTTTATCGATGGCCTGGAAGAAGTGCCCCCAGGTTCCGTGCTGTTGTTCAGCGCTCATGGCGTATCGCCCGAGATTCGCCGTATTGCTCGCGAGCGGAATTTGCGGGCGATTGATGCCACGTGCCCGCTTGTGACGAAGGTTCACTTGGAGGCCATTAAGTATGCGAGTGCCGGCTATACGATCTTGCTGATTGGGCACGAAGGGCACGATGAAGTCATCGGCACGTTGGGCGAGGCGCCCGAGGCGATCGTGCTCGTTGAAACGGCGGAAGAGGTTGGGTTGCTTGCGGTGGCCGACGAACGCAAAGTGGCTTACCTCACGCAAACGACGCTGAGTGTGGACGATGCAAATCGGATCATCCGGCGGTTGAAAGAGTGTTTTCCCCACATTACGGCCCCGCCGAAGGACGACATCTGCTACGCCACGCAGAATCGGCAGGAAGCGATTTCGCAGTTGGCAAATGAGGCCGATGTCGCGATCGTGCTTGGTAGCCAAAACAGTTCGAATAGCCAACGCCTTGCCGAGTTAGCCCGCGAGCGAGGAGTGCGAGCCTACCTTGTGGATGGCCCCGCCGACTTGCGGCCGGAGTGGTTCGAAGGCGTGGGCACGGTGCTCGTGACGGCGGGGGCGAGCGCGCCGGAAGCGGTCGTCGAGGAGTGCCTTGATTGGCTGCGCGAGCGGTTCGGTGCGACGATTGAACCACGTTCGATCCGCGAGGAAAGCGTATCATTTCCGTTGCCGCGGGAACTGCGAGGGGTTACCTTGATGGATTGACCCAGGTTGAACGCACTCAAAGACGATGATCGCCGCCCAGCGGTCGTCTCGAGATTCGCAACACACCAGTGGAATTCATCAATGACAATCGAAAAGATCATGGAGTTGTATAATGCAACTCCCTTTAATCCGTTCCTGATTCACTTGGCGGATGGCCGGGCGATCCCCGTTCATCATCGAGAATTCATTGCCACGGCACCTAGCGGCCGAACACTCGTCGTATTGCAACCGGATGATTCGATGAACATCATTGACTTGTTGCTGGTTAACGACGTTGAACATTCGCTCAATCGGAATGGAAAGCGAAAGAGGAAATGAGTTGGGCAGTTCCTAATCCAACCAGGCACTGGAAAAAGAAACTGAAGTCGGTGCGAGCCAAGTTCGTTTGCCTTGTTATGGCTGCATTACCTCAACGTCCAACTCCTTCACCAAGAACGCCCAGCGGTCGGCGGCGGTATCGATAAGTTTGGAGACGGGTGTGCCGTGGCCGTGGCCGGCCTTGGTTTCAATGCGCAGCAGGATCGGCGCGGGGCCGGCCTGGGCGTGTTGCATGGCGGCGGCGAACTTGAAGCTGTGCATGGGCACGACGCGGTCATCGGTGTCGGCCGTCATGACGAGCGTTGGCGGATACTTTGCGCCAGGCTTGATGTTGTGATAAGGCGAGTAAGCACGAAGGGTGTGAAACTCATCGGGGTTGTTGCTTTCGCCGTATTCGCCCCGCCAGAATTGGCCGGCCGTGAATTGGTGGAAGCGGAGCATATCCATGACGCCGACCATGGGAATGCAGGCGCCGAAGAGTTCGGGGCGCTGCACCTCGACGGCACCCACGAGCAGTCCGCCGTTGCTTCCGCCCATGATGGCCAGTTTTTCGGGGGAGGTACGACCGCTGGAGATGAGGTACTCGGCCGCAGCGATGAAGTCGTCGAAGACGTTTTGCTTTCTTGAGAGCTTTCCGGCCTGATGCCAATCTTCGCCGTACTCTCCGCCGCCGCGAAGGTTGGCCACCGCCAACACGCCTCCCATTTCAATCCAGGCGATGTATTCGGGTTTGTAAGCGGGCGTCATCGAGTTGTTGAAGCCACCGTAGCCGTACAAGAGTGTGGGGTGGGGAGCTCCGGATTTCAATTCCTTGCGGAATGCCAGCATCATCGGAACGCGCGTGCCATCCTTGCTCTTGTAGAAATGCTGCTCGACGGTGATCGTGTCAGGATCGAATTTCAAGCTTGGCTTGCGGACTAACTCGATGGTGTTGGCCGGCACGTCGTAGCGATATACATTCGCGGGGACGTTGTAGCTTGTGTAAACGAAGAACGTTTCCTTGGCATCGCTGTCGCCGCCGAAACCAGCGACCGTTCCCTTGCCCGGCAGTTCCACTTTTCCCAGCGATTTTCCCGAGAGGTCGAAGACCGCGGCGTCGCTAAGGACATCGACCATGTATTGGCAGATCAATCGGTCGCTCAGGAGGCTGGCGCTTTCGAGGGTTTCCTTGCGGGCGGGCACGATCTCGGTGAGGCGCTCACGACCAGGTTGCCCGATATCCATAGCCACGATCCGTTTCGTTGGTGCTTTGAAATCGGTAAGGAAATAGAACTTGGTGCCGACGTTGCCCAAGAAGGAAAACTGGTTTTCGAAATCGCCGATGAGTTCCTTGAACGGTGCATCGAGTGGCTCGCTGGTTTCGCGTACAAGAATCTGGTTCTGCGGGTCGGTGCTGCGAGCAATTTCTAGAATGAGATACTTGCCGTCGTCGGTGAGACCCAAGCCGAAATGCCAATCGGGATGGTCGGGGCGACGGTACAGGAGCTGGTCTTCCGACTGGTTTGTGCCGAGTTTGTGGAAGTAGGCCATCTGGTTGAGGGCCGAGGCTTGAAACGTTTCGCCTGGTTTTGGCTCGGGGTAGCGGGCGTAGTAGAAGCCTGTGCCTTCCTTGTTCCAATCGACGCCGCCGAAGCGGCACCACTTAATGACATCATCCAGTTGTTTACCGGTGGCGAGGTCGAGCACGAAGATTTGCTGCCAATCGCTACCGGCCTCGGTGCGCGAGTAGGCCAGGAAACGGGCATCCTCGGTCGGACGATACGAGGAAAGGGCGATGGTGCCGTCTTTCGACCACGCATTGGGATCGAGTAAGACTTTACCCTGGGCCTTGTACGAATCGGCAACGTACAGGACGGCTTGGTTTTGCAGGCCGTCGTTCTTCATGTAGAAGTACTTGCCGCCTTTTTCGATGGGTGGCGAGTAGCGTTCGTAGTTCCACAATTCGGTGAGGCGTTTTGCGATCGCCTCGCGTTCCGGGATGGCATCGAGGAAAGCACGGGCAACGCGATTCTGTGCCTCGACCCACGCGGCAACCTCGGCAGACTCGCGGACGTCTGCTTCGAGCCATCGATACGGGTCGGCCACCTTCACGCCGTGGTATTCGTCGACCTGATCGACACGGTGAGTCTCGGGGTACTTCATGGCGGAACTTGCTTGGTTGACGGAACTTGTGCGGGGCGTCGCCGCATCGATCGAAATCGACGGTATCAACAGCAAGATCGATGCGATAACAGCGTTCCGTATGCAGCACGGGTTCATAGGAGGCTCCACCTGGATACTGAGCTAATCGAGGCCGTGTGGGGAAACGAGGGGGTAGCGTTTGTTTAACCGCCGGCTTCCGCCGGTGGCTGCCAAGCAGTCACGGAGTATCTCGGGGCGGCTCTACGAGTGCAGAACGAGGCCGTATTCAAGGGTTTCCTTGGTATCGGGAGGTTGGGTGCGGTGTCGGCATTCCGCCACCGAGTAGGGCGGGGCAGGGGGTCAGTCGATGGCTGGGGCGCCTTGGATCAACTTGATGAACTCTTGGTTCGATTTGAACTTGTTGAGTTTCGTCGTGAGTTGTTCCATGGCATCGACGTGGTGCATCGTGGAGAGGGTGCGCCGAAGCATGGTGGCAGCATGCAGCGTTTGAGGCGGCAGCAGCTTTTCCTCGCGGCGAGTGCCGGATTGCTCGATATCGATGGCCGGCCAGATGCGGCGGTCGGCCAGTTTTCGATCGAGGACGAGCTCCATGTTGCCGGTGCCTTTGAACTCTTGAAAGATGAGGTCGTCCATACGGCTACCGGTATCGATGAGCGCGGTGCCGACGACCGTAAGCGAGCCGCCTTCCTCGAATGCGCGGGCCGTGGCGAAGAGTTTCTTGGGGACGTCCATCGCTTTGATATCGACGCCGCCGCTCATCGTGCGGCCCGTGTTGCCGACCCATTTGTTAAACGCGCGGGCCAGGCGGGTGATCGAATCGAGCAGCATGAAAACGTCCTTGCCCATCTCGGCCAGCCGCTTGCAACGTTCGACCACGAGTTGCGAGAGCCGGACGTGGCTTTCGACATCGCGATCGAGGCTGCTGGCGAACACCTCGCCCTTGATGTTGCGTTGCATGTCGGTAACTTCTTCGGGCCGTTCGTCGACGAGCAGCACGATCATCGAAACATCGGGGTAGTTGGTGGTGATGGCGTTGCTGATCTGCTGGATCATCACCGTTTTGCCGGTGCGAGGCGGGGCGACGATGAGTGCCCGTTGACCTCTGCCCAGCGGCGTCAGCAGGTCCATCACGCGCGTGGTGATGGGCTGCTGGCCCGTTTCGAGTTGGAACCACTCCTCGGGGTTGATGGGAGTGAGATCATCGAACGACTTGACCTTGGAGTAATCTTCCGGCGGCATACCATCGACATCGAGGAGTTCCTTGATGCGAGGGCCTTGGCCGCGACGTTGGCGTTGGATGAGGCCGGTGAGGAGTACGCCCTCGCGAAGGCGGAATTTCTCAATCATCGTGCCGGGCACGAAGGGGTCGATGCGTTCGCGGGTGAAATTGGTGGCGGGGTTCCGCAAGAAACCGTAGCCATTGGGGTGCATTTCCAAAACACCCGAGCCGGGGACCAGCGAGAGAGGATCGCCGCTATCGGGGCCATCGAACTCCTCGCGGTCGCGGTCGTGACGGTCGTTGCTTTGGCCATAAGAGCGACGTTTTCCGCCGCGGCCACGTCGGCCACCGCCGCCGCCACCCCCTCGGTTGTATCCGTTCTGGCGGTTATCTCGGTAACGACCACCGCCGCCACCGCCACCACCACCACCACCACCCCGACGCTGCTTCTTAGACATTTGACGCAATACCCTTGACTTACCCTGAACCTAGAAAATGAGAGGCCCCAAAGTGAAAGGGGCAGGCATGAGAATTAGAAATGATGTAGGTGAGAAAGATGTCGGCGAAGCTGCAAGGCAGCAGGCCGAGAGAAACGAATCCATCGAATTGGCGTAAGATTGCCTCGGTCGAGTTAGGAGTCGCAACGTGCGACGGATGACCATGCCAAATGCGCGCACAACGAAGCGCGAGAAAAATAGCGGAGCGATCTCATAGCCGCACGCCAGGCTGCCGCATTACGCGGTCGTAGCCCAGTCGTTTGCGCGGACTTTCCAAAAGCAGACGTTAAGCGAATATGTAGCCGAGGAAAACTGGCAAGATCCACATTAAGGGAAGACCCTGGCCAAGAATCCGCCGTGGCTCAACCACCCGAGTACACCCTAGTGTTTTGTCCACACTAAACGTTTGGGTTTGAATCGACACAACCCAATCACTGCAAAGAGTTTGTGTCGAGTTGAACCCCAACTTTACAGGTTGTCAAAGCACTAGGGGCATCACGGGTATCGAGGCGGCCCCCCTGCACTACGAACAGCGGTCTGCAATGCTACGCTGCCGCAGCCATAGAGGGCATCCGGCAAACGGCCGAGCCGGAATACCGGGCGGCCGAAAGAACCTGCTGAAAGCCAGCAGGACAATCAACTCAAGCGTATTGTTGGATATTCTTCGGCAATTGTCAAGCTTTAGTCTTTGCCACAACTGGAAA
Organism: Pirellulales bacterium; assembly: GCA_020849945.1. Taxonomy (GTDB): domain Bacteria; phylum Planctomycetota; class Planctomycetia; order Pirellulales; family Lacipirellulaceae; genus JABDGM01. The sequence continues at coordinate 9,179 of JADZFK010000245.1, read as the reverse complement.
AAGTTCCAAACAGTTTGGCCGGTTGGCCAGTAGGCCAGGTTTGGCTTGGAGGAGGGAACGGCCGAGCGGAACGGAAACACTGCGAAAACAGGCCTTTTCACGCGTTTCGTAATAATGCCGGGCAAGCTAGACCTCGGGAAAATGTGGGAACAAGCGGGTTGTCTCGGTGCCGGGGGAGGGATGGTATCTGGTTCCGTGGGGTAGCCCGCAAGATCGGTTGAATCGTCAAAGTTTGCCACGGGGGAGGCCGATAAGGGAAGCGGGGCTTTGCCGGTCGCGTTCCGCCTCTTACCCGGATTTCTCACTATGGAGCACAACGAGGTCACGGAGAACACGTTTGAAGCAAGGTCAACCGCCCGTAGCTACGAGACAGGGTGTTTCCACTGTTCATGGTGGTAGGGGTACTTGCTACTGGTTTTCTCCGTGGCTCCGTGCCTCCGTGGTTTTTTATTGTGAGAAATGCGGACTAACTGGTGACAGCATGGTGAGCAAGCCCCTACGGATCGAGTAACCCCAAAACCAACGGCGACGGAAGGCGAGATTTCGCCTTGCCGTTGGCTCGGCGTTAAACGAGTGCTGTGGCATTCGCCGCGCAGCCACCCATCGTGGATTGATTTGGCGGCCGGCAAGGGAAGAAATTCGAAAGTCGAAGGAAGCCTTATGCGACACAACTGGCCGCGAGTCTGGGGAATTTCGTGCTTGCTAGTGTCTGTTGCCTTGTTTGCGGGTGGGGCCGTGGCGCAATCCGAAGCGGTCCACTGGCAGGGCGATCTGGAATCGGCCAAGACAGTAGCCAAGCAAACGAACCGGTTGGTGCTGATCCATTTTTGGGCAACGACCTGCGGGCCGTGCGTGGCCTTGGAAAAAAATGTTTTTAGCCAGCCAAGCGTGGCGGGGGCCATCGAAGCTCAATTTGTGCCGGTCAAGCTCAATGCAGACCAGAATACGGCGACAGCGGAGTATTATGGGATTTCGCGCGTGCCGACCGATGTTGTGATCACGCCCGATGGGCAGGTAGTTGGGAAGTTGATCAGCCCGCCAACGCCAGGGGCCTATGTGGCCGAGTTGACTTCGGTGGCCAACCAGTACGCGACACGGTTAGGTCAACAATACGCCCAAGCGGCGACGAACGCACCGGTGCCATCGCAGATCAATTCGGCCTATGCGAATTTGCCGATTTCACAGAACGTAGCGGCTGCCGCCGCACCCACAATGCCTCATTTGGGCCAAGAGGGCCAATCGGTTGCGGCGATGAGCATGGGGACCGTTGGTGGCCGTGGTGGTACCTTTGGCAGTGTTGGGGCCGCGGCAACTGGCAATACCGGCGTTGGCGGAAGCTATCTTCCATCGGCGGGGGCCGCATCGAGCAGCCCGATCGTTGGAAACACCCAAGCCAATGCCGGGGCAGTTGGTGGCGGCCCGGCCATCGTGGGGCCACCACCCCTGATCATCAACAATGTGGCCGCCAGGCCGGTTTCGCAGTCGATTCCGGCCCATCAAATTGCTCAACAGCCTGTCGGCAGTTCACCTGCCGCGGTGAACAACCCGTATTTCTCACAAGCTGGGGCAGGTTCGGCTGGTGCCGCGCTCGCAGGGCAAGGCGCGGTGGCGCAGTACGGATCGACAGCAAACGCGTACGTTGCGCCGAACGAATCGATGGCCGCGGCAGCCCCGGTGGTATCTGCCGCGCCTGCCGCGTCTTCGATTCCAGCCGTGCCCGTTGCCGCAGCGGGGCTGGCCCCGGGGTCTTACGGTTTCGCGCAGGCGATTCCGAATCCACCAGCGGCAACGACCATGGTGGGAGCAACGGGGGCGAGTTCCTCGCCCGTAGCCAGTTCGAATGTGGCGCCTTCAACGAGTGCTGTGCCCGATCCACGACTGCTGCCGCCCGGCGCGCCAGCACTGGCCTTCGACGGGTATTGTGCCGTGAGCATGCGTAACACGTGGAAGTGGATACCGGGTAATCCGCAGTACGGCATCGTGCATTTAGGACGCACGTATTGGTTCGCGGGGCCGGAGGAGCAGAAACAGTTTTGGACCGACCCCGCGCGGTACGCGCCGGCGCTATCGGGCAACGACCCCGTGATGGCGATCGACCACCGCCAAAACGTGCCGGGCAAGCGGGAGCATAGCCTGGATTACGATGGCTTGTTCTACATGTTCGCCAGCGAGGCAACCCTGCAACAGTTTACGGCCAACCCCTCTCGCTACGCTGCCAGCGTTCGACAAGCGATGGGTTTGCCGCGAGGTCGGCTCGTGCGGTAGGAGGCGGGCGGTATAAGAATGGACCGGGGAACAGGATACGAATCGATCCTGCTTGGCCGTCCAAAGAAAAACCCCCGGCTTTCACCGGGGGTTTGAACGCCAGGGTCGTATGCGCCCCAGCTCATCGTATGTTGTTTTTCGATGGGCTGCGTCGTTACGCGCTCTTCGTTTGCGGTTGCTCGAACAGTGGTTTCTTGCCATCGACCACGTCGTCAGTAATTACGTATCGGCTACCGCGAGGCTGCTCGGGTAGGTCGAACATGATGTCGAGCATCACATTTTCGATAATGGACCTCAGGCCGCGGGCGCCGGTTTCGCGTTCCTGGGCCTTCTTGGCGATTGCGCGGAGGGCCTTGTCGGTAAACTGCAGGTCGGCCTCTTCCATCGAGAAGAGTCGTTCGTACTGCTTGGTGAGCGCGTTCTTGGGTTCGGTAAGAACGCGGATCAACGCTTCTTCATCAAGCGGGGTGAGTGAGCTGACGACCGGCAATCGGCCGACAAGTTCCGGAATCATTCCGAATTCGATCAGGTCGTCGGCATTCACATGAGGCAGGGTTTCGGCCAGGCCGAGGTCGGTGTGCGACTTCGAGTCTTGCGTGAAGCCGATCGAGCGTTTGCCGAGTCGTTTGCGGATGATGTCGTCGATCCCGGTGAAGGTACCGCCGCAAATGAACAGGATGTTGGTGGTATCGATCTGGATATACTGCTGCTCGGGATGCTTACGGCCACCTTGTGGCGGCACGTTGGCGGTGGTGCCTTCGAGCATTTTGAGGAGCGCTTGTTGCACGCCTTCGCCGGAAACGTCGCGGGTGATCGAGACGTTTTGGCTGGTTTTTCCGATCTTGTCGATTTCGTCGATGTAGAGCACTCCGCGTTGGGCGGCTTCGATGTCGAAGTCGGCGGCATGAAGCAGCTTGAGGAGCAGGTTCTCCACGTCCTCGCCGACGTAGCCGGCTTCGGTCAGGGTGGTGGCATCGCCGATGGCGAAGGGGACATTAAGGCTTCGGGCCAGGGTGCGGGCCAACAGGGTTTTTCCGCAGCCCGTGGGGCCAACCAGCAGGATGTTCGACTTATCGATTTCGACATCCGAGTCGTCTTCCGCCGCCACAAGCCGCTTGTAATGGCTATGCACAGCGACTGAAAGGACGCGTTTGGCCTGTTCTTGGCCGATGACGTACTCGTTGAGTTGCGTCATGATTTCGCGTGGCGAGGGAATCTTCGTGAACAGTTGCTTGCTGGTGCCGCGTCGTTTGCGTTCTTGGTCGAGGATCGATTGGCACAGTTCGATACACTCGCCGCAGATGTAGACGTCGCCAGGGCCTTCGACGAGGGGGCCGACGTCTCGGTAACTTTTACGACAGAACGAACAGAAAGCGTTCTTCTTGGTGGTGCCGCCGCGGCGTGTGCCGCTGATATCTCGGCCAGTGGGCATTCGAAACTCCTTCCCGGTGGGGGGCAAACTTGCGCAAACGTTTGCGCAAATCGATTTGTCACCCCGATGGATCCTAAGTTGTCATTCGCTCGATCGCGAACCTGGTTCGACGGTTGACGCCGTTCGGTGGTCTACTTCCCTACCACAGCGTAGGAGGGGCGTCATCCTAAATCGAACCGTCCGCACGCGTGCGTCCGGAGGAGCTTCCTTGTCCCCAGTTGCCTTTGCGCCGCGGGCACATGCCGCGGCAAGTCTTCAATACGTCATTCATACGAGCGCGGGGCGTTTCTCGTTCGCCCCGCGGCATCGCATTTCTTGCCGCCGAGTCGTCGTTACGTTTGCTATCACCGCCGCAACCGGCGTGGTCGGAGCAATGCTTGCAAGCGTTTCTAACTCGTGGAGTCGTTACCATTTAGCTCGGCATGGATCTGCCTTGCTAGCTTCGTCTTAATTGTTCGGTATTCGTCGTCGCTCAGACCACCCCGACGATGCAGTTCTCGAAACTTTGTTAGCAATTCATTGGGGTCCTCTTGGCCTTCGTAGGCACTACCGCGCCACTTTCTCAAAATGGCAATGAAGATGGCCGTTAATGCGAATATGACCGCAAACCACAACGCGGCCTGAGACAGCGGATGTCGAAAGAATGCGGTCATGTCACCGGCTCAGCCTGCCGATGAAGAACTTTGCTAGCAGGTAATTCTTGCCCGATGCTTTTATTATGCCCAAACCTCGCAAATCGGTCTAGAACATCGTGTGGCCGTGGATTTCCTTCCACGGAGCCACAATACGTGGTGCGTACTTCAGCCCGCACCGCCCACGGACCGAAGTCCGTGCCGCGCTGCTATTGCCTGCCCCATCACGCGCGGAAGTCTGTGCCGCGATACGCACGCCCATGTAAGGGTTTGGCGTTCAGGCTGCTATGGTGCATTCCCGATAACATCACTTGGGAGACTGCGCGCCCAAGAAGAGGGGGAAGCGTGAGCCTCCCACCCCGGCAATGGGTTGAATGCATGATACGGAATCCATCGAGCAAAGACGAACGGCAGCGGGTGATGACATCGCTCCCGATTTACGCCTGGCCTGCTGTTTCGCTGTTGAAGCGAGCAGAACAGGCCGTGGCTTTGCTTGCCGTGTTCGCCGTTGGTTTCTTTTTGGCCGGGGTGAATGTTGCGACGGCCCAAGTACCCGGTACCGGCGGGAATTCTGGTTCGCTACCCGAGCCAATTTTTTGGAAGCAACAGTTGTTCTTGATCCCGTATCAATGGTCGAGTTCGTCGGACCCCGCGGCGGCTCAATCGGTCAGGCTCTTTGTTTCCCGAGATCAAGGCGGTACGTGGCAGAAGATCAGCGAGGCCCAGCCGCATGTGAAGGCGTTCAATTATCGGGCAGAGGGTGAAGGCGAATACTGGTTTGCCGTGCGGACGATCGACAGCTACGGCCGTTCGCTTCCCGCGGGGCCGATGCAAGCTGAGCTGCGCGTGGTTGTGGATACAACGATCCCGCGCATCGACACGGTGCGGGCATGGCAAACGCCGAGTGGGTTATTTGGAATTCAGTGTTTAGTGGCCGATGCCCATTTGGACCCCGCAACACTTCGGGTAGAAACGCAATCGGGGCCATCGGGAGCGTGGCAGGTTGTTGCGTTGCAAGATTTGAAAACAGATGCGGTTTCCGCGGCAACGCAATTTCAAGCCGGTTGGGCCAGTCCCGCGGACGGACGATCGACCCTGGTCCGCGTGACGGTAAGCGATCGCGCGGGGAACTCAGCCGTTTATCAAACTTCGATAGGTGGGGAGCAGGAAACGGGCGGCCCGGTCTTTGCTTCCCCCCATGCGACCCCAGTGGGCACGGGCAACACGATCCCAGGAGGTTCGGCCAACGGTGGCCTGGAAAGCACGACTGTTCTTGGGGCGATTGGCCAACCAGCGGCAATCGGGGCGGGCTCGAACGAATTGGCAACCTCATCGAGCGCGGCGGCTACTGCGCCGGCTCCACCGAATGTACAAAGCTGGCCAGCAAACGGCATAGCGACCGCGCCGTTGCAGTTGTGGACACGCAATTCATTTGCCGCGGCCGATGGGGTGACCTCCTACGGCAACCCACCGATTGGGAGTCGCGGGGCCGGCCTCGGCGACACGGCCAGCACATCTCCGCTCGAAAGTACCCCTGGTGGGCTACCGATGAAGCCCGCAAACTCAAGTATCGAACCGCGGGTACCGGCCCACTATGCGTCGGGTTCGAGCATGGGTGCGCCGATTCCGTCCTCGGCGGCCATACCGCAAGCAGCCGAAGAAGCGGCTATGGGGCCGATGGACGCCGCATCGAACGGCGGCGCGGGGGGGCCTACGAATCGGCCTCGTTCGACGCCCAAACTGGTCGGCTCACGGACCTTCGCCTTGGAATACGATTTGAATGAGTCGGGGCAGGGGATTTCACGAGTCGAACTTTGGGGAACGCGCGACGGAGGATCGAGTTGGTATCGGTACGGCGTGGATGATGATAGCCGCAGCCCGCTCGTTGTGACGGTGGACGAGGAGGGCCTTTACGGTTTTCGGATCGTTGTTCAAAGCGCGGGCGCGGCAATGGCAGCCGCGCCGCAGCCGGGTGAGTCGCCCGAGTTGTGGGTGGCGGTCGATTTGAAGCGGCCCCTCGTGGAAATCAATGGCCTCGAACGAGGCGAAGGTAACCTGAGCGACCACCTCATCTTGCGATGGCGCGTGGAGGATAACAATCTGGAAGCGAGGCCGATCTCGCTTTACTTCAGCAGTCGGCCCAACGGACCGTGGTCCGCCATCGCCACCAACCTTGCCGATACGGGCGAGTACTCTTGGCGCGTTGAGCGGTACGTGCCCTCGCGAATTTACCTGCGGCTCGAAGCGCGGGATACCGCCGGCAATTTGTCGGCCTTTCAAACCCGCGAGCCGCTGGAGTTCCAGGCACTGCCTTCGACAGGTGCGTTACGCTCCGCGGCCGCGAATGCCAACTGAGGGCGTACCATTCTCGGTGCAATCTTAGCCGAAGCAGAAAAGGGCTTTATTGATGACTGCGCTACCAATGAACCCTTACGGGTTGTTTAACCCGGAGCCAACGGCGACGAGATTCGAAGATTTCCCCTCGCCGCTGGCTCGGGGTTAAACGACCGATGGGTCTTTAGCGGCGCAGTTATCAATAGGTCTGTTGCAGGGATTACTGCCCGTACCGCACTTGCAGGACGAGGTCGCTCCAGGTGGCGGGAGAATCGGCATCGGCGGGCAGGGTAAGCGTGACACGATTGCGTCCGGGGTGGAGCATCGATTTGGGGACGGGGCACTCAAACCAATCGTCGGCGGTGGGGCGGGGGTGGATCGGTTTGTTGTTTAGCGAGGTTTGGAAGTTCGCCTTGCCGGGGAAGCCAAGTATTTTTAGTCGCAGAGTGAGTTGTGCGTCCGATGCGGTTGCGAAATTTTCGCCGAGGCTCAGGGTCGAGGTCGTTGGCTTGCCCGGGCGCAGGGTTTTTGGATTCGAGGGATTGAGCGTTTCGATGCCCAGGTAAGGTTCCATCGGCAGGTTGTTGCCAGTGGAGCCGACCGTACCTTGCACCGAGGCGAAGTAATCTTTGTCCAGCGTGGCAAGTGTTTTGGGGTCGCCCAGTTCGTTGAGGAGCGAGTTGTCGGAGGGGTAAAGGTCGGGAAAGTTGTACAGGTAGATGCCATCGGCCCCAGCGCGCCAGGCGTCGGCGGCGCGGGCGCGGTAGGCGAGCTTGGTTAGGCGTTCGTTTCTGGCGGCTTCGTCACGAAGGCGCGAATTGTCCAACGAGGGGAAGACTTTGACGCCGTACTTGTGGGCCAGTTGTACGTTGCCGTCCCATTCGTTCAGGCGATAAGAGCCCGAGGGCATCCACAGATCGATTAGGCCGGATGCGAGCCAGTTTTCGATATCCAGGCCGAGCGCGCGGCAGTATTCAACGGAGTCGGGTGTGCGGGCGGAGAGGAGGATGGGGCGGCCGCGCGACTTGCCGACCTCTTCGGTCATGCGGCGAATGCGGGCGACGAGTTCAGTCATCGCCGCTCGTTCTTGATCGGACGCGCTGGCGCCGCCGGATGTGGATTTGAAGTAGGCGGGGTGACGGAAGAAATCGAGATCCACGCCGTCGATGTCGTAATTGAGGCAAACTTCCTCGACGAGCTGGTAGGCGCGTTCGCGTACTTGCGGGCGGGCGTAGTCGAGGGCCGTCCAGGCTCCGTACTTGGGGCGTTTTTTGGCGGTGCCGAACATGTATTCGGGATGGGCCATTTTGAAGCGGTTTGCGCGGAGGTTGACGATTCCGTATTCGGCGGTGGAAACATCGTGGTTGTCGTTCATGCGTAGCGACCAGAAGAATTCGAGGCCGTTGGCTTTGGCAAACTCGGCCATTACGCGGAGGGGGTCGATTCCTTTGTCGAGCATGATTTGCATTTTGTTCGAGTCGTACCCACCCTCTTTTTCGACGAACACGGTGCCGATTTTCGAGAAGTGGGTGACCAGATCGAGCCCGGTACACTTGGTGCAATAGAAGAGGCTATCGACATGCGTGCCGACGAGTTGTTTGGTGCGAACGGAGAGGAGGCCGTCGGCGGTGGGGATTTTGAGAGTGCGGATGGCGTCGCCGCCATCGTTGTTGAAGATAATTCGCCGCGGTCGATTGAGGGCCTCGCTTCGAGCACGCTGCCAGAGAGCGGCATCAAGGGGTGCAGCGGGCGGCTGTTGGGCGATTGCAACTGCGGTGCAGAGCAGGCAGATCAACGTAGCACGGCAGGCAGCGAGAGGCATGGCACTTGCCCCCGATGATTGGATTGAAACCAGATATGGCGCGGCGATACCGAGCGCCTCTCCGCCGAGCCCAGGCGCGGGGCTAACCCTGCGGACGGCAGGAAGGCCAACTTCAAGCTTCACCCGACAGCGCTGCCGGGGCAACATGAGCCAACTAGGTACACGAACGCTCAACAAAAATGAGCCCGGCGGGACTCGAACCCACGACCTACGGATTAAAAGTCCGTTGCTCTACCAACTGAGCTACGAGCTCGGCAGACTTAAAAACAAGTCGCTTTCTGCCGTTTCTGGCCTTTGCGAGAAACACTACTGACACCCGACTTGACACCCGGTCGCCAGTACTGCTATCCTTGCGCAAAGCTGACACCCGCCAGATTGTTGCTAGCGGGTGTCAATGACACCACCTGATTCTTGTTGCAAAGGAGGTAGTGCCGTGGCTCATTCTAGCAAGTTGGCGAAGCCGAAGAAACCCCGTCCCGACTTTCCCCTATTCCCCCATGCTACTGACCGCTGGGCGAAGAAGATTCGGGGGAGGCTTCACTACTTTGGTAAGGCATCCACCGACCCCAAGGGCGTTGCCGCGCTGGAACAATGGCTTGCCCAACGGGATGATCTTCTTGCCGGTCGGACACCCCGTTTGACACCCGACGGCTTGACCGTTGCGGCGCTCTGCAATCACTTCTTGACCGCCAAG
>JADZFK010000244.1 GCA_020849945.1 Pirellulales bacterium | reverse complement strand
GCTTCCTTGCGTACCGCCCGCCGATCGCAGGACCGGAGCTCCGATGCAAATCGGAGGGGATCCCCTTCTTTTTTAGTTGCCAGTTGCAAGTTACGAGTTGTGAGGAAACCATGAAATTCAAATCACCCCCTTAGCGTCGGCCGCCAGGCCGAATCTACCGCCAACACCCGCCGACTTATCACCCGCCGACTTATCACCCGCCGACTTATCACCCGCCGACTTATCACCCGCCGACTTATCACCCGCGGACTTATCACCCGCGGACTTATCACCCGTCGCCCCAACCCCCGTCGCCCAACCGCCCCACCAACATCACCGCAACCCTCCCCATGACGCCCACAAACCGATAGAATGACAACACTTAGAATTTGCCAGGATTCAGCCAGGCCCCCCGGTCGATGGCATCGGCAATTTCGCGCTAGCCGCCGGCGGAAGCCAGCGGTTGTGTGCCAGCCCACCCCGGCTTCCGCCGGCGGCTGCCATTCGTTTCACGGTGAATTCCCGGACGGCCTCACATCATTAAGGAGTTTTGCCATGCCACTCGTCCCCCTGCGATTGCTCTTAGACCATGCCGCCGAGAACGATTACGGCCTTGCCGCCTTCAACGTCAACAACATGGAGCAAATCCAGGCCATCATGGAGGCCGCCCGCGAAACCAATTCACCCGTCATCGTCCAGGCCTCGCGCGGTGCTCGGTCCTATTCGCAAGATGCTTACCTCAAGCACCTCATGCTGGCGGCTGCCGAACTCTACCCCGAGATCCCCATCTGCATGCACCAAGATCACGGCAACAGCCCGGCCACCTGCAAGAGTGCGATCGAAAACAACTTCACCTCGGTGATGATGGACGGCTCGCTGAAGGAAGACGGCAAAACGCCCGCCGACTTCGATTACAACGTGAAAGTTACCCGCGAGGTTTGCCAGCAAGCCCACGCGGTGGGCGTGTCGGTCGAAGGTGAGCTCGGCTGCCTCGGCTCGCTCGAAACGGGCCACGGCGAAAAGGAAGATGGCCACGGTGCCGAAGGCGTCCTCTCGCGCGATCAGCTCCTGACCGATCCCGAGGAGGCCGCGCGGTTCGTCGCCGAAACGGGTGTCGATGCCCTGGCCGTCGCCATCGGCACCAGCCACGGTGCCTACAAATTCACCAGCAAACCCACCGGTGAAGTGCTGGCGATGGACCGCATCGAACAAATCCACAAACGTTTGCCCAACTGCCACCTCGTGATGCACGGCTCGAGCAGTGTGCCGCAAGAACTGCAAGACATCATCAACAAGTACGGCGGCAAGCTCAAGCAAACCTGGGGCGTGCCGGTCGAGGAAATCCAACGCGGCATCAAGTCGGGCGTCCGCAAAGTGAACGTCGATACGGATAATCGCCTGGCCATCACCGGCGCGATCCGCAAAGTGTTCGCCGAATCGCCCGAAAAGTTCGACCCGCGCGATTACCTCAAACCCGCCCGCGATTCGATGAAGCAGGTCTGCGTCGCCCGCATGACGGCCTTCGGTCAAGCCGGCTGGGCCAGCAAAATCAAACCCGTCTCCTGCAAAGAGTTCGTCAGCTTCTACCCCGCGAAGTAGCTCAGCAACCTGCCAACGACTCGCAACTCGACTGCAGGTCTCCTGTCGTTGAGCGGCAGGAAGTTCGGTAGTCTATGCCCCTCGGACATGGGCGAAGGCCGAATCAAGCCGGATTACCGCAACTGTGGGCCGATTCGACTCCGGTGGCGGCGGGGCGGAAAGATGTCCCGAGGTCAGCGGATACTCTCACCGTAGTATATATACTACGGTGAGAGGAATGGCATTTCCAGAAAATCTTGCATTGCAACTCGTTTGCCAGCAATGGGTTGCGAAGAACACAAATTAGCGGTTGATTGACGGATTCGTAACTGTAGTATATATACAAATTACGTAAGGTGAGATCGTAGCAATACTGGCGATACATAAACCATGGGGCAGATGAGCGTCCATTCAATGCCAGAGTATATATACTCTGGCATTGAATGGACGCTCACCACGGCATACCGTTGTTTGTAAGTCCTTGTCAGACAACAGGTTGCGTCTTTTGCATGCCTTGGTGACTCCCGAAGCTGTATACATACAGCTTCGGGAGTCACCAAGGCAATCAACACCTAGGTCTCACAAGCCTATGTCTGAAGGCAGTCGTTCGATGTCCCCCGTATTTTCTAAACAGCGAATCAAAGCGTCATTTGACGTCAGCGGCCTCCGAATTTGGACTCGGCAGGCATTGCTCCAGTTCATCGATGTGAACCGTCCGGAATGGGAGATTGAAGGAACCCAAGACGAAACCGAATCGGCACCGTTCTCTACAACGCGACTTATCAATTGGCTCGTGAAAGAAACGCCTCTCCAGTCGATCAAACTTGATTTCCCTTACCGCGGCGTAACTCGATTCACTTGGGGTGATCCTCCGACTTTTCGCATCATCCAGTCGGTAGATGCCAAAGGCTATTTTAGCCATTATACCGCGATGCAGATTCACAATCTGACGGATCAAATTCCGAAATCGGTTTATTTCAATGTTGAGCAACCCGCGGCTGGCGGAGGCGGATCCTTGACGCAAACAGGAATTGATCGTGCGTTCAAGGGAAAGTGTCGCGTCACCAATAACGTCACGGAGTTTCGCGGCCTGACCATTCATAAGATTAATGGCCAGAACACAGGACGACTTGGTGTCGTTGAGCAACAAATGGAAGTCGGGTCATCGATACAGGTGACGAATCTTGAGCGTACGTTGATCGACATTGCCGTGCGGCCCATTTATTCAGGAGGAATTGCAGAGGTAGCCAACGCTTACCGTGCAGCAGCGGGCAAGGTATCCGGAAATCGTATCGCAACCTACCTAAAAACGCTCAACTATACTTATCCATATCATCAAGTAATTGGCTACTACATGACGCGAGCGGGCAACTATTCGGAAGCTCAAGTCGCAAAATTGCGGAAACTTCCCAAGGATTTTGACTTCTATCTAACTTACCAACTCAAGAACCCGGTTCTCGACAAAAAGTGGCGTCTATACGTTCCAAAGGGATTCTAACTGCGAACAGCGATCGCAAACGAATCTGAAGTAGAAATCGAAGTCTTGCAGCCGATGCCTGTATTCTGCTGCAACGGTCGCGATGACGGATTGGAAGTCTGGTTCGTGCTGGTCGCGACTGTCTTTAACCCGGCCCAGCCACTCGATTGGAACCTTCTTTACAGCGAATGTCTTCCTGACGATCTCTTGAAACGCAGGATCACCATAATTGATGCGATAGAACTCGGAAATAACGTGGATGTCTACAAAGTCTCTGGCGCGTGAGGCGGCTGGTCTGTTGCGATGAACGATTGGCCCGTACTATGGCATTTGCTGGCAAATCGCCCGCAATTTTTCCGCGACGAACATTCGGGGTGAGTATCCATAGATGGTGTACCCGCATATCTCGAATTCTTCCTTATCTTCACAGAATTCGTGGTTGCTAAAATCGACCTTGAACCTGGTACTACCATTCCCGTCGATGGGGTGGGCATGCTTTCGTATATTCTTGATGTTGTTACTCAACTTATCATAGTTTGACCGATCGACGAGCTTGAACTCGCACTTGTATCCGCCCCAAAAAGACTTCAAGTCTTCAGACATTCTTGGGGGTACTTCGGCAAAGGTGAAATCCACGATCACTAGATCGATTTCCAACAACGCTCGCTTAAGGCACGCTTGGACCTTTTCGCGAAGAGCCAAGGTATCGGGAAATTCTCCATCGACGGAGATATCTACATCCTTCGAGGCTCGCGTCGTTTGCTGATACGCAAATTGGAGCAGATTCCCGCCTTTCAAGACCAACCGGTCTCCGAGCTCATCATCGCCAAGAATGGCAATGATGACCTGTTGTTTGATTCGATTGAGAAACTCAACAGGGCTTTCTTTGCTGGGCATAGTGGTGCTCGCTGGCCATCATGTGTCCGAAGTGTAAAACCGCGGCTCCTCAAGGGGATTAATGAATTATGCCCAGTTGTTGCCGAGAGCACTATCAGGAGCACGACATTGTGAACGCTCTTGGGTTCGCATTCCGCCATTTTCTTGAGCATCCATCGACTAACGTGTTCTGAGTAAGACTTTCCCAGTATTGTCGTGGTGCTAGCAGGCTTTCTCCGGCCTGTATTCGGATTCTCTGTTTCTTTCCTCGGCTGCCGGAACTCTTCAGTCTTCGCGGGGTTTATACTCTTGGAAGCCACCGGTGCAATAGTCTTGTTTAGTTGGGTCGTTCTAAGTTCTAGGGAGGTGAGGAGGGTCGGCTGCTTTTCGAGGTTGGCTCGGCTTCTTCTCACGCTAATTTGGAAAGGTGATACCATGCGGTGCCTATTTTCTAGTTTCACGTGTTTTGCGGTTGGCTTCGCCGCCCTGACGGCGTTGGCCGAGCCGGGCGACGAAAATGGCGGCAGGCCGGGCAAGGGCGAAGGCGGCCCGCGGGCCGAAATCCGCGAGCGGATTCTCAAGGAATTCGATCAAGATGGCGACGGCAAACTCAGCGACGAAGAACGCGAGAAAGCCCACAAGAAAATGATGCAGTTACGCGGCGAATTCGGCGATCGTGGTGGCCCTGGTCGAGGCCCTGGCGGTCGGCCCGAAGGCCGGCCGGGCGGTCCACGCGGTGAAGGTTTTGGCGGTCCCGATGGTCGTCCCGGTCCTGGTGGACCAGGCGGTCCGGGTGGACCCGGTGCCCTCAAGGGAGGTCGTGGTGGTCCAGGAGGTCCGGAGGCAAATCGTGGCCCGGGCGGGCCAGGTGGTCCTGAGGGTCGTCGTGGCCCAGGTGGCCCGGGCGGTCCCGAGGGGCGTCGAGGCCCAGGGGGTCCAGGGGGTCCTGGTGCTTTAGGTGGTCCCGGTGGTCGTCCGCACCTTCCCGAGCCCGGTGAACTTTTCGCAAAGTTCGATAAGGACGAAGACGGAAAGCTAACCAAGGAAGAGTTCATGAAGCTCAGCGAATTTGTCCGCGAGCAAATGCCTCGTCCGTTTGGTCCACCGCCGGGAGGTCCGCGATTTGCGGGCCGTGGTCTTGGTGGCCCCGGTGGAAAGCCTGGGTTCCAAGGTGGCGAAGGCCCTGGCCGCCGGTTCCAAGGCCCGGATGGTCGGCCACCGCGTGGTGAAGGCGTGGAAGGTCCACGTGGCCGTGGCCCCGATGGCCCGCCGCGGGGTGGCAAGTTCGGTCCCCCCGGCCCCGGCTTCGACCGCGAGGGGCACCGAGGCCCGCCGCCGCGGCACCGCGACCGCGATCGAGATGATGATGACCGCGACGGCAAACCCGAAAGAAGGCCGACCGAGGCCTAGCTATTTTCGGTAATAAACTCTCTCGTTAGCACCCGGCTCCCGTGATTTTCTTTCCCAGCCAACACGGGGCCGGGTCGCTTTATTGGCGGAGCGCTTGTTGGCTTCGCGCTTTAGCTCCGCACAAGGAATTGGCCATTTCGGAAATGACCAAATTGCCGAAGCCCAATTTGCGATGACCGATTTGTCTTGATCTTGTTGGTGGGACGCGCTCCGCTTCGCAGAGCCTCCGCGTCGCGGCTAAACAGGGTCGAGGGTCGAGGGTCGAGGGAGTTTCCATTCCGGGGGGTGGCCAACTTGGGCCGATTTTGGCGATTGTTCCGCTTGGCCCAAGTGGGTAGGCCGGTTGCTTGGCAAGGGGCGGGCGTTTGTTGCTGCCTGGCAGTCCCGTATCTATACTGAAATTTCGAGGGGTTCGGCCTGTCGAGCGCCTCATAAATCCGGCCCGGGTGGTGTGCAATCCATGCGTCGAAACGCGATACCGTTTCTCATCGTTCACGCGCTGTTGGCAGCGATCCTGATGGCAGGCGTTCCGTTTCGTGTAGCGGCGGCTGCGCCACCTGCCGTGCGCCAGCTTGCGCCGGGTGTGCTGACGACCGTTCCTCCGAGCTTGGAGCCTTCCGACACGGTGAGCACGCACAGCGTGATGGAGCTGCAAGCCGATCCCGGGCTGAAGTGGAAACCGGAATACTTTTCCGCGGATGAAACGTTGGTCGGCATGGCCGGGCAGGTGAAGTTCCGCCGAGAAATCCATTGCCTCGAATTTTCTTTCAAACCGTTCCGGATGATCGAGGTCGAACTTCCGAATGATGCGGGCAAGAGCGAGAAGAAACTGGTTTGGTATCTGGTATATCGGGTGACCAACACGGGCAATACGCTGAAGCCGGTGGAAGGCGCCGATGGCGTTTATTCCACCACCGCGGGCAAAGGGGGCGAGGTGCGATTCATTCCGCAGTTTGTGCTCGAGTCGCAAGATCGGCATGCGGACGGCAATCGCGTGATGAAATCGTATCTTGATCGAGTGATCCCCGGTGCGGTCGCCGCGATTGCCGAACGGGAACGATTGGTTGGCAAACTTCTGAACAGCGTCGAGATTGCGGAGCAGCCGATCCCGGTGGGGGACGGTCGAATCCAGCGGGGCGTGTGGGGTGTGGCGACGTGGGTTGATGTGGATCCGCGGCTTGACTTCTTTTCGGTATTGGTTGGCGGGCTGACGAACGCGTATCGCTGGACCGATAATCCGGCCGCTTACAAGCCGGGCGATACGCCGGGCCGAGGCCGGCGGTTTGCCCACAAAATGTTGCAGCTCAATTTCTGGCGTCCTGGCGACGAGTTGCACCCCAACGAGCGGGAATTTCGATTGGGAGTTCCATTGGGCAAAAACAAGGCCGAATTGTACGAGGTCGGCGAAGGGGTTGCCTACCGCTGGGTTTACCGGTAGGATAGTCGGGCTACGCACCGAGCGATTGTTAGCGGGGGCTGCTGCAAGCGGCCACGGTTTCCGCTTGGTATTCGTGGTGATTCTTGGTCCGCGCCCCATCGAGGAAGTGGCCTCGTCGTGGGGTTGTTTCTCCCTCCGCCGAATTACGTAAACATTGCAGCACTTCCATGGCACATAAAAAAGGTCAAGGCTCCAGCCGTAACGGTCGCGATTCCAATGCCCAACGCCGCGGCGTCAAGCGCTTTGGTGGCGAACAGGTCATCGCGGGCAACATTCTGGTTCGGCAACTCGGCACAAAGTTCCACGCCGGCAAGGGTGTGGGGCAGGGGCGCGATTTTACGTTGTATGCCCTCGTCGATGGCCAAGTGAAATTCGATCGCGAGGGCCGGCGGATCAACGTGATTCCGTCGGAGAATTGACCCGGGATTCACGCTTGTTTAGCCGCAATGCGTAGACATCGGCGAAGCGAAGCGCGGCCTAGCGAAGACACAGAGACGAATTAGTCATTGCAAATTTGTCATTTGTCATTGGGCCATTTCGGAAATGGCCGACATCAAATTGCCGATTGCCCATGACGAGTTGTTTACCCGTGAGACTTTGTAGTTTGGTATCGGATCGCTGCTATTGATAACTGTGCAGCGAAAGGCTTATCGGTCGTT
>JADZFK010000243.1 GCA_020849945.1 Pirellulales bacterium | reverse complement strand
TACCCCCTACCCCCTACCCCCTACCCCCTACCCCCTACCCCCTACCCCCTACCCCCTGCGTGCCCGCTGCGCCCCCCCCGTGCCCCCCCTGCCCCCGAGCACCGCGCGGCCGCCCTCGCGTTGACGGCCGCTGCGCGTGACGCGAGCGCCGGCCGGCAGCCAGGCGCGGCACCGGCCGGTGGGCCCTACCGGCTCGCGATGGCCACGTAGTCGCGCCGCGGCGCGCCGGTGTACACCTGCCGCGGGCGCGAGATCTTCTGCTCGGGGTCGCGCAGCATCTCTTCCCACTGCGAGATCCAGCCGGCCGTGCGCGGGAGGGCGAACAGCACGGTGAACATCTCCATCGGGAAGCCCAGCGCCTGGTAGATGAGGGGGATTGGCGGTAGGTGCGGCGTTGCCGCCGCCGCTAAACCCTACCCCCTACCCCCTACCCCCTACCCCCTAACCCCTAACCCCTAACCCCTAACCCCTAACCCCTAACCCCTAACCCCTAACCCCTAACCCCTTACGCCTTACCCCTTACGCCTTACGCCCCGCTTCCGCCTCCACATCACAGTTTCATCAGCAACATCACCGAGTAGTTGAGTAGGTTGGGTTCGGCATCGTTGGGGGTGCTGTCGTATCGGTCGGTGATGGAAAGTTTGAGGCTGAGGTTTGAAGGTTGGACCAGCTCCACTTCCCAGCCAGCGTCCGAGACAAGTCGAAACTCTCCGACTAGATCCCATTCGGGGAAGTAGTCGATCTTCGCGTACAGTTTTTGAGTCGCCCAAAGTTTCTGGTTGTATTCCACGCCGAACAACGATTCCGGTACCCAACGGTCGTCGGGGCCGCCGAACTCGCGCGAGGTCCCGCCGCCCGCGCGGCCGATCAGCTCCAGGTCTTTCTCGTGAAAGATACGGTAGCCAACGCCCGCGTTGACGTTCGTCTGCAGGTCGAAGTCTTTGAACTCGTCGTAGAACACGTTGTTCGTTGCAAAGAGGGTCCAGGGTGAATGGTCGTCCATCATCCAGTCGTTGCGGACATCGAATTGAGCGTTGTTCTGCGTTTCGGTGCCGCCGCTCGCGGTGCGATTGTAGTAGCTGCTCAAGTCGAGCTTCGAGAAGCGCGACTCGCGTTTGATGTAACCTCCCGTGCGAATGCTAAGCGAATCGCTGGTGCCCGAGGACCCATTGATGCCCAATTCGACGCCGCTATCCCAAGGGGCCGGTACGAGCAGGAACGCACGCTCGTACCAAGTGGGCGGACGCTCTTCGAGTAACTTGGCCGTCGGGTCAACGCCCGAGGGATCGCCCGACTCGGCGCTTGAAGATGAAGAGTTCGGCGCGGGGGCCGGCGTGCCTTCGGGCGCGGCAGCGCTTGCCGGCGGGTGCCACGGCGTAGAGGGTGGGTACTCGTTCGCCGCAGGATCGGGCAACGGCGCAGGCAACGCCCCGGCGGCTGGCTGCGTCCCAGAGGGCGGAGGAAGCAGCAGCGGTTCCGCTGCTTGCGCGATTCC
The DNA here is from genome assembly GCA_020849945.1 of Pirellulales bacterium. GTDB lineage: Bacteria > Planctomycetota > Planctomycetia > Pirellulales > Lacipirellulaceae > JABDGM01. The sequence goes on along the minus strand of JADZFK010000243.1, from coordinate 5,261 downwards.
CTGCCAGGCCATCAACACGAAAGCAGCCACGAGCCAAGAATGCCATCGGTTGCTCATGGCACCAACTCCGCCGAGGTTGCCGGATCAGTCGTTGCGGTGGCTGAATAAAGCGCGTTACGTCCGTAGGGCGAATTAGGACGTCTGAAGTGGACGTGTTTTACTAGGACACTTCGGCGCTTTCAACCCCGATGCGGCTCGGTGGTAGCAGTCGTAGCAGCCAGCAGCCACGATGCCAAAAAAAAGCGACCCCGCAACAAAATCGGCCTGACCTCCGAAGAAGCCAGGCCGTTCTGATTCTCCAAAAACAAGATGATGATGATGCACGGTGTGCAAACCAGGACTATTCCGTTATTCACTGTGGAGGCGCGATGTGGGATCGGGGATGCAATGCGGGAGAGGTCTCCGCACACGCCACCCCGTTCGCCTTACAGGTGGAGCGGAAGCCCGTGGGGCTCCATCGAGAATGGGATATCGGGCAGAACGTCGGGCTACGCCGCGGCGTCGATTGAATCGGGCCGCTCTCGTTCGTGTTCTAACCGCGTGTGCTCAAACTGCGCCTACTGCAGCACTTCCAGCAGTTCGATTTCGAACACGAGCATGCTGCCTGGCTCGATGGGAGCGCCGGGCGGTTCCATGCCGTAGGCCAGCTTGGCCGGCACAAACAGTTGCCACTTATCGCCCGCCCGCATTTTTTGAAGGGCCTCAGTCCAACCCGGGATCACTTCGCCCACGGCGAACTCGGCAGGTCCGCCGTGGCGAGCGGAAGCATCGAACACGGTGCCATTAAGCAGTGTGCCCGTGTAGTTGCATTTCACCCGATCCTTGAGCGTGGGCGATGGGCCTTTCCCCTCTTGCAGAACGCGATACTGCAAACCGCTGGGCGTGGATTGCACGCCTTCTCGGGTGCCGTTCTGGGCGAGAAACGCGGCTTCCTCCGCTTGGTTCTTCTTGGCGGCTTGTTGCATCTGTGCCATTTGACGCTGCTGCATCTCGCGGGCAAAGCGTTGCATGACGGCACCGAGTTGTTCGTCGGTCCATTTCGGCTGCGCGCCCGAGAGCGTATCGCTCATCCCGGCCATGATCGCTTGCAGGTCCACATCGACCTGGCCTTCCTTGAGATTCATGGCAAAGTTGCGTCCCAGTGCGTAACTCACTTGCGATCGAAACATGGCGTCGTTGGCTCCTGCGGGTGCTGTCCCCTCGGTCTGCCCGGCGACTCCGCTGGGCCGGCTGGGTGATTGCTTCGCTGGTGCGGCACCTTCCGGCGGCGCGGGCTGGCAATTGCCATCGGAAACAAGAGCCAACATGGCAAGCATGGCAAACATCAAGCAGAGCGAGGAGGAACAGCGCATCGGTTTTCTTTCCAGGTAAGAGGGGTGTTGGGGCCAGCCCAAGGGGAGGGTGAGGCCAAGGCATGCGGGGGGCGGCGGCCACGGGACCGCATCATAAAAAAGCCTCGGCGAGGGAATCTAGATTGTAGGCAAGCAGCGAATGTCCGCTATAGTAAAATCCAAGGGGAATAGGCACCTTCAAAGTATATGTACTTGAGAACGGGTTGATTCCGTTCGTTTTTCGGCCGCCAAGCGGGCTGTTGGGGAGAGGCGATGCTGGCTGCCGCCCCGACTTCTCTTCCATAGGATACGTCGTATGCAAGGCTCGTTGCACTCGTCCGCGTCGCGGCATTCGCGTTTTGAGGCCTCCCTTTTGCATTTCGGATTTCGGATTTCGGATTGCGGATTGAGGTCGGCATCAAATCTGAATTGTTTGCGACAACTGTTAGAGGTTGTATTTCGGCGTTCGGCAATCCGAAATCCGAAAACCGAAATCCGCAATCTGCGTACCGCCCCTCGACCCCACCATGGTTTCACTTTGGTGGAACTTTTAGTTGCGATTGCGATCATCGGCGTCTTGGTTTCGCTGCTGTTGCCGGCCGTGCAACAAGCGCGCGAGGCGGCCCGCCGCGCGCAGTGTGTGAGCAACATCAAGCAGCTGGCGCTGGCACTTCAACGGTACGAGACCGAGAGCAAGCATCTTCCTGCCGCGGGAACGTATGCTCCCCCTAAGCAAGCAGTGTATGTCGACTGGTACGTGCGAGCCGATCTCAAGAGCGGCACGAATTACAGTTGGGTTGTCTCGCTACTTCCGTACCTCGAAGAACAATCGCTCTACGATCAGTTCGACCTGAAGAAGAAAGTCACCCTGAATCCGCTCAATCCGCAAGCCACACAGCCTCCGTTGCTCTTGTGCCCAAGCGATTCGGCGCGTGGACGAACGTTCGAATACTTCGATCTTGGCAAGAAGGTGCCGTTCGGAAAGGGCAACTATGCGGCCTTCTCGAATCCGTTCCATGTGGATAGTTGGTTCTTCAGCGGGGCGGTGTGGTTGTACGAGCGCAAGCTCAACAAGATTGTGGACGGCACCTCGACAACTCTGCTTTTCGCCGAGATACGCACGCGCGAGCACCCGAACGATCAGCGTGGCGCATGGGCGTTGCCGTGGTGCGGCTCGACGCTGCTCTCGTTCGATTTTCACCCCGAGAGCGATTCCAATCTGGGGAATCAAAAGAATCCGCCCTCGGGTTACAAGCCGAACAAGAAGAGTCTGGGGCAGACTCAGTACCCCAATGGTGCGTACCCCGACATGCTCTACGCTTGTTTCGATCGGTCTCTCGCGCAGTTAGATAAGATGCCCTGCGACGATCGGGTGAGCGGCTACATTTCTGCCGCCCCGCGAAGCATGCACATGGGCGGCGTCAACGCGGTGTTCATGGATGGCCATGTTACGTTCCTGCCCAACACGGTTGATGAATACGCCATGCTTTGGATGGTCAGCTCGAACGACGGCGAAATCGTCAACGAGCGATATTGAATGATTTCCTGCCGTGTGAGTTTGGCGTGAAGGCGCACCGCCGGCCGCGGAAGCCGGCGGCGAGACGAAACGTTTCGTGCGGGGCCCCGATTACTAACCTTCGTTCATTCTTGTTGACCAATCTTATGGCTGCACCGAAGCGTCATTATTTTGCCCTGGCGTTGCTTCTCGTGGGAATGCTGTGCCTCGCGCTTGGCTTTTTGGGATCGAACGTTATCCCTTCCAAGGCGTACTGGAGTGAACAGCAGGCCGAGGAGTACGCGGACGCCCAACACGATGCCCACGCCAAGTCGCATCACCATGAGCATGAATCGGCGGTTGAAGAAGCGGAATATCAAGAGGCGATGGCCCGCTTCGAGCGGATCAGCCAGCAACTCGAAGAGGCTCAGAGTTCCCGCGATCGAGTTCCTCTTGTGTTGAAAGCGGTAGGCGTTGTTGCCGTTCTTTGTGGTGTGGTGCTTCACTACGCGGGGCGAGGTTCGGGGGCGTAATGGGGCCGGTTGTGTTGCGGCGATGCCATCGCCGGCTTTGTGTTGCGGCGATGCCATCGCCGGTTTTGTGGGGCGGCGATGTGATCGGCGGGGTTGTGGGGCGGGAGCGGGGGGCACTTTTCGACATTGTTCCGCCGGCACAATTCGCCTATATTAACGGGCTTACACGAAAGCCGATCGCATCGGCCTCAGCGTCGCCATCTGCTGCCGCCACGTCCCCACCTAGGCAGCGGTTCAAGGCCTCTGCCGCCGCATTCTTCGTACAGCGTTTACCCATTTATTGAACTTTGAATTGGAGAGAGAACCAACGTGACTAGCCATCTCATCGCCCCGCATGGGGGCAAGCTTGTTGACCTCGCAGTTTCCGCCGCGCGCGCTGCTGAAATCAAGACCGAATCGCGCGACTGGCCTTCGTGGGACCTCACGCCGCGCCAACTTTGCGACCTGGAACTGTTGTGCAACGGCGGCTTCTCGCCGCTCACGGGGTTCATGAAGAAGGCCGACTATGAATCGGTTTGCGAAAAGATGCGGCTGGCCGATGGCACGCTGTGGACGATGCCGATCACGCTCGATGTGTCGAAGGAGTTTGCCGAGAAGCTCAAGCCCGGCATGGCCGTCGCGTTGCGCGATGCCGAGGGCGTGATGCTGGCCGTCATTCACGCGGAAGATATTTGGGAAGCCGACCGTGCCAAGGAGGCCGAGCAAGTTTTCGGCACCGCGAGCACCGAGCATCCGGCGGTGAACTATCTGGTGAACCAAGCGAAGCCCGTGTACATCGGCGGACGTGTGGAGTGTCTGCAAATGCCGCTTCACTACGATTACAAGTCGCTTCGCAACACGCCGGCCCAACTGCGAGACGAGTTCGCCAAGCGTGGCTGGCGGAAGATCGTGGCGTTCCAAACCCGCAACCCGATGCACCGGGCCCACCATGAGCTAACGCTTCGCGCATCGCAAGATGAGGAAGCCAACTTGCTCGTTCACCCGGTCGTCGGCATGACGAAGCCGGGCGACGTGGATCATTACACGCGCGTGCGTTGCTACCAGGCGCTCATGCCGCATTACCCGCAAAACACGGCGTATCTTTCGTTGTTGCCGCTGGCCATGCGGATGGGCGGCCCGCGCGAGGCGATCTGGCACGCCATCATTCGCAAGAATCACGGTTGCACGCACCTGGTGGTTGGGCGCGATCATGCCGGCCCCGGCAAGGACAAGAGCGGCAAGCCCTTCTACGGCCCCTACGACGCCCAAGAACTCATGAAGAAGCATGAGGAAGAACTTGGCGTGAAGATGGTCGACTTCAAACAAATGGTATACGTGCCCGATGAGGACAAGTATTACCCCATCGATGAAGTGCCGGCCGGCAAGCAAACGATGGACATCAGCGGCACCGAACTCCGCGACCGCCTCGCCCGTGGAACCGATATCCCCAACTGGTTCTCCTACGCCAGCGTGGTGAAGGAACTTCGCCGCAGCCACCCGGCCCGCGCGCGGCAAGGGTTCACCGTGTTCTTCACGGGCCTCAGCGGCTCGGGCAAGAGCACGATCGCCAACGTGCTCCTTTCCAAGCTGCTCGAATTGGGCGGTCGGCCCATCACAATCCTCGATGGCGACCTCGTGCGCAAGAACCTTTCTAGCGAACTTGGTTTCACGAAAGAGCACCGCGACATCAACATCCGCCGCATCGGGTTCGTGGCGGCCGAGATCACGAAGCACCGCGGCCTTTGCATTTGCGCCCCGATCGCGCCGTACGACAACATCCGCAAGGAAGTTCGCGCGATGATCGCCCCCCACGGCGGCTTCATCCTGGTGCACGTGAACACCAGCGTGGAAGAATGCGAAAAACGCGACCGCAAAGGCCTGTACGCCAAGGCCCGCGCCGGCATCATCAAAGAGTTCACCGGC
>JADZFK010000242.1 GCA_020849945.1 Pirellulales bacterium | reverse complement strand
GAGATTGCGAGGGAATGGAGAAGATTGGCCGAGATTGGGATTGACATCCGAACCGCCGTTCAAACGCCGGGGCCGGGTGGATTTCCGAGTTGAGCGAGTGCTTCACCCAAGCCGGGGAGCGAAAGATCTCCGGCAATCGATTGCATCGCCTCCGCGTGGAGCTGCTTGGCCTTGGCTTGAGCGGCATTGAAGGCGGCAGGCAGAAGGTCTTCGATCATTTCGCGCTCGCCTTTCTCAAAGAGCGAAGGATCGATCCGAACGGCAAGTGCCTCGCCGATGCCGTTCGCTTCCACCTCGACCAGCCCGCCGCCGGCCGTGCCAGTGGCCCGTTTGAGCTTGAGTTGCTCTTGCAAAGCCTGCATGCGATTGCCCATCTCCTGGGCCTGCTTAACGAGCGAACCAAGATTGGCGAGATTTCCGAGTGCTTTGAACATGGTCTATCGAAATAGCATGGGTTGGAAGCGGCAAGCCTAGTGAAAAAATAGTCGTGCGTACCTGCCTGAAGGTCATGGCAGTTCGCGGATTCGCAAATTCTTGAACTCGACGGGCGAACCTTCCGATTCGAGGCAGAGGTAGCCGGTGTTGGGGTCGCACTTGGTGCCGCCGGAAACTTCCTCGCCGTTCACCCAAAGCCGAACTTCTCCATGAATGGCGCGAATGTAGTAGTGGTTCCACTCACCGACCCCCCTGCTCAAGTTCTTGCGCGGGAAGCTACGCTTGCCGTCGGGCGAACGCAAGCCGAGTGGCTCCATTTTTGCCCGGCCAACGAGAAACACGTCGCCGTTGGTGGTGAACCAATCGGCCTTCTTGCCGTGTCGCTTTTCGTATTGCGAAGCATAACCGTGATCGAGAATCTGAACCTCGATTCCGCGGTTCGGCAATTTGCCGGGGGACAGGCCTTCGAGGCTTTCCGGGTCGGTCCAAACAAACACACCCGAGTTGCCGGCCGGCTTGAGGTGCTTCCATTCAAGAACGAATTCGAAGTTCGTGTATGGCTTGATGCTTCGCGTGACGCCGACGGGCTTTCCACTGCAGTGGGCCGTGCCATCCCTCCAAGCCCAGGTATCGGGCGCACCGTTGACAGGCGCGAAGTCATCGCCGCCGAGGCTCACCCACCCCAATCCGGTGCCATCGATGAATGCCCTTGGCGCGTTCGAGCTTTCTTCTGCCCATGCCAACCGGGCCGGTAACAATAGAACTAGCAACGCCCACCATCGCCCGTTTATCGAGTAGAAGTTTGACACGTGGCACAGCTCCTGCGATGTTATGGAGTAGTTGGCTCGCCAAAGGACACTCGGCGATCACCGGCGATCGGCAGCATCGCAGATCGCGGAGCGGTGAACTGGTTCTATTTGTACTTCAGACCAGCCGATTAATGAAGCCCCCGCGATACTTGGGGCCCAGGTTCCCTGTTGAATGAGGCTGCATTTGCGGCCCTAACCCGGATTTTTCACCACAGAGCACACCGAGGTCACGGAGAACAAGCCAAGAGATCGTTGGAAGCAAGGTCAACCGCCCGTAGCTAGAAAACAGGGTGTTTCCACCGTTCCTTGGGGTAGGGGTACTTGCTACTGGTTTTCTCCGTGGCTCCGTGCCTCCGTGGTTTTGATTGTCAGAAATGCGGACTAATCTCGCTAGAAAGGCAATTCCATGTTCATTTCGGTAGGGCGGAATCAGAAGGCTTGCGTTCTCATGGTTGGTTTCGTGGCGCTGGTTGGATCTTCCATTTTAGGAGGATCGGCCAGAGCGGAGCAGGCCGAAGGGCGCTGGGTCGTGGTGCTGCATGGCGGAGCAGGGAGCACGGCTCGCAAGACGGAGCCGGCCGAACGAGCGGCGATGGACAAATCGCTGCGGGCCGCCATCGGCGTCGGGCGCGACGTGCTATCAAATGGCGGCACGGCGCTCGAAGCGGTGGAGAAGGTTGTCGTCGCGCTGGAGAATGATCCGCGATTCAACGCCGGGCGCGGTGCCGTCTTTACCCGCGAGGGAACGCACGAGCTGGACGCTTCGATCATGGACGGCGCTACGTTGCGATGCGGTGGCGTGGGCGGCGTGAAAACACTGAAGAACCCAGTGGTGGCGGCGCGGCTCGTGATGGAGCATACCCAACACGTATTCTTGGCGGGCGAACGGGCCGACGCGTTCGGAAAGCAACATGCCTGCGAGCAGGTTTCGCAAGATTATTATTACACCGATCGCCGATTCGAGCAGCTCAATCTTTGGCTTGCGGCCGAGGGGCATCCGCCCATCACAAAACCTGGCTACCCGTTGAAGCGTGCTGCGGCGCGTGCAACCAATGTGCGGGGTGATAGCCGCCCGTTGAAGAAGTCAACGGGCGGCGTCATGGCATGGATGCCATGCCAAAACAGCGACCTAAGTCGCTGTCTTGCAAGCCGCGAGGAGCTTGGCTCCGAGCTTGGCGAGGTTGAAAAACGCCTCGATGGCGTTTTTCAACAGGCGGATAGCGGAGGACATGGCACGGTGGGCTGTGTGGCGCTCGATCGCCACGGCAATCTGGCCGCCGCCACCAGCACGGGCGGCCGAACGGGCAAGATGCCCGGCCGAATCGGCGATTCGCCAATCATCGGCGCGGGCAACTATGCGAACAACGGCTCGTGCGCGGTGAGCGGCACGGGCAAAGGCGAGGAGTTTATCCGCCATTCCATTTGCGCGCGGATGGGTATCCTGATGGAGTCGCGCGGCCTTACGCTCGATGAAGCGGCCAAGGAATGTGTCTTCAAAGTTCTGAAGCCAGAGGATGGCGGCCTGATTGCCGTCGATCGGCAAGGCAACGTTGCAATGGTCGCCAACACAAACGCCATGCCCCGCGCGATGGCCGACTCCTCGGGACGAGTGGAAACGGCAATCGAGATCGAGCGTTAGCCGCTCGGGTTTTCGAGTGCCCGGACGACGACGCGGTTGCCGCGGGTCTTCACGACGACGACCGTTCGTCCGCGGTCGATGGGCAGCCCTTCGGCAATCACATCAATGAGTTGGCCGGAAAAAACGGCTTTCCCGGCGGGCATGAGATTGGTAAAGGCCTCACCCTGTTCGCCAACAAGGTTCGAGTAATCGGCGATCGCTTCGCGGTAATCCAAGTCGGCCAAGTCCTCTTCAGGCATGGGTTGAAGAAGCAGACGCCGGAAACCCGGCGCCTGCGGCAAGTAACGGCGCAGGCTGAATCCCGCGATCATCAAGCCCAAGCCCGCGGCAGCGACCACCATCAGCGAACGGCGTAGCTCAACCATTTGCGATTCGGTGTGAGGGAACACAAAGGTTTGCGAGGCGAGCACGAGCGACGCCAGGATCATCGCGCCGCCGCCCAGGCCGAAGATGCCAAAACCCGGCAACAGGAGCAATTCCACAAGCAGAAAAAACACGCCGGTGAGAAATAGGAGGACTTCAAGCCACTCGGCGGTGCCGTCCAGGAATTTACTCCAGAAGAAGAGAAGAAAGGCAAGTGCGGCGATGAATCCGCCAGCCCCAATGCCCGGGCTATGAAGTTCGATGTAAACGCCGATGAAGCCGATGAGGAGCAAGAGAATGGCCAGCCCCGGTGTCGCAAGCGCTTCGATCAGTTCCAGAGCCCAATTCGGCTTGGCCTCGCGGACTTCCTGGCGGATTACATAGAGTTGGCGAAGTTCATCAAAACTGTTGACAATTTGATGCGCAAAGCCCATCTCCCGGGCCTGGGCACTCGGCAGAATCAGCGATTCGTTGGCCGGTTTGAAGCGCGCGCCGCGGCGCCACTTGGCGGCCTCCTCCAGCGCACCCGCTTCCTCTGCCGAAAGGTAGCGAACTTCCCCGGTGCTCACGTTCTGGTAGGCGTAGAGTTCGATACTCGGGTCGATCATCGCCATCGGAAGCGACCACCCATGCGGCAGATGTTTCGCAAGCGATTCCTGAATCTGCTTCTTGGCGGTACCCAACGTCTCGGGGTCCTCGGGGCCAAGAACCTTTCCACCAAGATGCGCCTCCGGCTGCAATACGACTTGGTCGCATGCAAGCGCGATGATGCCCGCTCCACCCGCCGCCTCGACCGGCACGTAGGCCACCGTGTGGACTTCGTCCGAATCCAGTTGTGCCAGGGTGGCGGCCATGTCCAAGCAGTCTCCCAAGGAGCCGCCCGCACTGTTGATCGTGACGGCAATCCAATTCGTCTTCCGCTTGGAAAGCTCGACACCCAGCAAGGTACTGAACTGCCTTGCCTTGCGGTGCGTAATGGGCCCCTCGATCCTCAGCACCACCGGGCGCCAATTCCCCTGCATCGATTGATCGAGCGAAACGACAGAGGCCGGCAACCCGAGCGAACGGGCAAGCGATTCCGTATCGCGTATCTGCAGAAGGCCGAATTCGCGGCCCTCGCGGCCCGAAAAAGTTCCCAACGACCCGGCCGGCACGATCGTGTTCTCGGCAATGATCGTGTGCTTCTTGGCAAGTTCGGGCAGGTCGTCGCGCAGGGCATACTCGATCCCTGCGTCGGTTTCCACCTGCAGAACTTCGAGTTGGCGATCGACCATTCCGAGCGCCACGGCCAGCGGCACCGAGTGCTTCGCCTTGACGACGGAGACGTAAGCGGCTCGTCTTTTTGAGTCGATCGCGCGCCGAGAGTCTTCATCGATCCCCGCTTCGCCAAGCTCGGCATCGGGGTGAATGGCGATCTGGTCGCAAGCTAACGCGATGAGCACGCCGTGCCCCTTGATCGTTCGCGGCACGTGGGCAACCGTTTTGACGGCAGACATCTCGGGCCGAGTGAGGAAATCGGCCAACGACAGTGCTCGCGTGAAGTCGGTGCCGCGACCGAACTCAGCCTCGCTCGATTGCGGACACAATTCGAGCACAAGCGTAGGGCGTCGGCCGTCGCTGCTTGGTGAAGCGAGCAGGCGTTCGACGACTCGTTGGATCGCGGACTTCGCGTCTTCGTCCGCAAGCCCTTTCAGCGGAAGGCGAACTCGAACCATCGCACCTTCGCCAAGCTTGGCTGGCGTGCGAACCGCGTCGGCTTCCACTTTCGGATTCGAAGCAGTGGAAGCGGGCTCCGCAGCTGGCTCGGGCAAGGTTGCGGCAGGTTGGGGATCGGAAGCCGGCGGGGCCGACGAGGAATCACCCGCCGGCGGGCCTTCGGCCCCCTGGCTCGGCGTGGACTTCAACTCGCTCTCCGCGTTGGATTTCGGGACGTCCTCCGCAGCGCGAACGGAAGCAGCCAAGCAGAGCAGGGCCAACGAGCCCGCCACAGCCGTGAGAATTACAAGGCGCGGAATCGAACGGAGAAGATGTAGCCTGTTGGGAACCATTTGCGATAACGATCCTTGGTCGGCTAGAATTCCCTCGCCGATCGAATGCCCGCGCTAGCCCCGCGTTCGATGCTTGGCCCACGAATTATAAGCCTTACCCATTGGCAGGGCAAAACCGCGCAAAAAACCCGATAAGCGGCACCAGCCGCGATGATGGTTTGTACGCAATGCCTGGACCCGTGGTCTGAAATTATATGCGAACGTCGTTTGTCGATGAACCCGGCACCTTTCGGCCGATGTTGCGATTAACTTGGCCCGTGCTCCTCGAACAGGTACTCCACCTGCTCGTTGGGTTCACAGATATGTGGCTCACCGGCAACTTCTTGCAGCATGAAGCCTACGTGGCGGCCATGGCCCTGATGATCTACGCTCTGTGGCTTACGGGCAACGTGTTCAACTTCATCGCGCTCGGTTCCACGGCCTTGGTGGCTCGCTTCGTCGGGGCACGCGATTTCAAGATGGCCGATCGGGTAATGAACCAATCCATCGTGAGCGGCTTTCTCTGGTCGCTGCTGCTCATGGCGTTTGCACTGCCGCTCGCGGGCTACTTCCCGCGGTTGATGGGATTGGAAGGGCTAGCCTCCGAGGCCGCCCATCGATACCTCGTCATCGAACTGTGCGTGTTGCCCGCCGTCATGGTCGAGCGGGTGGCGGTCGCCTGCCTACGGGCCGCCGGCGATACCGTCAGCGGCCTCGTCGTCATGGCGATCGTCAACCTGGTCAACATCGCTGCCAGCTATTCGCTTTGCCAGGGCCTTGGCCCGCTGCCCCAACTCGGGTGGACGGGCATCGCGCTCGGCACCGCGATTGGCCACTGCGGCGGCGCGTGCATCCTGCTCGGCCTGCTGGCGTGCGGCCGGGCCGGTTTCCACTTGCGGCCTGCCGCCATGCGGCCCGATCTCGACCTCATCCGTCGCATCCTGCGGATCGGTATCCCCGGTGGGACCGACGTGTTGCTCGTAAGTTTCTGCCACCTGATCTTCCTGCGCATTATCCTTTCGCTCGGCGATGTGGCGGCCGCCGCGCATGGCGTGGCAATTCAAATCGAAGCCCTGGGGTACATGCCGGGCGGCGCGTTTCAGGTTTCCGCCGCAACGATGGCCGGCCAATACCTCGGTGCACGCGACCCGGCTCGCGCTCGTCGAAGCGCTTGGATGGCGTGCGGCGTCGCCTCGGCGGTCATGTCGCTCGCCGGCGCAGTGTTTTACATCCAAGCCGTGCCGCTTGCCTCGTTCTTCCTCAGCGGTGATGCCGGCGAAGTCGTTCCGCTCGCAGCCGAGATTCTGCAGGTTGTCGCCTTCGCCATGGTGCCGCTTGCCATCTTGATGGTGCTGATCGGCGCCCTGCGAGGCGCGGGCGATACCCGGATTCCACTCCTGCTCAACGTCTTCGGTGTCATCTTCTTCCGCGTACCGCTCGCTCTGCTGCTCGCACACGGAGCGATCCACGTTCCATTCCTCGATGTCACCTTCCACGGGGCCGGGCTGGGGGTCATCGGCGCGTGGTATGCCGCGATAACCGACATCGTCGTCCGCTGCATCCTGATGACCCTTCGCTTCCGCCACGACGGCTGGCTCGCCATGCAAGTGTGAGAGTCGTTAGTCGTTAGTCGTGAGGGGCGAGGGGCGAGTCTTTAGCGGCGGCGGCAACGCCGCATCTACCGCCAATACCCGTAGCTATTAGTCATCAGTCATCAGTCATCAGCTATTCGTCATTCGTCATTCGCATGCGGTTCTTCTCGCGGTGCGTAGCAGCTGCGAATCCGGATATTCGATACGACCGCTACAGCAAATAATTAGGCTGGATGTGCAACGGGAAGGGGATGGGCAATCGGAACAAGGTAGAGTTCTGAAGATTGCCCCTCTCACCTCGTCGCGAGTTCGCCCGAATGTCGGTTCCCACGTTTTATGATCCCGTTGGCCTCGCAGTGGATGAGGTGCCTGTTGTTCTTCCCCTTCCGCAAGCGGTCCGAGAAGACATGCAGTCGCCGCCGGGTGCCGCCGCTTCTCGTAGCGGCCCATTCACCTGCCCGTGCCATGCCTTGCACTTGATCAACGGTGAGCACTACGCGGGCGCCGAGCGAGTGCAAGATTTGCTCGCCAAGCAACTGCCCCAGTTTGGTTGTGAGGTGGGGTTGGTGAGCCTCAAGCCGGGGCGGTTTGCAACCGCGCGCGAAGCTCGGTCGTCTCCGCTCCACGAAATGTCGATGCGCGGCCGGCTCGACCTGCGGGTCGTAAAGCAGATCGTTGCACTTTGTCGAACCGAACGCTACGACCTGATCCACGCCCACACGCCGCGGAGCGCACTCGTCGGAAAGATTGCCGCCCGATGGACCGGCGTGCCGTTGATCTACCACGTGCACAGCCCGGCCGGCCGCGATTCAACCCGATGGCTGCTCAACGGCGTGAATGCTTGGACCGAGTGGGCGGCCGTGCGTCGCGCCGATCGGCTCATCGCCGTATCGCCCAGCTTGCGAGAATACATGATCGGCCGCGGTATCGAATCGAACCGAATCGTTTGCATTCCAAACGGCGTTCCAAGCATGGTGATCGACCGCAAGCGACGACTGCCGACCCACACTTGGACGCTCGGCGTCGTGGCACTGTTTCGACCTCGCAAGGGCCTCGAAGTGTTGGTCGATGCGCTGGCCCTTGTTCGTTCGCAAGGCCACGACGTTCGGCTTCGCGCGGTCGGAGCGTTCGAGTCTCCCGAGTATCAAACCCAAATACGCGGCCAAGTCGTTCGCCTTGGTCTCGAAGCCGCGATCGATTGGGAAGGGTTCACGCGAAACATTTCGCGGGAGCTTGCCAAGATCGATGCGCTGGTGCTACCCAGCTTGTTCGGCGAAGGGTTGCCGATGGTTGTGCTCGAAGCGATGGCCGCCGGGTTGCCGGTCATTGCATCCCGCGTCGAAGGAGTTCCCGAGGCGGTCGTTCATCGGGAGACGGGCTACCTCGTCGAGCCGGGAAGCGTGAGCCAACTCGCGGCGGCCCTCGATGAGTTGATCGCGCAAAGTGCCGATTACATTCCAATGGGCCAAGCCGCGCGAGCCCGGCACGCAGCCTATTTCTCCGATGCGACGATGGCCCAACGCGTGGCAAACCTCTACCAAGAAGTGCTGACTCGAAAAAAAGCCAACGAACCAGCTCCCCAAATTTAGCCCCCGGTTTATGACCGGGGGAAATAATAACAACACTATCGCGGTTGGCCTTGGGCATTGGGTTGGCCTTGGGCGACCGGCGTGTTCTCAACCACGTGCTTCCAACCGAATGGCGTGCGAGGCCGTTCGAACAGCGTCTGCTGAAGGCGATCGAGCGCTCCGTTGATCTTCGCCTGATCGATGCGGAACATGTAGGTGTGGCGGTCGCCGTTGGGCAGCGTCACTTGCATGGCGAGCGGCAATTGGCGGACACGGTCCAGAATCACATCGACTTGCCGGAGGTCGGCCGCCTGCTGCTGGTGTTTCGGCAGCGCGTTGATCCACACCTGGTTCGGATTCGCATTGCTCGGATCAATTCGCATCCAGTAGCGGCTCTTGAGTTCCTCGGGCTTGGCGCCGAAGAGAAAGGGCAGGGGACCATCGAGCACATTTTCGCCCGGCGCGCGGGGCGGCAAAGGCCGCTCGATCACTTGCTTCTCGTTGGTTCGGAACTCGTACACCGATTTGCCGTCGCACACCCAGTGCTCGCCGATGGACTCGGTCTGTTCCAGCCAGTCGCCGCGACGCGGAGCTTGCGGTTGATCGGCCGGCGGCGGCGACTCTTTGTAAGTCGTGATCTTCGTGATCTGAAAGCTGCCCTTGTCGGGCTTGCTGTACGTCAATTGCCCGTCGCACTTATTGAGCGGAGCAAGTTGGTTGTTGATCATCGGGCCAAAGGCGGCCACGTATTCCCAACGCTCGAACGGGCAACTAAAGGTGATGACCTTGTTGCTCTCGACCTGCCAGGCATCAAGCGCCTGATCGAGCGCCGCCTGCTGCAACGCGTTGAGCTGATAGCCAACGGGCACGCCGCCGGGGCCGCCTACACCGGGCTGTTGAGGTGGAATAGCCTGCGATGGTGCGGGCTGCTGCACATGCCCCTGCGCGTTCCCCGACGTCTCGGGGTAAGGCTGCGCGGCACTGTAGGGCTGCTGGCCATCGGCAACCACTACAACAGCGAGCACGGCTAGCAAGTTCAGCAGGACAGACTTCGCTCGACGCAACAGGATTCTCATCGGCCTGGCTCGCGGCTCGGGGTGGGGGTGGGTGATAGCAGCCCCGGAACTATAGCGGCACTTCCACCTTCCACCTAGACCGAATTATTCACAAAGACTTCGATGTTGAGGCAATCACATTCACTACGACACCAGCGGCACAGTGTGCTTTGGGTAAGATGACTCCAAGCCATGTTGTCAAATGCCTTGCTACAATATCCAATTTCTTGTGGAGGATCGGTGGCACGCCGCGCCAAGTCATTGTGCGGGCCCACGCCAAGGCGGTTCCGATGGAATCGAGCAACGTTCCGTTCCAGTGATTTGTCGGCTCTCGGGCCGCTTGCGCGTGGACTTCACGCAGGTGGTCGAAGAGGGCATCGGTTACCGGAACTTTTGTTGAGGCTTCGTCTTGCGGACCCGCCGCAAACGGTAGCCCAGGCTTAGAGCGAGGGGCAGATGCGTATTGCTCGGAGGACTCTGGAAGCTGGTCCGGCCCCCCGACGGTTCTGTGGTCGCTCGAAGGCGGGGCGGGAATATTGCGCGTATTGCAACGGGGGCGGAAACGTGGTTTTGGATGCAATAATCGGCGCTATTTGCGACGGGGGTCGGGCGTTTCTGCCGGGAATTGCAGCGTTTTCCGGGGTGGGGGTGTTGCAATAATCGGCGATTTTGCTCATGGTTGCGAACATTTAACCGCGGGGGTGGGTGATCGCCGTTGGTTGGGTGCTTCGCCAGGCCCCCGGTCATTGACCGGGGGCTAAATGGGGCGATTGCACACGATGCGCCACGGAGCGCGTGCCCGGTGTGGGGGCGAGGGGATCGGGAAAAATTGTCAAAGAGCCGTTGGCCGCTGATTCGGCGTGCGGGCATCTTAGCAGGTTACGGTACAAGGTTCCACTAAAATTATTGGCCACTTGGTGGGTCGAGGGTCGAGGGGCAGAAGGGATGTTGTGGGTGGGTTGGGTGTTTAGCCGCGACGCGGAGCGGAGCGCGGGGCGGGCGAGAGGGTTGCGGGCACGGAGGAAGAGGCGATGGTTGAGAGGGTTACTTTGACGAGAGACGGGGGGCGGCGGGAGGGTGGGTGTTATTCAAAATCCCATTCTCGAATTCCGGCGGAAAAGTTGTCTCGTAGTTCGAGTTCCAGCCGCAGCGCGTTGGTGGTTACGGGTGCGAAGGTGATAATGGTGACGTCGTTGGAATCATTGTTTGAGCTGGATGCGATCGGAAGCGGTGTCCATGCATTGCCGTTTCGATAGAGTAGTTTCCAAGATTTTGGCGTTCGACATGAACCGTGTCCGACGTCTTGATACCATGAAATGGTGATTCGCTGTAAGGTTCGCGGTTTGTCGAACTCGCACTGCAACCATTCGGAGCCGCCCCGGTGTGGCCAGAAGGTATGGCGAGGGGAATCGGCCACGTGGCTGTCATGCACGGCAGCCAATGAATCGCGTTCGAATACGTGGGATGCGGAAAGAATCATATCTCCGGCGCGGGTGGTAACAGGGGTGCCAACGACGGTTGGGATTTCGGCAATGCGAAGCGTAGTGGCACCGTAGGGGATGAGGCGGAGTGGCTGAATCTGGACATCAGGCCGACTCGTGACCGGGCTGAGCGGCGGGTCTGCGGCCGAGTTGCGGTTGAGTTGCCACTCGGGCAACTCAACGCCAAAGGTTGTGAGTTCGACGGGTGCCGACTGATTCGTCCAAGGATTATCGGAGATGGTCTCGGCAACGGTTAGCGTGCAATTCTGTTCTAAAGCTCGAATGGTTGCTTCCGGAATGCCGTAGTTCCACTTTCCCAGCGGGAGGAACTCGATGTAGCCTCGGTCGGCGGCCGATGTCGACGTGCCTTCGGGGCCGGGGCGTTTGACGGTCCGCGAGGTAGACGGCACGTCGAGAGCCAAGACCAGTGGGCCACGCTCGATCGCAACGCTGCGTTGGAACCAGCGCGAAGTTTTCAATCGCATGGGCAGGTGAAGGGAGACCTGATCGCCATCGTGCCAAAGGCGGCGCGCGATGTGGATGCTGGCGGGGTTTAGTTTGGCGTCTACCGGTTTGCCATTGAGTTCGAGTCGGGCGTCATCGCACCAGCCGGGGATGCGCAAGTGCAGCGGAAACTCGACCTCGCGATTGGTATGCACGTCGATTTTAACAAGGGGTTTGAATGGGTACCCGCCCGATTGTCGAAGCGTAACGACTTGTCCATCGGCCACTTTGGCGGTAACCGAGGAGGGTGCATAGGCCAAGGCGGCGAGGCCGTGATCGTTGGTGGCGAACCAGAGATGTTGCGTGAACTTGGGCCATCCTTGATGCAGATTGCAGGTGCAACACACGTAGCCGGTTGTGAGACCAAAGACGACGCGTTCTTCTTCGTCGTTGAAGAAGTCGCGCGAACCTTTGCTGGCAAGAACTTGGTTGGTTTGCTGAAAGTACTGTCGAGCGCGATAGTCGTCGGTACACTGAGTTGGCAAGGCGTTAAACGCGATGCGTTCGAGTCGATCGGCGTGGAGAGGATTGCCTGTGATTTCTAGCATGGATTCGAGCGAGTACATTAATTCGACGGCTGAACACAATTCGGAACCGCGGCTGGGGCCGCGACCGTGCAAGTGCTCGTCTCCGCCGTACATGCCGTTAGGTTGGCCGTGGAAGTTTCGGATGAGTGAAAAGGCCGTCTCCGTGGCATCGAGATGGCGCTGCTGACGGTCCTGCTGCCAGCGGAGGGTTGGCGTTTTCATCATTTGGGCAAGGTTGACACCATGCAGAGTTGGGCCTTGATCGCCGGCGTAGCACAGCATGTTTTGAGGCCCATGCTCGAACCAGGTTGTGACGGGCACGGTTTGTTGGTACAGCAACTCGGCAAGTTTCAGGAGAGACTTGTCGCCCGTCAGATTGTAGAGCCACAGCACGACGAGGAGATTATCGCCACCGCGTTGAGTGGCCCACCACGAGCCGGAACGGGGGTTTGACTTGTCGTGGAGTGGTTGTACGGGCAGCATCTTGAGCTGGTATTGGAAGTATCGTTCGAGGCACTGGATGGCTCGCTGGTCACCGGTCGCCAGGATGTGTTGCTGCAAGATTTTGAGCATCACCATCCGTGGCCACCAATCGGCGGGATTCTCGATTTGGACGCCTTCGGGAATTGGCCGCCGCTGATCTTCGGGCGAGAGTACAGGAGGTCCGATGTAACCGTCGTCGCGTTGGTGCTCGATGGTCCAGTTGACCCATCGCATGGCCTTGGATTCGAGAGATTTGTCGTGAAGTAACTTGGAGAGGGGATAGAGGCCGTCGATCCAATAGGGGCCGCGTTCCCAGTTGTCACCATTTCCGCCGAGCCAGGCATTGCTATCGCCGCAGACCTCGGGATACCACTCGTCGAGGTGGCCCGAGACACCGGCCGCCATTCGTTCGAGTTCGTTACGGAGCCATTCCCGGGGCTCGATTGCCCCCAGCGGCAGCTCGGCATAGGTTTTTTCGGCAAGCGGGGCACGATTGAACACCGGCTCAGGTGGTTGTGCCGCGGTGGCCGTTGCGGGCAGCGCGGAGCATGAAATCATCGCGGCGACGATGAACGCGAAACGCGGCGGCCCGGCCAGGCTCACACGTTGGCTCCGGAAAGTTGCGTGATCGAGATGGAATAGCGACATAAGGCCCCCAAGAATCGGTTGGTTAGCAGAGTAGTTGATGAGATTCCATGTGTTTGTGAAGAGGTTGCCGCATGGCAAGGCACCCACTACCAGCGACGACTAATTCTAACAAAAAACTTCCGGCCGGTAGTGGAATTAGGTAGTGGAATGAGGTGCGGCGCGCTGAGTGGCACGATTAATTGAAGTGGTTTCGGGGGTGGTTGTTTTGTGTCCCGCTCGGCTCGCGGGACCTACTGGGACGTTTGTATTGCCATGTAGGGCGCTGGATTGGACGGGGCGATGCTGGTATGCTCGAAATCCACATGGCCGCGATTGGTGAATCGCACCAATGCGAGAGGCCCTCGTGCTTTGTTTTAAGACCAGTTCTGGATTGGGTGGCGGTTCAAGCAATGCCAAGGATCCAGTGAATGTCGAACCGTCCCCACCCCCTCCCTACAAGGCGCTGGTATCTACACAAGTTGAACTGTTTAATGTAACTGCGCTCTCCGCGAGCGGAAATTCATCTCGCGGAGCGAGATGAGTACATTCGATCACCCTCGTTCCACACCCTTTGCTCCACGCGGAGCCTCTCATGCCCGTGCGTTGGCTTAAGTTGACGGTGGCTTACGACGGTGCAGGGTACTCCGGTTGGCAATTTCAGCCGGACCGATCGACGGTGCAGGGCACGTTCGAAGCGACCTGGCAGCGACTTACCCAGGAATCGTTGCGCGTGACAGCCGCGGGGCGAACCGATGCCGGCGTGCATGCGTTGGGGCAGGTTGTTGGCCTGGCGACGGAAACGCGGCTTGCCAACGACGAACTGCTTCGCGGGCTGAACGCTTTGTTGCCGGAAGATATCGCGGTGTGTGCGATCGAGGATGCCCGCGAGAGGTTTCATGCGACGCGCGACGCCGTAGGCAAGCGGTATCGGTATCGCATCCACAACGATCGCGTGAGAGCCGTCTTCGAGCGGCATTATGCGTGGCACTATCCGCAGCCGCTCGATGCCGGAGCCATGAGCAGGGCAGGGCAGGCGCTGGTGGGTCGGCACGAGTTTTCGAGCTTCGAGACGGCGGGTTCCGAACGGCCCGATTCTATTCGAACGATTTACGAGCTTGCTGTGGCGAGACGGGATCGGGAGATTACGCTGGAAGTGGCGGGGGATGGTTTTTTGTACAACATGGTGCGAACGATCGTGGGGACGTTGGTGGAAGTCGGCGTTGGCAAACGGCCGATCGAGTGGCCCGGCGAAGTGCTGGCGGCATGCGACCGCCGCCGCGCGGGGCAAACGGCACCGGCTGAGGGATTGTTTCTGGTGCAAGTGGATTATTGAGCCATGCCGTTCGTTGTTTTTGCGAGCGCAGGAGGTTGCGAAGAGGGGGTAGGGGATCACAGGGCCGATCACTTTTTTACTTTGGGCGAGCGCATTGGAAACCAGCCCGAAGCGTCGGCGAGGGAAAAAGCACACATTCCCTCGCTGACGCTTCGGGTTTGTGAGTCCTCACGGTCGCGAACATAAATAAGTGATCGGGCTTGCAGGGGATCACATCAAGCTTTTCGGTTGAGCGGCAAGGGGGTAGACTGGTGGTAACAAGGAACGAGCGATCCGCGAATCCTCCCTCACCCCCTCCTAACCGGGAGGGGAGTTCTGAGACAAAGCGTGAATCCTTTGATCTCGCCCCGCAGCCCCCAGCCCCCGATTTCCCGTGGCCGTATCGCAACAAATTGTCGGCAATTACCGAATGTATCACTTGATACGCGCAGGCGCGATTTACGAGATTTGGGCCGTGCGTCCTGTCTCTGAAAACGAGCCTTTCGCGATGAAGTGGTTGCCGCCTGGCCCGAAGTATTCTCGGGCGCATGTGGCGGAGCTTAAACACGAGTACAACGTGGGAATCATGCTCGATCACCCGAACGTGATCCGCACGATCGATTTTGGTAATACATCAAACGGGGCGTTCATGCTGTTGGAGTTGTTCAAGGTGCCGAACTTGAAGCAGCAGATCATTTCAGGGGGCTATAAGAAACTGCTGCATCGTTCGAAAGCGATATTGACTGGCGCTGCTGCTTCGCTGGCGCACCTGCACGAGAAGGGGTGGATTCACCGCGATATCAAGCCCGATAATTTTCTGCTGCGGGAAGATGACCTCATCAAGCTGATTGACTTCAACCTAGCTCGTAAGCCCGCGGGGGGGCTGAGCAAGATATTCGGCGGCAAGACCAAAGTCATTCAAGGAACACACAGCTACATGTCGCCGGAGCAGATTCGCGGTCAATCGCTCGATGCGCGGGCGGATATTTATAGTTTTGGCTGCATGGTTCACGAATTTTTCTCGGGCAAACCCCCCTTCACGGCCAACACGCCGAACGAACTATTGCAGCGGCATATTTCCTCGAAGCCGCAGCCGCTGACGGTGTTCGATAAGAACATTACCCCCGAGTTCGCCGCCTTTGTGCAGCGGTTGATGGCGAAGGACGCGAAAGACCGCCCGGCAAACATGAAAGACGTCATGATGGAGATCAAGACGCAGAAGATATTCTACACCCCACCCCAGCCGCCGGCAGCGAGCCAGGCCGAAACCTCCACGGAAAGAAGCTAACCCGGAAGACGGCGAAGAGAGAGCCGACGGAAACAGAAAAGCAACAACATGGCCAATAACATTTATCGACTGGCGTTTGAGGAACCCATTACCGCTTTGGAGGATCGGATTGCTTCGTTGGAGCGAACGGAACCGAAGACGGCGGAGCTGCGAGACCAAATACGGCTACTCAAGCGGGAGTTGGCGGAAACGATGCGGCGCATCTATGGCCAGCTCGATTCGTGGGAAACGGTGCAGGTGGCGAGGCACCCCGATCGGCCGATGTTGACCGACTATCTCAATTTGTTGTTCGACGAGTTCGTTGAACTGCACGGCGACAAGTTTTTCGGCGACGACCGCGCGCTCCGGACGGGGTTTGCCAAACTCGATCGGTTCAAGGTGCTGGTCGTCGGGCATTACAAGGGGAAGACGCTCAAGGAGCGCAACGAGTGCTTCTTTGGGTGCGCCCACCCCGAGGGGTATCGCAAGGCGATGGCCAAGATGCGGTTGGCCGCCAAGTATCGGCTGCCAATCATTTGTTTTATTGATACGCCGGGCGCTTACCCTGGGATCGGTGCCGAGGAGCGCGGCCAGGCACAAGTGATTGCGGAAAGCATGCTCGAAATGTCGCGGCTTCCAACGCCAATCATCTGCGTTGTGATCGGCGAAGGCGGCTCGGGCGGCGCCCTGGGGATCGGCGTTGGAGATCGCGTGGCCGTCTTGCAGTTTGCGTATTATTCGGTCATCAGCCCCGAAGGCTGCGCGGGCATCTTGTGGAAGAGCCACAAGTTTGCGGGCGATGCCGCCCGGGCACTCAAGCTCACGTCGAGCCATCTACGCGAGCTGGGCTGCGTGGATGATGTGATCGAAGAACCGCTTGGCGGCGCCCATCGCGACCATCACCAAATGGCCTCGCGGCTGAAGATGTACTTGCTCAAGTCGCTGCGAGAACTGGTTGATCTGCCGATGGAGACATTGCTGGCGAACCGCTACGAGAAGTTTCGTCAGATGGGCCGGTACCTCGATTGCGAGTCGGCCGAGCCGGCGATGGGCCAGAACAGCCGGTGACTCGGCTCGAACGAACGCTCGATGCAATCGAGCGAACGCACAGGATGGCTTCTAACGAGCGCGAAGGCGTCGAGGCGATGTTGGAGTCGGCCAGCGCGATGGGGATGCGTAGCGGGCTGGTCGGGCAGGGTGGTGATTACGGCGTAAGGCCGGGAAGTGCCCAACGTCCGATAATCGCTCTTATGTTCGTTTTGGCTGCTGCTTTCCGCTGGAAATAGGGCCCCGGCCGCCCCGCCCAGTCGGTCCGCCGTGCCGAGGCGAGCATGATCAAGCATGTAGTGCCCGCGAGCCGAGCGGGACATGCTACGGCCGACTTCGCTGCCACTTCACTGCGTAGTGCCGCTCGGCTCGCGGGCACCTACTGATGCCTAATACTCGCGACCCGTGGGTACTCGTGCTGAGTAAGGACCTGGGAATGGGTTGGGTTCACGAGTTGCGCGATAGGGGTCTTCGGGCTGGTATGTGGATTGATCGGTTTGTGGCCTGGGCCACGCCGTTGAAGGTTGCTGAGAGGGCTCGGCTTGTGGCGCATGAGGTGGTTGTGACGTTGGCCAGGGGATTTGCGGCGACTGCGGCCAGGCGGTCGAAGGTTGCGAGTTGGCTTGGTTCTGCCACAGTTGCTGCATATCCTGGCCGCGCGGTTGGAAGTTCGGATTAAGCTTTTTCTCGATACGATCGAGATAGGGATTGATCACTTGGTGCAGTTCGGGCGGAAAGACCGTATGGGCCTTATCCAACAGGGCAACAATGTACCGACCCGATTGCGAGCCGACGATCGCTTCGCCCTGCGGTTGGGGCAAGAACGTCACGGCGAAAAAAGTAATCACGACGCAAAGTAGCACACCCTTGGTGAACCCGAACATTGCGCCAAGTTGTTTGTCGAAGGCTTCGAGGCGCACCTTGTCGATGGCGCCCGATACGAGCCGGAACAACATCCAGATGATGAACGATGAACCGACGTAAACGGCCAGCATGGCCGCGAAACGATTCAGCGGCGGTTGCAGATTGAGCGTTTGGGCAAACATTGGCGCGAGCTTCTCGCTGAAGCGAAGCGAGGCAAAGTAACTCACGATCAGCGACGCGAGGGAGGCGATCTGCCAAGCCATGCCTTTCCAAAATCCGAAGATCGTGGTGGCAAGCAGCACGAGCAGCATCAAAGCGTCGTAGGTTTGCATGAGGGGCGGCCAGAAGAAGTAGGAGTGGGCAGGGGGTTCCGGCGGAAACTATAGCAACGGCCCCGCGGCTTGCGAAGGCCACCGGAGGGGCCACAGCTAGCACTACATGCGGGCGTTGCCCTTGGCCCTTCCCGCGTGATCTCATAAAGTGTTCTCCCCAAACTGTGTTTTCACTGTGCGTAAATCCGCAATCCGCAATCCGCAATCCGCAATCCGCAGGTTTCTGTATGGCAGGCTTCCGCATGCATGTTGGAACGAGCACGGTGCTCGGTGGCGGTTATGCGGGCGTGTTGGCGGCTGGTTATGGGGTCCCCACAGAAACTGCGGTGCTGTGTGGAGCCATGTGTGGTTTTTCGGGGATGCTGCCAGACCTGGACAGTGATTATGGAGTGCCGCTGCGTGAGACGATGGCCTTTGCCGCCGCCACCATTCCGATGCTGCTTGTGGGTCGGTTCCAATCGCTTGCGTTAAGCCACGATGCCATGGTGTTGGTGGCCGTGGGGATGTACCTTGCGATTCGATTTGGGGCGACGCGATTGATCCGCAGGTTCACCGTGCATCGCGGCATGTTTCACAGTATCCCGGCGATGCTGATCTTTGGTGGACTTGCGTTCCTGCTTAGTGGCACGTCTCCCATTGAGATACGCTTTTTTAAGGCGGGCGGGGTCATGGGTGGTTTCTTTTCGCACTTGCTTCTCGACGAAATCTATGCGGTTGAGTGGAAGCATGGACGTTGGCGATTCAAAAGCTCGTTCGGCACCGCGATCAAGTTTTGGGGCGACGATCTTTGGTCGAACTTCTCAACCTATGCCAAGCTAGGAATCGTAGCGATGATGATCTTGGGCGAACCCTCGGTCATGGAGCAGATCGAAGCTCGCAACCCGCAAGTTGCAAGCCAACTCAACCAGCTGCATGAGCTGCGCGACCGCGTCGGCTCGATGGAACCGGGCACCCTGGGACAGTTAGGAGCCGAAGCGGCCCGTGCGACGGCCCATGCGTTCCATCAACTCGCACCGAGCAACGAGACACAGGCCCCCAACGTTGCCAACAGGGAGAACATTGCGCCGAATGGTCCGCCGAGCAACATGGCCGGGCCGAATGGCTTTGGGCAACCGAATTCGTGGCAATGGCCGACCGATGCATCGCCGTACAATACGCCAAACGCTTTGCCCCGTATGAATGGAGCTTCACCGTATGGTCCGGCAGCCGGAGGTTTGGACACAGCCCGCCGTCCGAGAGGGGGGCCGCCGCAGTAGGAGTGAGACGGCGCCAAGTCATTTTCAGCACGACGACACGACGGGCACGGCAGGCGGAAATAAGACAGGACAGGATGGCAGGATCGGGTGGTAGAAATGACCGGTTAAAACAGCGGCCTGGCGCCCGCCGTTAACTCAAATTAACATACCATCGCAAGTTCGGTGTGTAGAGCTTGGGGGGCAAGAAAAGATTATTTTGGGGTGTAACCAATGCTTGGGTTGGTGCCACTAAGTTGGTGTCGTGGCCAAGTGCCACCCTTCCACCCATTGCAGAGGAGTTAAGGTAAGATGAGAAAGCGAACGATTGTATCGCTAAGCATGATTGGATTGGCCGTGTGTGCGCTGGGGGCCGTTGCGGCGCCGAGCCTGGTTCAAAGCATGGAAGCCGCCCGACCGCTACGGGTGTTTCTTCAGGGGCAATTTGGTCGCCTGATGACGCTGCGTTCGGAGCTGAATGTTACAGACGAACAGCGTGAGTCGATTCGCAAGATCGTCGAGAGCCATCGCTCGGAGATTGCGGCCGTTGCAAAACCGATCGTCGAGAAGCGGCGAGCCTTGCGTGATGCCACGCTGTCGAAGGAATCGAACGAGCAGGCGATTCGGGCTGCCGCCAACGAGATGGGCAAGTCGATCGGCGATGCCGCAGTACTGGCGTCGAAGATCAAGGGCGAAGTGGCAGGCGTGCTGACATCCGAGCAGATCGAGAAGATTGAATCGCATCGTGGAGAAGCGGATGCGGCGGTTGACAAGTTCCTGCAGAAGGTTGTCAATCAATAACTTGCTAATTGGCAAGGCATTTCCTACCCGTGATGACTTGTACCGTCCCAATGAACTCGGTGCCCGTACCCGTGTTAGCGCGGGTGCGGGCATGGTTCCTATGGATGATGAAGGACCGCGACGGCAAGGGTCGGAAGCGAAAAGGTGGTAGCGGGGCTGTACTGGAAATCGGAATGGAAGCGGAGACGGAAGCGGCTGGCAGGAAGCAACTCGATATGGATGTGGCGGCATCGCTTCAGGGCGACGGAGCCGCATTTGCCCGAGTCATCGAACGTTACCAGCAGGTTATTGCCCGCCGCATGGCGAGGTTCGCGCGAGATCGGGCGTTGATTGAGGAGTTGACGCACGACGTGTTCGTGGAAGCCTACTTTAGTTTGCACACCTATCGAGGCGATGCCCCACTCGAGCACTGGCTTCAAAGAATTGCGACGCGGATTGGTTATCGGTATTGGAAGCGAGCCCGCCGTGGCGACTTGGTTTCGCTTGATCGCCTGGCCTTGGAGCCTGTGGCGAAAACAAATGACGATGGTTCTCTGCAGCGGCTTGAGCAGAGCGAGGCCGTTGCCAGGATACTCGAACGGCTTCCGCCGCGAGATCGGCTTGTATTGACGCTGTTGTACGTGGAATCTCGCAGCGTAACCGAGGCGGCCGACCTGGCGGGGTGGTCGCCAACGATGATCAAGGTTCAGGCCTATCGAGCCCGGAGGAAATTTCGCCGATTGTATGACCAACTTGGGTTCCGTGAGACAAAGGATGAATGAAATACATTGGTTAAAGCGTTACGGCAGCGCTGCCGAAATCGAATCGCCGATTCCGGTGGACGTGCGGGCGCGTGTACTGCGGACGATCCGTGTCGGTCGGCAGGAGAGTTATTGGGGCGAGGCCGTTCGGCCGCTCGCGGCGGTACTGGCGGCGAGTTGCACGGCGGTAGTTGCCAGCAGTTATTACGCGATGGAGGCATGGTCGCAGTTGCAATCGCCCCTTGTAACGTTCGTTTCACCTTTTGTGGTTACCCTTCAATGAGCGGAACGCAATCGCACACGATCGATTCGCCGAGCGCCCCCCTGCCCCGCGCCGACCGCCCCAGGCGTCGTTGGCTTACGGTGCTGCTCGGCCTGTTGATCTTTGGAATGGGCTTTGCTTCCGGTGCGGGAGTCGCAGTTTATGGAGTCGTACACCGATTGCAGCACGCTATTCAACACCCCGAAGTCGCGCCGCAACGAGCCGCCGCGCTACTGAAACGAAAACTGAGTTTGGACGACCGCCAGACCGCCTTGGTCGAAGAGATCGTTGCGCGCCGCCAAGTTGAGATACTGAGGATTCGGAAGAAGTTTCAGCCGGAAATCGTGTCGCAACTTGAGCAGTTGCGAACCGAGATCGGCAACACGCTTTCGGCGGATCAACGCACAAAGTGGGATGCCATGTTCGAAGACCTTAGCCGCCGCTGGTTGCCTTCCATACCAGAGGAGAACAATTGATGCCCGAGGACGACAATGGACGCTTGAAAACGTGTTGTTGAACTGTATAAAGTACTCCGCTCGCTCCGCGAGCGGAAAAACATCTTGCGGAGAGGTTG
The DNA here is from genome assembly GCA_020849945.1 of Pirellulales bacterium. Taxonomy (GTDB): domain Bacteria; phylum Planctomycetota; class Planctomycetia; order Pirellulales; family Lacipirellulaceae; genus JABDGM01. Next base: position 11,879 of record JADZFK010000242.1, on the reverse strand, counting down.
TGATTTTTTAGAAAGCGGGCTGCTGGTTTCAACACAAGTGGCAAAGATTACTGGTTAAAACAGCGGCCTGGCGGCCGCCGCTAACACGAATTAGCCTTTCATCTCACGCTCGGAGCGAGATGAGTCCATTCGGATCAACTTCCAGCATTGATGGATACGCTCGTTGCGAAAGTCTTCGGGGATCGTTTGGCGAGTGATGTTGCGAACGACATAATCGCCCAGAGCGGCTTCGTTAAGGTGAAAGCGACGAGAGTTCGTACTGAAGAACACGACAGCGTTTGGCGACAAGTGCTTGGCCAGTTGGCGTAATAGCTCGCCATGATCGCGTTGAATGTCCCAATCGTCTTCGTAACCTTTCGTGTTCGAGAACGTGGGGGGGTCCACCACGGCCAAGTCCCACACCTCGCCCGGAGAGAGCCTCGCCATGAACTCGCGAAGATCGCTTTGAACGATGCGATGCGCGGGGCCGCTGAAGCCGTTCAGTTCAAGGTTCTCGCGGGCCCAAGCCGTGTAAGTGGCCGACTTATCGACGGAAGTTGTTGAAACGGCACCGCCGGCCGCCGCATAGACGCTGAATGCCCCCGTATAAGCAAACAGATTGAGCATGCGGGTGCCCTTGGCCGCCTGACGAACCATTTCGCGCGTGATGCGATGATCGAGAAACAAACCGGTATCAATGTAATCGGAGAGGTTGACGACGAACTTCAATCCACCCTCGTGAACGACGAACCGTGCCGCGCGATCGTCGATCCGTTCGTACTGGTCGGTGCCGCGTTGGCGGTCACGGTGTTTCACGAAAACACGATCACGGGGAATTTCGAGCACTTTGGCGGCGGTTCGGACCATCGCATCGAGCCAATCGGCATGCTGGGCTGGCGTGCGGTCGTGTGGCCGAGCGAACTCGGCGATGTGCAGCGCATCCTCGTAGCAATCGACAATGAGCGGAACGTCGGGCACATCGCGATCGTAGAGTCGATAACAACGGATACCGCGTTTTGTGGGCCAACGTCGCAGGTGGCGTGCGCGGTTCTTTAGGCGATTGGCGAACTCCTCGGCTTGCCGGGCGGCAGAGGATTGGAGGCCGCCGAAAGCAGGGCCCAGAACTGGTTGTTGTGGGGACGCCTTTGCAGAAGCCGTGGAAGTTGTGGGGAGCGGGAGGACGTTGGTCCCCTCCCCCTGCCCTTCCTCGGTAGCCGTGGTGGGGAAGAGAGGTTCCCTCGAGCTCTCGCCCTGCCCTGCCCCGCAAAGGACATGGGATTCCGCGAAATGCCCGCCCTGCCCTTCCTTGGGTGGGAGGGCAGAAGCGGGCGATGGCCGTGGGCCGTGGAACTGGTAGTAAGTACATTCGAGAGCGCCGTTATAGAGTTTTCGACGGCGGTTTGCTGGTTGGCCCACGAGTGTTTCGAGATCGTGTCGCGATGAAAGAATGTAGTGCGACCACGTAGGAAGACGCCGGAGAACAAGGGGAAAAGATCGATAGAGTTCTTCGACTTCGGAATCGGTGTTGAGGCGTTCGCCATAGGGCGGGTTCGTGATCAAGCAACCGAATTCGGCCTTTGCCCGCAACTCGGTGAAGGGGCGTTGTTGCCAATGGATGTCATTGGCCACGCCCGCTTGTTCGGCGTGGAAGCGGGCGAGGCTCAGAGCTTCCGGATCGATGTCGTAGCCGATCAGGCGTTCCGCCAAGGGTGGGAGCATTCGATCGCGAGCCTCTTCACGCGCCTCGCGCCACAACGGCGCGGGAAGCGTGGGCCAAGCTTCAGCCACGAAACTGCGATTCAAGCCGGGGGCGATATTCCGACCGAGAAGCGCGGCTTCGATCGGAACCGTCCCGGTGCCACAAAACGGGTCGACCAGCACACGGCCCGGTCGCCAGTAACTCAATTGCACGAGCACCGCGGCGAGCGTTTCGCGTAACTGGGCTTCGCCCACGAGGCGACGGTAACCGCGTTTGTGAAGGCCGACGCCCGTGGTATCGAGTGTCAGCGTGGCGAGGTCGTCGCGTAAACTAACTTCGACCGCGTAAAGCGGCCCGGTTTCGGGCAGCAGTTGAACCTTGTGGGATTTTCGCAATCGTTCGACGATCGCTCGTTTGACGATCTTCTGACAAGCCGGGACACTTGATAACTGCGAGTGGTGCGATCGGCCACTCACGGGAAAAGCCGCATCACGAGTGAGCCAACGCTCCCATGGCAGGGAGGCCGTGGCATCGAACAACACGCCGAAATCGGTGGCGGCAAAGCGGCCCATCTCGATCAGCACGCGTTCACCCGAGCGAAGCCACAGGTTTGCGCGGGCAATGGCCGAAGCCGGTGCTTCAAACAGGAGTCGGCCTGGCGTGGTCACGCGGGCTTCATATCCAAGCGAGGCGAGTTCCCGCTTGACGATCGACTCGGTTCCGGCCGCCGCCGTTGCGATGAGCTTTAGTTCATGTTGTTGGGAATCTGGCATGGACATGGCCTTGTCGAACACCCCCCCCCGCGAAGGTGCTTGTTTATTGACAGGATTGACAGGATCAACATTTGGCACAGGCTTTATCTGAACCTACCACGGACTGAAGTCCGTGCCACGAGTTGCGGTCGTAGGCTGCGTTAGGTTAAATGGTGGAATGAAGTCGATGTATTTTGGTGAGATTGTCTAGGAGCCGTCATGCAACGCATGTTCTTGCCGCTGTTATTGCTAATGGGTGGCGCGAGTTGGTTGCGGGGCGCTGAACCAACTTCGTCACCGAGCCCGGAACCCGCCGGGCCTCGCGGCGTTGCGTGGCTTGCGCGCAAGGTCGAGCCAGAACTCGAGGGGGCGCCAGAACGACTTCCACAATACATTGAAGCCTTCTCGCGTGAGTTGGGCAACGACCGTCGCCTCTGTGCGTTCCACGTGATTGCCGAGGCCCATGCAGCAAAGCAAGTCGTGCTCCACGGATATGTGGAGCTCGCCGAAACCCATTCGGCTATTGTACAGTATCTCACGCTCCTAGGTTTCAAGATCGAAGACCGACTCGAGTCGCTCCCCGCCAGTGGTTTAGGAAGCAAGCAGTTCGGATTCGTCAGACGAAGCCATAGCTATTGCTTTGACAAGCCAATTGGTAAGCGAACGCAAGAGAACGATTGCCTGTTCGCAGAGCCTCTCTTCTTGCTTCGCGAGGAAGCGGAGCACTTGCTCGTCCATAGCCGAGAGGGGTACTTGGGGTATATCGCAAGCGGAGACGTTGAACGTGTGGATGGGGATACGTTTGCCAAATACCTGGATGGCCCACGAGTGTTGGTTCTTGCCGACTGCGAGGTCGGCAAGGGGCTTACGATCCCCGCGGGAGCGCGGCTGAAGTACCGCAAGAGCGATGAGAAGGATATCTGGGTGATCTTGCCTGGCGACAAGGGGGCTTCCGCTGCCTTGCCGGCGTCTCATTGCCGAATGATCGAGGAACCGACGAACGATATAGAACTAGCGATTACCACAGGCAAACGACTCATCGGCACACCGTACTTCTGGGGAGGCCGCACGCAGCAAGGCATCGATTGCTCGGGTTTAGTGCAGATGAGTTATGCCGCTGTCGGCTTCCACTTGCCCCGTGATTCGTACCAACAGTTTTATGTAGGACAACTGACAGCCACACGTTGGCATCGAACCAACATGCGGCGCGGAGATACGCTGTACTTCTTGGGCGACGATGGCAAGATTCGCCACACGGCCATCTACCTGGGAGAACAGAAGTTCCTTCAAGCCGTGATGCCCAAGGTACGAATCAGCAGTTTCGACCCGAACGACCCGGCGTATGATGAAGGCCACAGCAAGTCGTTTGCTTTTGCGAAACGACCGTTGGAATGAGAAAGGAAACCAGCGACGAGATTGTGAGATTAAGGCGGGCCGCCCTACTCCCCTACTCCCCTCCCCTGCCCTGCCCCGTGCTGTTTCGGTGTTCATTCACATCAGCATCCTGCAGAGGAGCGCCGTAAGATATCCGCAATAGGTGCCGATGGCGTAGCCAATCAGGGCCATAAGGATGGCTGAAGGGACCAGGGCCGGCAAGTGGTGCGAGGCCACGATCGAGGCCGATGCGGCACCGCCTATGTTGGCGGCGCTGGCGATGGCGGCCGTATGGATATCGGATCGGAACAGTTTGGCCCCGATCAGGCAGAACAGGCCGTGGGTGGAAATCATGATGAACGCACCGGCCAGAAATGGGATTGCTTGCTTGGCCACACTGGAAAGGTCGGCCGTTGCACCCATCTTGGCCACAAACAGGAACACGAATGCCATCCCCAAATCTTGGCTCCCCGGAATGCGACGCATCGGCGTGAACGACAACGCGATTCCCAATGACGTTATCAGCAGTATCTTCCATGTATTTACGGAGAGGAACGGCTCCTTGACGGGCAGCACAGAGGCCAACGAATTGGCAACCCAGGTAGCTACCAACGTGATACAGACGAGGAATAGGTAATCGCGAGTCGTGGGAACACGAGGTTCATGCCGTTCGGCAATTGCAATTGCGCGGAGCTGTTCGACACGATCCGATTCAACCCCCGTGAAACGGGCGAATGATGTTGCGAATCGCTTGGAAATAAGCAGCACGGGAAGCCACAAGGAATAAAGGGTGGAATCGGCCAGTACGGCCAAGCCTCCTTCCGCACCGGGGGCATCGAGCATCTGGTTGACGGCCATCAAGTTGCCTGTTCCACCGATCCAACTGCCGGCGAGAGCGCCGTATGCCATCCAGGCGTCTGGCCCGAGCCACCGGCGCACGACAAGCAATCCTAATGGCGCGCCAATCATCACCCCCAACGAACCAAAGAGCATGACGCCCACGCCTCGCCCCATGATGCGTAGCGCTCCGCTGAAATTGACATTCAGCAGAAGCAAGGTGAGCATCATGGGAAGCAGGAGGCTCTCGATACTTTCATAGACCGCCGACTCGAGCGGGAGCACCTGCAGATTGGTGAGTAAAATCGGTGTCGCATAGATGAACACCAGCGGAGGCATGTACTGAAACAGTCGCCACCCCGTAGCCTTTTCCAGCCAGAAGAATACGGCACAAACACTGCTCAACACAGCCAGTATTCCTGCCGTGCCCGTGACATATGGGGGAGTCATGCGACACTTTCCTGTAGCGATGCGAACGTGCGGCCCCTAGCAAGGGTGCGCAACCAACGAACATCTGGGTTGCACTGCATTGCGGCCTTACCGCGGAATCTTGCCCCTCGACCGTATTCAATGATGATCCGGTTTAGTTCCCAATAATAGTCCAATAATATCCTCCGATTCATTGCTTTGCGGAAAGGGGTTCTGCACGCATAATATGAGCTTGCCAGGAATTGGCTTGGGTTGCGGAAAGCGGTGCATCATAGGAACGCCGCAAGTAGGCCCCGCGAGCCGAGCAAAACTATGAACGACCACTCAATATCACCACCGGCACCTATAGATGAGGCATGGAATATGGCCCCTCTCGGATCGTTTGCCCCCGAGCCAACGGCGACGGAAATTGAGTTTTCGCCTTGCAACTGGCTCGGGGTTGGTCGAGTGATGGTGAATTAACCACGTAGCGATCGATCCATAGTCCTGCCCGGCAGGCGGAACACACTATCTTGCAACCTGAACTACGGTTCGGCCCTATACACAAATAGCGACTGCTTGACGAACACCGATGGAGGTCGATTGATGCCGTTCCAGAATATTGTACTTCGGTCGATACTGCTCATGGTGTTGGCTGCAAATTGGGCGGCGGGCGGAACTGCCGCGGCAGATGAAACCGCGAAGAAGCCAAGTCGTGAGGCCTTCGAACTCTCGTCGAGTGCCACGCCCGCTGACAAGATTCATGTGCCCGAGGGGTTCCAAGTCGAACTGCTGTATTCGGTGCCGAAGGATCGTGAGGGGTCGTGGGTCAACCTCTGCACCGATCCACGGGGTCGGCTCATCGTAAGCGACGAGAACGGCGGTTTGTATCGTGTGTCGCTAGCCGATGAAGGGGCTGCGCCGATCGTCGCCGATACGAAAACAGATTCGAGCCGCGTTCGTGTGGAGCGCATCCCGGCCAAGGTACGTGGTGCTCAAGGTTTATTGTGGGCGTTTGATAGCCTCTACGTGATGATGAACCGTGACCGCAAGCAGAGCGGGCTTTATCGCGTAACCGACTCCGATGGCGACGGCGAACTCGACCTCGTGAAGCGGCTGCAACACGTGGAGGGCGATGGTGAGCATGGCCCTCATGCCGTGGTGCTGGCCCCTGATGGAAAATCGTTATACGTGGTTTGCGGGAATAATTCGTTGCCGGTTCCAGGCACCGAATCGCGAGTACCCGAGATTTGGGACGAGGATCAACTTTTGCCGCGTATCTATGGCGTTGGTTTCATGCGAGGCATGCCAGCGCCGGCTGGTGCTATTTACCAGGTCGATCCCGACGGCAAGAACTGGCAGCGCATTTCGAGTGGGTATCGAAACCCTTTTGATATTGCGTTCAATGCCGATGGTGAGCTGTTCACCTACGATGCCGATATGGAATGGGACATCGGCGCGCCGTGGTATCGGCCTACCCGCGTGTGTCATGTTTCCAGTGGAACTGATTGGGGGTGGCGAAACGGCAGCGCGAAGTGGCCCGTCTACTACGCTGATACGTTGCCGCCGGTTGTGAATACTGGGCTTGGTTCGCCCACAGGGATCACGTTTGGTTATGGCGCGAAGTTCCCGGCAAAGTACCAGAATGCACTTTTCATTTGCGATTGGACCTATGGCAAGATGTATGCGATCCATTTGCAGCCAGAGGGCTCTTCCTATGCGGCGACTTCGGAGGAGTTCATGTGGGCCACGCCGTTGCCGTTGACCGATGCCGTCGTGAATCAGCGGGACGGCGCTATGTATTTCTTGATCGGCGGTCGGCTCACGCAATCGGGCTTGTATCGCCTGACCTATGTGGGAAGCGAATCGACGGCCCGCGCCGATGGCCATCAACCAAACCAAGAGCAGCGAGCGCTACGACGCGAACTAGAAACGCTTCACGTTGGCGATCACCCCGATGCCGTGGAAAAGGCGTGGCCACACCTGGGCAGTTCGGATCGCTTTCTGCGATCGGCCGCCCGAACGGCGATCGAACACAGGCCTCTCGCCGAATGGGAGTCACGAGCGCTCGCCGAGCAAAACCCTCAAACATTGCTTGAAGTCCTGTTGGCGTTGGTTCGCAAAGTGCCGCGGAGCTACAAGCCGAAAGGCCCCGATTTGGATACTCCGGTGCCGACGTTTTCAATCGGCGGTGCCCTGCCCCACCGTCTTCAAGGCCAAGTATTCCTGGCCCTTGACCGTCTCGATTGGGAAACGCTCTCAGACGATCAGCGATTGCAGGCGATCCGCGTTTGCGAACTGGCCTTCTACCGTTTGGGCGCACCCGAGGAATCGGTTCGCGATCGGGTCATTGCGCGGCTCGATTCCATTTACCCCGCCCGCGATGCGCGAGCCAATGGCATGCTGACAGAGTTGATGTGTTATCTTCAAGCACCTTCGGCTGCTCGAAAAGGCATGGCACTAGTGGCTACCGCGCCTGCCCAGGAAGAGCAAATCAATCTCGTGCGCTCGTTGCGGTACCTCAAGGTTGGTTGGACACCTGAACTCCACCGTCAATTGCTGGAGTGGTTCGTCCACGCGCGGCAGTATCGTGGCGGCAATAACTTCCCCACCTTCATGGAGGAATTGCGAAACGATTGTCTGGCGAACATTTCCGAAGCCGAGCGAAAGGAACTTGGTGAACTGGCGGCCCCGAAGCTACAGGCACAAGCCCTGCCCGTGACGCCGCCGCGTCCGTTCGTCAAGGAATGGAAGATGGAGGAAGTGCTTCCGCTGCTTTCTACCAAGTTGAAGGGGCGAGATTTCAAGCATGGAAAGGCGATGTTTGCGGCCGCCAACTGTTACGCCTGCCATCACTTCGCCGGAGATGGCGGGGCGGTCGGGCCCGACCTTACCGGTCTTGCGGGGCGTTTCAGCCCACGCGATATCTTGGAGTCGGTCATGGAACCAAGCAAGGTTGTCAGCGACCAATACCAGGCAGTCGTCATCACGACTTCGGGAGGCCAGGTAGTAACCGGTCGAATCACGAACTTCAACAAGGAAGGCATCATGGTTAACACAAACATGCAGGACCCGAACGCAATCGTAACGATTGACCGGCCCGAAATTGAATCGATGGAGCCTTCGCCGACTTCGATGATGCCTGCCGGGCTGCTCAACACGCTTAGTGAAGCGGAGTTGCTCGACCTGATGGCGTTTTTGCTTTCTCATGGCGACGAGAAAAACTCAATGTTTCGCCAGTAGCGTTCGTTGCCATGGCCGTGGCCAGTTCGAGTGCTCGATCGCCGCACTCACGTTGCTTGAACCATTTTCCGAGCCTGGTCGAACTGTTCGATGGCGAACAGGAGGTCGGCTTCGGTGTGTTCGGCCGATACTTGGACGCGAATTCGCGCGGCCCCCATCGGTACAACCGGGTACGAGAACCCGATCACGTAGACCCCTAGCTCAAGCAGTTTCTCGGCCATTCGGGCCGCCAACGTGGCCTCGCCCAGCATGATTGGCACGATGGGATGCTCGCCGGGCACGATGTTGAACCCTCGACGAGTCATTTCGGAGCGGAACAGCGCGGCGTTCTTGCGAAGCGATTCGCGACGAGCCGAATCCGTGCGGGCAATCTCGATCGCCTTGAGCGATCCGCCGACGATGGGCGGCGCGATTGAGTTTGAAAACAGGTACGGCCGCGAGCGTTGGCGAAGTAGTTCGATGAAGGGGGCACGGCCGGCAATGTATCCGCCGCTTGCGCCGCCGAGCGCTTTGCCTAACGTACCTGATGTCAAATCGATCCGATCAACCACGCCGCGGTACTCGTGGGTGCCTCGGCCGGTGGCTCCCCAAAATCCGGTGGCATGGCAATCGTCGAAATGAACGATCGCATTGAACTCGTCCGCCAACTCGCAAATGGCGTCGAGCCGGGCGCAAGTGCCGTCCATCGAGAAGACGCCATCGGTCGTAATGAGTTTCGTACTCGCTCCGGCGGCAGTCGCTTCTTGCAGTTTTTCGCGCAAGTCGCCCATGTCATTCGTGCGATACCGGTAACGCTTCGCCTTGCAAAGGCGGATACCATCAATAATCGAGGCGTGATTGAGTTCGTCGCTGATGACCGCATCGTCGGCCGAGAGGAGCGTTTCAAACAGCCCGCCGTTCGCATCAAAGCAGGAAGAGTAAAGAATCGTATCCTCAGTGCCGAGGAAATCGCTCAAGGCTCGCTCCAATTCGCGATGGCAAGATTGGGTGCCGCAGATGAATCGGACCGAGGAGAGACCGAAGCCCCAACGGTCGAGCGCTTCATGCGCGGCCTTCACCACTTCGGGGTGATTCGCAAGCCCCAGATAGTTGTTTGCGCATAGGTTGAGCACCGATCGGCCATCTGCCACGGCGATCTTGGCGGACTGCGGAGAACGGATTTCACGTTCGCGTTTGTAGAGGCCGGCCTCGCGAATGCTGTCGAGCGTTTGCGTAACGGATGTTGGGATAGTCGTTGTCATTGGAACTTCTTCGAATGCACTTTTCAGAAATCAATACCGTCGCGCTAATTCACGATCACCACAAAGACACGGCGGACACGACGAAAACATTCTTTAGACAGGATTAACAAGATCAACAGGATTCGAGCGGGAAGGTGAATTCAGATATCAATTGCAACAAGCCCGTTGAAGGTGTCCGGGAATTGGAACTACATTCAGCCCTGGCTTTTCCGGGGGTTAAGCCAGCCTCGCATCGTAACATCGGGGCAAGACCCTGGGCAAAGCCGGGGTCTGTGTATCCCGTATCCCCCGGATACCCTCACAAGTAACAAGTAACTCCGTTGTGTACGTTTTGCCGTCGTGGTGAGCTTAGCGATGTAGTGGGCTTCGCCAATAAAAACCTGTACGGGATCGGTTAGCGGTTCGAGCAAGGTCAAGAATGCGGCAATGCACGACCCCTCCCCCACCCCCTCCCTAAAAGGGAGGGGAGTATTGGGGACAAAGCGTCGTTCCGATAGCCGCCGACGAAAGCCGGCGGTTGCACTTTGCTGAAACCATCGGCCCCCGTCTGCGGCAGAGGTTAATTCGTGTCAACGGGCATCTAGACGACGCGGCGGACAACGCCGGTTACGATGCCGATGACCTGGGCGTTGCGGCAGTAGATCGGCTTCATCGAGGCATTCGCGGGTTGAAGCCGAACGCGATTTGCCTCGGGATACCAGTACTTGAGAGTTGCTTCGCCTTCGTCGGTTAGTGCCACGACAATATCGCCCTTATGCGCGGTGCGGCAGCGGCGGCAAATGACGAGGTCGCCATCGGCAATTTGCGCATCGATCATCGAATTCCCTTTCACGCGCAAGGCAAACTGGTTCTTGCGTTGGGGGAACCAATCGTCGAACGCAAAGCGTTCGGCCTGTTCGATGGCTTCGGAGAGGTTGCCGGCCGCGATTTGGCCAACGAGCGGGATGCCCTGCTCTTGCCGATAGGCTTCGCTGATCTGGATCGACCGAGAGAGGTTCGGTTCGCGTGTGATCAGCCCCTTCTTTTGCAGTGCTTTCAGATGGCACATCACGCCGTTTGGCGAGCTGATCTGAAATTCGTCGCCGATCTCACGGACGGTCGGGCCGTAACCGCGATTGGTAATTTTGTCTAGAATGAAATCAAAGACTTCCCGCTGCCGGGGTGTTAGGTCTGAAAGCGCCATTGCGAAAGGCTCCATGCTTGCGAAGTGAACGGGGGGGTACGCAGGCTGGCACCCAGCCCGCGCGTATAATCTAGCGGTAGTGTTCCGCTGCACACCTGAACTACAGGCTATTGTATACGGCCGTACATCGTCAAGGGGGGTAGCCACGTTTTTTGGCGAATTTTTTCAGAATTTCCGGGGGGGTGGGGCGGGGATGGAATAGAAGGATAGAAAAGGCTATCCGAATACTTTCTCGCTCCAATCGGTGGGTGGAGGTTGGAAGAAATCTAAGTACTCCGCTCGCGGAGCGAGATGAGTACAATATCAATCTTGCGGAGAGGTTGTGATTTTTTGGAAAGTGGGCTACTGGTTTCGGCACAAGTGGTGGAAACGAGTGGCAAAGATGACCGGTTAAAACAGCGGCCTGGCGGCCGCCGCTAACTCGAATTGGTGTTTCCTCACGCGCTTGGAGCCGGGAGGTTCCCTATGTGAAAAGCAGATTGGCGCTTAGAAATACGAAAGCCTGTCTTTTCGTTTCGGGGGCGGTCGATTATCGTAATAGGTTTTGCGGAAATTGGGGTTTTACCATGATCCATGTGATTGCTACGCTACACCTGCAAAGTGGCTGCCGACAGGAATTCCTCGCCGAATTCAAGCAGCTCGTGCCCGAGGTTCGAGCAGAGGCAGGGTGCCTGGAGTACGCTCCCGCGGTCGATCTCTCGACCAGCATCCCCGGGCTGCCCGCCGAGCGTTCGGATGCGATCACGGTTGTCGAGAAATGGGAAAGCGTCGAATCGCTTGCCGCGCATTTGAATGCGCCACACATGCTTCGCTACCGAGAGCGCGTGAAGGATATGCTGGTCAGTGCAGATATTCGCGTCCTACAACCGGCCTGAGCGCGGGGGTTTGTGACAGCCGCCGAGTCGCATGCGCATGAAGCGTGCGGAAGTAGTATCTGTAGTCGCGCAAGTTGCCTTATCAACCGTTGCATAAGCAAGTGAATTCCATGTCCTCCACCGCTCGACAAGAATTGGATTCTCGCTCTCGCACCGTGGTGGTGAAGGTGGGGACCCGCGTACTTGCGTGCGAGGATGGCACGCTCGATCAGCAGCGAGTCACCAATATCGCCGAGCAGCTTGTTCAACTGCTGGAAGAGAAACGGCATGTCGTTCTGGTTAGCAGCG
>JADZFK010000241.1 GCA_020849945.1 Pirellulales bacterium | reverse complement strand
GGGCCCCAATCGGTCGTGGCCTTGAGCGGTTCGATGTGGTTTTGCAACAGTTCGATCACCGGCCGCAGGCGGAACTTCGGATTGCGTAGGAAACCAAGCAGCAGTTCCATGCAACAGTTGCCGGCGCCGCGGCCGAGGCCGCCCATCGTGGCATCGACGCGGTTCGCGCCGAGGATGATCGCCTCGATCGTGTTGGCGAACGCGAGCTGCATGTTGTTGTGGGCATGCATGCCGATCTCTTTGCCGGTGCCCTCCATCGCGCCCGAGTACTTGCGATAGAGCAGATCAACTTGCTCGCGATAAAGGTTGCCGAAGCTATCGACGATCACCATCACATCGGCATGGGTCTTGGCGATTTCGCCGAGGACGGTATCAATTTCCAGCTCGGTGATGGTGGAGATTGCCATGAGGTTCGCGCAGGTTTCGTAGCCGAGATTGAAGCAGTGCTCGATCATCTCGACCGCTTCAGAAACCTGGTGGGCGTAGAATGCCACGCGGACCATATCGAGCTTGCTTTCCTGGCGGGGGACGATTTGCTCGCGCCAATCGCTTTTTCCGGCGTCGGCCATCACCGTGAGCTTGAGGCCCGTGCGGGCTGGGTCGTGGTCGGCGAACACGCGGTTGAGCAGGTCTTCGTCGCAGAACTTCCACGGCCCGAAGTCTTCGCGTTTGTGCAGCCGGGGCGAGGCCTTGTAGCCAACCTCCATGTAGTCGATTCCGGCGGCGATGCACGCTTCGTACACGGCCCGCACAAGCTCTTCGCTGAACTGGTGATTGTTGATAAGGCCGCCATCGCGGATCGTGCAATCGAGCACTTTCAGTTCGGGGCGATAGGTAATCCAAGGTGCCGTTTCAGACATGATCGAACCTCACTTATCGAAAACCGCGGGCTTTATTGTGAAGATTGTTTCTCGGGCCGTTCGGAAACCGATCGGCACGAGGGGAATACTAGAAATCATAGCTTATTGTACTCGCTCGGCGTACCCGTTCCAGCAAGGCTTTCCGCCGTGTGCGGACAATGTGACACGTAACCGCACGGTACACATTGTGGATTGAGTGCAATAGACTTGTGGCGATGCAGGCGATGCCGGCGACCGGCGATGCCATCGCCGGCTTTGTATTACCGATTACCCCCATAAAGGCGGCGATGGTATCGCCGGAACGAAAACATGGCGAACACCATTGGGTATCATTTCGTCAAGTCGGCATACGGTTCGTGGTTGCCGGGCGACGCGCGGGGCCACTGGTCAACCGCCTGGGACGAACAGATCGGCTTCTGCGAACCGCACCAACTCCACGAAGGCGACCCCGTTCGACTTCGAATGGCGAAGGAACGGATGAAGCACCCGCCGACGCGGTTCACGGTCGCAATGATCGAGGCCATTGCCATGGCCGTTGAAGAATGTGCCAACCAATCCGATTGGCGAATTGCTGCGGCCACAATTGAGCCTACCCATATGCACCTGTTGTTGACCGCCACTCACCTTGACATCGACTCCACCGCGAAGTGGATTGCTCAACGAACTACAAAGCGGATACACTCGACGACTTGCTTCACGGGCCCCGTTTGGAGTGAGGGCAAGTGGATCGAGTTCATTGATGATGTTTCTCATTGGGAAAACCTCCGGCAGTACATTGAGCGCCACAACCTGCGGAAGGGACTTCCCGCGCAGCCTTGGGATTGGATAACACCCCAATAAAACGGCGATACCATCGCCGGCTTTGTGCGATACCGGCGATACCATCGCCGGCTTTGTGGAACTCGCATGTACAAAGCCGGCGATGGTATCGCCGGTCTTCGGTCGGTTACACGCCACGTTTTGGTCGTGGTACGCGGCCTTTCCATTGGGCGGGGTCGCCCGATTTTTTCTTTCCGGACGGGGGTTTTCCGCGACGTTTGCGGCCGACGGATTCCTCGTCTCGCACCACGCCGACTGGTTTTCCGATTTGGTCGCGCATGCGGCCGATGCGATCGCGGATCGCGGCGGCTCGTTCGAACTCCATCGCTTCGGCGGCGGCGTACATCTCGGCTTCAAGCTCGGCGATGTATTCCTCGGTGATGTACTGCGTTTCATCGGTGCGGCCGACTTTGGCGTTTGCCTCGGCGTGGGCGGTGGCCTCGGCGATGATGCCGGCCGAGATCGCCTTGCGGACGGTTTCGGGCGTGATGCCGTGCTCCTGGTTGTAGGCCTCTTGCAGAGCGCGGCGGCGGGCCGTTTCGTCGATCGTCCGCTGCATGGCCTCGGTAACTTTGTCGGCATACAGGATGACTTTGGCATTCACATTGCGGGCCGCCCGGCCAATCGTTTGCATGAGCGAAGTTTCGCTCCGTAAGAAACCTTCCTTATCGGCATCCAGAATGGCGACCATCGAAACTTCCGGCAGGTCGAGCCCTTCGCGTAGCAGGTTCACGCCGATGAGTGCCTCGAACTTGCCTTGCCGCAGGTCGCGCAGCAGTTCGACGCGTTCGAAGGCATCCAATTCGCTGTGGAGCCACTTGCACAACACGCCTGCTTCGCTGAAGAACTCGGCGAGGTCCTCGGCCAGCCGCTTCGTAAGAGTCGTAACGAGAACGCGTTCGCTGTGGCTGGCGCGATCGCGGATTTGTTCGAGCAGGTGGGGGACCTGCCCGCGGGCTGAAACGACTTCGATCACGGGGTCCAACAGGCCAGTGGGCCGCACCACTTGTTCGACGACCTCGCCGCCCGTCTTTTCCAGTTCGAACGGGCCGGGCGTGGCCGAAACGTAAACCACCTGGTTAATTCGTTCGCGCCATTCATCGAACTTGAGCGGCCGGTTATCGAGCGCGCTTGGCAGGCGGAAGCCATGCTCGACGAGCGTAACTTTGCGATTGCGGTCGCCGTTATACATGGCCCCCACTTGCGGCACCGTGGCGTGCGATTCATCCACAATCAGCAGGTAGTCCTTCGGAAAGAAATCGAACAGCGTGTAGGGCGGCTCGCCTTCCTTGCGCCCGCTGAGCGGGCGGCTGTAGTTTTCGATGCCCGGGCAGTAGCCCATCTCCATCATCATTTCCACGTCGTACCGGGTACGGGCGCTAAGCCGCTGGGCTTCGAGCAGTTTGCCCTGGCCCTTGAACAACTCGAGCCGCTCGCGTAGTTCCTTGCGAATTTCATCGACCGCGTCGTGAATTCGTTCCTCGGGCAACACGAAGTGCTTGGCGGGGTAGATGTAGACCTGTTCGAGCTTGTCGATGACCTCGCCGCTTGTGGGGTTGATGATACTGAGCCGCTCGACCTCATCGCCCCAGAATTCGAGCCGGTAGGCGAACTCCTCGTAGCTAGGCCACACTTCCACGGAATCGCCGCGGACACGGAATTTGCCGCGCGAGGGGTCGGTATCGTTGCGTTCGTATTGAATGTCGATGAGTCGGGCGAGCATGGCGTCGCGGTCGAGCACGTCGCCCACTGCAACGCCGACCATCATCGCTTTGTAATCGGCCGGCGACCCCAACCCATAGATGCACGATACGCTGGCGACCACGATCACGTCGCGCCTGCTTACGAGCGCGCTGGTGGTAGCCAGCCGCATCCGGTCGATTTCCTCGTTGATCGAGGCATCCTTTTCGATGTAGATATCGCGTTGCGGGATGTACGCTTCGGGCTGGTAGTAATCGTAATAGCTTACGAAGTAGCTCACCGCATTGTGCGGGAAGAACTCTTTGAACTCGGAGTACAACTGGGCGGCCAGCGTTTTGTTGTGCGAGAGCACGAGCGTGGGCGTTTGCAACTGTTGGATGACGTTCGCCATGGTGAACGTTTTGCCCGACCCGGTGACGCCCATCAGCACCTGTTCCTTGCGGCCAGCGCGCAAAGCGGCCACCAGCTCCTTGATCGCCTGCGGCTGATCGCCAGCGGGTTCGAAAGGTGCATGAAGTTGAAATTCCACTGATATCAATTCCTCATTATTCACCACAACGACACGACGACACGACGAAAAGAAACGACAGGATTTACGAGATCGACAGGATGGGCCGGAATCAATGGATGGCGAGAGAACAGCAATCTAGCATCGATGTCGGTTCTCGCTCATGCAATCCGTCAGTTACGGATGGATATCCTGTGGATCCCGCGAATCTTGTTATTCTGTCCTTACTGTTCGTCGTGTTCGTCGTGCCGTCGTGGTGCGTTTACAACGCGTTCGCATCAACGTTGGTTCCCGCCGCAACATCGGCTTGTGCCGGCATGGGCAACAAGTACGGCCGCAATTTTTCGAGCGTCCTTGGGCCGATTCCTTGGACGCGTTTCAAATCGCCATGATCTTTGAACGGCCCGGCCACCCGGCGCGATTCGACAATTCGCCGAGCGAGTATCTCTCCCACCTGGGGCAACTCGGCCAATTCGGGCCAGTCGGCCGAGTTGATATCCACCACATACCGGGCTTCGAGCGGCTCCGCCCGATCGATCTCGATGATCTCTCCCCGCAGGCCGCCTTGCAGCACCCAATGCGCGAACGTTGCCGCGACCGCGCACAGCACCAGCCCCGCGACAACCGCCTGATCGGCTCGTTTCAGCACCGGCCTCCAATCGCGTGGCCGAGCCTGTGTGAGGCGCGGTTCTCCGCAGTTCGATGCCGCAGGCTCTGGTTGCTTTGGTTGCCGCGAGTCGGCCATACTACACCTCGACCGCGAAGGAATAAACGCCGACCACTCATTATCGCGTTTGACCATCAGAAATCCAGCCGCATTCTTATCGTCCCAATACCGTGCCTGCCAAAGAACTCCTCATCGTTGCCGGCCCCAACGGCTCGGGTAAGAGCACGTTCGTCGCGGCGTACTTGGCGGAGTGTAATTGTCCGTACCTGTGCGCCGACGCGATTGCGGCACAACTTGACATTGCGGACGAATTTGCACGGCAATATACCGCCGGCCAGGAGTTCTTCGCGCAAGCCGCCGAACCCCTGGCGACTGGGAACGACTTCATCGTGGAGACGACCCTATCCGGCCGCACTTGGCGAAAGTACATGCAACAGGCCCATGATTTGGGTTTCGTCGTCACGGTCTACTTTGTCTACTTGGACTCTGCCGATACGTGCGTCAATCGCGTGAAGCAGCGTGTGCGACGCGGCGGACATAACGTGCCTGAAGCCGACATCCGCCGTCGATAATCACGTAGTCTCACCAATTTCTGGACCATCTATCGAAAAATTGCCGATCATTGGGCAATGGTTTACAATGCTGGTAGCGGCTTGGTGGAAGTCGCTTTTGGATATCACGAGGACTTTATCGTTTCCGACGAGGCCTTGTTCAGCCGCTTCTTGGAGAACGTGGAACAGGCGGGCGAAATCAATGGCTAATACAACGATCCCTCTGGAAACTTACGAAAAAGTCGCCGAGCTCATCCGCATCGGCAACGCGGCCGCCCACGCCGCCCAAGAACAAAATCGCCGTCTCGGCATCCCCAACGTCTACTCGATCAACGGCATTCTCTATTACGAACTTCCCAACGGCGAACTCTCGCGCGAGGACCCCGGCGTAACGGCACCACCCACCTAAGAGCAGGCGTATCCTCCAGGAGAATGAGCCAGTACATCTGAACGCAAACGCTTCTGTCTAGCTCCTCGCCCCTCGCTCCTCTGGTTGCCATCGCTAGATCCTTCTTTCCACTTTGTACGATACGCGTTCCACCTTGTATCACGATTTCCACCAACTGACCTGGGATTCTTCGCTTGAAGACGACTTGCGGCAACTCATCCGGTTGGCCGTCCGCGAGGACCTTGCGCGCGGGTACGATTGGACGACGGTATCGCTGGTATCGGCCGAGCAGCAAGGGGGTGCGGTGATGGTAGCGCGTCGGCCGGGGGTGGTGGCTGGTTTGCGGGCGTTGCCGATCGTCATCAGCGAGATGCAGGCCGCGATCGATGTTGAATTCGAGGCCGCCGATGGTGACGAGGTTTCCGCCGGGGCCGAGGTGGCGCGCTTCACCGGTTCTGCCCGCGACCTGCTGACGTGCGAGCGGCCGATGCTGAACCTTGTGTGCCGCCTTTCTGGAATTGCCACACGGGCCTGCGAGTACGTTCGACACGTGGCGGGAACCCGGGCTCGCATTTACGATACGCGGAAGACGACGCCTGGCCTTCGTCGGCTGGAAAAATACGCGGCTCGTTGCGGCGGTGCGTACAACCATCGCACGGGTTTGTTCGACGCGATATTGATCAAG
Source organism: Pirellulales bacterium (assembly GCA_020849945.1). Taxonomy (GTDB): domain Bacteria; phylum Planctomycetota; class Planctomycetia; order Pirellulales; family Lacipirellulaceae; genus JABDGM01. Next base: position 3,768 of record JADZFK010000241.1, on the reverse strand, counting down.
GATAACCATCTGGCCCTGGCGGCCGAGGCCAACCTTTCGCCGGCCGATGCGGTTCGGCGCGCGCGAACGTTCCTTGCCGAGATGGATCCGCGGCAGCTTGACCAAGCGATGCCGGTTGAGGTCGAAATCGATTGTCTGGAATTGCTGGCCGACACGTTGGCCGCCGGGCCTGACCTTGTGTTGCTGGATAACATGCGGCCGGAAGAACTTCGAACCGCGGTGGCGTGCCGCAATGAGCTTGCGCCGGGGATCGAGCTGGAAGCCTCGGGGGGCGTATCGCTAGAAACGGTGGCGGCCATTGCGGCCACCGGCGTCGATCGCATCAGCGTCGGCAGCCTGACGCACTCGGCCCCGGCGCTGGACCTGGCACTCGACTGGATTCCCAAAAACAGCTAGGCATTGTCTCACTACCGGTTCTGGTTCGGGCAGCGGTTCGAGCCAGGCCAGGAATCCAGCGATCCGCGAACCCTCCTCCAACCCCTCCCTAAAAGGGAGGGAAGTTCTGGAACAATGCCTAGTTTGCCACGCGGGTTGCCGCGGCGCAACTTGGCGGCACCTTGGGCCGTTGCGTTTGGCGAACACCCTGGCCGGCCAGTCGATACGATCGGCCCAATCGGCCACGCTGAACGGCCGGCAGCAGGACCGGATGCGACCGGCAGGGCATGTTCGGCCGACCCGTTTGACAGCGTCCCCCGCGAAACTAGATTTCATTGCTGCCGCACCTTCGGGGAGAGGGGCGGCGGTTCGACGCGGCGGGACGAGCTGGGAGCTTGAGGGGACCTCGCCGCGTCTTTTTTTGCGCGCGAACGGGAACCCCTGATTTCGCGTGTTTTATCGTTGACATGGCTTTCGGTTGTACTTATAAAAGAGGTAGCGCCGGCGTCTGGGTGTGTTTGAAGGTGCCTCGGCGGCGGTAGTTCCCTTTATTTCTCGGCGTTTTTTTGGAGCGACCTCATGAGTGTCAGATCGGCAGCGGCGAAGTCATTCGCACTGCTGTTCGCCAGACATTCCCGAGCCTTATTGGCCAGCGTCCTCCGAAATCTCTCGTAACGCCCCGTCCACTTTTCGTGTTGGCCGGTCTTTCGATGGGTTTCGCGCCACCGGTGGGTGATTCATTACCCGCACGAGTTGGCTAGCGTTGTACGCTGCACGGGGAATTCTCTTCGGCGCACGGCACCATCCGGCACGAACGCAACTCGAGCGGCATGTTGTTCCGCTTCGCCGTGCGCGCCGGGGGCGATTTGCTTCGCTATTCTTTGCCGCCGATCTCCGCGTTGGGCTTTTCGTCGGTGGTTGCCAGCGTTGCCTTGTGCTTCGTGGTGATCCGCCGGGAAAGCCCCTTGCCGCGCGGCGTCTTGCACGGGCACCCCAAGCCGCTTCTGGAGCCTATCTCGCAATTACCCCAAAGCCTCGAATCCCACACGACCCCGCGCGGCCAATGCAGGCCGCAACGTCCCATCATCGGTAAGGAAACCAGAGGAACTCGACCATGACTCACGTCTCTTGCAACATCTGCCCGTTTGTTTTTCGATCTGTTGGAATGATCGCCACAAGTGTTGCGGCGATCGCGTTTGCGTGGATGGCGCTCGCGGCCCCCGCCGTGGCACAGAACAATTGGACCATGAGCATCTCGGAAAAGGAAATGAAGCTGGAGAACCCGCTCGACATGATGTGGGACAAGTGGCTGATGTGGGACATTGGCTACCAGCGGATGATGTGCCGCAACATGCCGTACATCGAGCTGCGTAACGAAGCCAGTTCGAGCAGCCCGATCACCGAATTTCACCTGACGATTGGGGACAACCGCTTCAACTTCGGGCCTTTCGAGGGGGGCAGCCTTGCGCAGTTGGGCAGCACGACGCCGGGGTTCTCGCTCTTGTCCTCGACTCTTAACGGCGGCGATGAGATTGTCGTATCGATCGGCAACGGCGGGCTGCTGCCGGGCCAGTTGGTGCGGTTCCAGATTAACTTGGATGTCGATCCCGCGTTTGCGGCCCAATACGCGGCTACGTTCGGAGCAACGCAACCCGATTTCCGCACCGTGCTGTTCGATATGAACGGCCACAATGTTTACGACGGCTTTGTGCATGGCGATTCGGCCGACAACGCGCACGCTTTTGTCACGTTCACGCCGGGGGGCGACAGCAGCGAAGACGTATTTCAGGATGAGGCCGTGGCGGCCGGTACGTACTACAACAGCCACTTTCGGCCTTACCGCGATTCCGATCCGGTCCTTATATTCCAGCTTCAGGGCGCGGTGGAAGTTCCCGAACCCGCGACCGTGGGCAGCCTGATGATGCTCGGCATAACGGCGATGATGATGGTTCGCCGTCGCTGCCGGTAGTTGCAAGTATTCGAGCCGGCACACTCCCGTTTTGTCATCATGCGCAAACGCCCAGCCCAACGTTGCCGAAGCTGCCGCCAGGTTCCCGAGCGGAGAAATCGGACGCGAGCGGCGCAGCCTTCGTGCCGCGGGCGGCATCGGCGTTGCCGACGCAGCCAAGGGCAACCTTCTCGCCGTGCCCAGGCCAAGAATACACGGCGAGTGGGGCGGCAAGGCATCACCTATCGCCGCGTGTAAACAACGCGGGGATGGAGCGCTGCCGTTCTTAGAGCACGGTGAGGGTGGGCAGGGGCGGTTTGGCTTTGTGGGCCGCGCTGAGTTGGCGGACGAGGGTTGTGCAGATTTCTCGGAAGTACGTGGCCGAGGACTCGTCGGTGAAGTTGCCGCCGGTGTTGCCCGCGTCGCCGCGTTCGCGGATGCCGATGTTGATGGGCACGGCACCGAGGAACGGTACTTCGAGTTCTTTCGCGCGGCGTTCGGCGCCGCCCGAGCCGAAAATATCGTATCGTTTGCCGCAGCCGGGGCAGGAAAAATAACTCATGTTCTCGACCATGCCGAGCAAGGGGATATTCACCTTGCGAAACATGGCAATGGCCTTCACGGCATCGAGCAGTGCAACATCTTGCGGCGTACACACGACAACCGCCCCGGTGAGCGGCAAGATTTGCGAGAGCGTGAGGGCGATATCGCCGGTGCCGGGCGGCATGTCGATGATCAGATAATCGAGGTCTCCCCACTCGGTATCACGCAGGAATTGGGTGATGGCACCGTGGAGCATCGGCCCACGCCACACCACCGCTTCGCCCGGCGGCACCAAGAAACCCATGCTCATCACCCGCAGATCATCCTTCACGACGGGCTGCAACCGGCCATCGACCAGTTGCGGGCGATCGTGGACACCAAGCAGGTGAGGAACACTCGGCCCATACACGTCGGCATCCATCAAGCCGACGGCCGCGCCGCCAAGCCGCAGGCCATAGGCCAGCGAGGTTGCAATCGTGCTCTTGCCGACGCCCCCTTTGCCCGAGCCAACCGCGATCACGCTCTTGGCCGTCAGACCGATCTCGCCGATAGGCTCGGGTGGCCGCACGAATTCCGTCACGCGAACCCGCACGTTCGTCCCGGCCGGCAGCTTGGCGGCGAGCCGTTTCTCGGCCTCTTGGCGCGTTTCTTCCCAGAGCAGGCTCGACCAGGTTGTGAGGCCAAGCGTGACCTCGACCCCGCGGCCATCGATGCCGATGTGGCGAATCTGCTCCATCCGAACCATGCTTCGCCCCGTTTCGGGGTCGCACAGTTCCGCTAGAATCGTTTCGATCTGTTGTTGAGTAATCGGCCCGTTCACCATCGTAGGAAGCCTCTTCACGATCCGCTGACGATTTCTTACACGATTGCCCCGCCCCGCCAACCCTCCCCAACCAACCCTC